>NZ_JH605011.1:70176-77032 GCF_000250875.1 Sutterella parvirubra YIT 11816 | reverse complement strand
AAGATGACGCTCGCGATCGCGCAGCGCCTCTACGAGCGCCACAAGGTGCTCACGTATCCGCGTACCGACGCCCGCGCGCTTCCCGAGGACTACGTCGACACCGTGAAGGACACGATGAAGAAGTTGGCCGGGATCGACGCCTACGTGAAGTTCACGGGCGAGGTGCTCGCGAACGGCTGGGTCCGTCAGGACAAGCGCATCTTCGACAACACGAAGATCAGCGACCACTTCGCCATCATCCCGACCGGGGAGCTGCCGAAGTCGCTCGATGAGACCGACCAGAAAATCTACGACCTCGTCGTGCGCCGCTTCATCTCGGTCTTCTATCCGGCCGCCGAATACAACGTCACGACCCGCATCACCAAGGTTGAGGGTGAGCACTTCCTCACGGAAGGCAAGGTCCTTCTGAAGGCCGGGTGGCTGGAGCCCGCCGGCCGCTCGCAGAAGTCCGCGGACCTCCCTCCGGTCGTTCAGGACGAACGCGTGCGCACCGAGGCCGTCGAAGCCGTCTCGGACGAAACCCGTCCGCCCGCCCGCTACACGGACGCGACGCTTCTTTCCGCGATGGAAAACGCCGGGAAGAAGCTCGACAGCGATGAGCTGCGCGACGCGATGGCCGAAAAGGGCCTCGGCACGCCGGCGACCCGCGCCCAGACGATCGAAGGCTTGATCGACCAGAAGTACCTCCGCCGCGACGTGCGCGAGCTCGTCCCGACGCCAAAGGCTTTCCAGCTGATCGCGCTCGTCAAGGGCCTCAAGATCGACGAACTCACCCAGCCGCGCCTCACGGCCGAATGGGAAAAGAAGCTCGCCATGATCGAAGCCGGCCGCGAAACGAGCGAAGGCTTCATGGCGGACATCCGCGCGATGACGGAAAACATCGTCGCCGCCGCCAAGCAGTACGAAGGCGACAGCGTGCCGATTGAAAACCCGATGCACTGCAAGAACCGGTGCCCGGCCTGCGGCGGCGAGATCGTCGAAGGCTACCGCCGCTTCAGCTGCACGACGCCGGGCTGCTACTTCTCCTTCACGAAGCACCCGTCGGGGCGCGTCTTCGAACCCGAAGAGGTCGAAGAGTTGCTCGCGACGCACCACGTGGGGCCGCTCGCGGGCTTCCAGAGCAAGCGCGGGTTCGCGTTTGAGGGCGAATTGGTCCTCGAGCGCGATGCCGACACGGGCGAATGGGGCATGCGCTTCGACTTTGAGGAGCGTCCCGAACCCGACGCCGACGAATTCATGCAGACGCCCGTCATCGGGAAGTGCCCGAAGTGCGGCGCGCCGGTCCACGAAACGGCGGACGCCTACGTCTGCGAAACCGCCTTCAAGGATCAGGCCAAGTGCCCGATGAGGATCGGGAAGACCATTCTGCAGCGCGACATCAGCGTGGACGAAGTGAAGGCGCTTCTTGAAGAAGGCAAGACGCCGCTTTTGGACGGCTTCGTCTCGAAGCGCACCGGCCGCGCCTTCAAGGCCTTCCTCGTCTACGACGAGAAGAAGGGCACGATCTTCAAGTTTGAAGAGCGTAAGCCTAAGGAGAAGGCCGCCAAGGCCGATGCGGCCGGGGAGAAGGCTGAAAAGGCTGAAAAGGCCGAAGCCCCGAAGCGCACGACGCGCCGCCGCACGACGGCGAAGACGTCGAGCTGATCGACTTTTCCGACGAAGAAAAGCCCCGCGGACCGGTGAGTCCTGCGGGGCTTTTTCAATCGGGCGGGAAGCGCCGTCAGTCTTCCGCGGGGGCGTCCTGCACCGTCTTGATGCGGGTGACGAGCACCTGGTCGATGCGGTTGTTGTCGACGTCGAGCACTTCGAACGCGAACCCGTTCGTCGTCACCTTGTCGGTGCGCTTCGGGATCTTGCGCAGCATGTACATCATGAAGCCCGCGACGGTCTCGTAGGCCGAGTCTTCGGGGAGCTCGTCGATGCCGAGCGCGTGCTCGAGGTCGTCGATCGGGGTCGAGCCGTCGACCAACCACGTGCCGTCTTCGCGCGGGATGATCTGGAGTTCGTCCGAGGTGGTGACGAGGTCCGCCATCACGGTCGACATCACGTCGTTGATCGTGATGATGCCGACGACGAGCGCGTACTCGTTGAGGATCACCGCGAAGTCGCCGTGCGTGCGCTGGAAGACGTCGAGCACTTCGGAGAGCGTGAGCGAGTCCGGAATGAACTGGCAGGGCTGCACGAGGCCCGTTTCGCGGAAGTTGATGGGCTTCTCTTCGAGGACGCAGCGCAGGAGGTGCTTGGAGTCGACGAAGCCCACGACATGATCGAGGTCCTTGTCGCAGACGAGGAAGCGGTTGTAGGGCACCGTCGCGATCTTCGCGCGGATGCTGTCTTCGGACTCGTCGAGCGTGAAGTAGACGATGTTTTCGCGCGGGGTCATCGCGGAGGGAACGAGTCGGCTTTCAAGCTCGAACACGTTCTGGATCACCGCTTCTTCCTGCGGGGCGATCACGCCCGCGGCGGTGCCGGCGCCCACGCTCGCCAGAATGTCTTCCGAGGTGATCGTCTCCTGGCGCTTCGTCGGCATCCCGAGCGAGCGGATGCAGGCGTCGGACAAGCGCTCCAGCACGAAGACGATCGGGCGCAGCACGCGGATGATGATCCGCATCGGGCGCACGACGCGCATGGCGATCGCTTCGGGGCGGCCGATGGCGAGGCGCTTCGGCAGGAGGTCCGCGAAGATGACGAAGAGCGAGGTGGCGAGCAGGAACGAGAGCGCGAAGCTCACGTGCTTCAAGTTCGCCTCAGGCACGACGCTCCCCAGCGCCCACGAGAAGAAGGGCGAGAAGGCCGCGTCGCCGACGATGCCGCCCAAAAGGGCGACGGCGTTGATGACGACCTGAAGCGCGGAGAAGAATTGGCCGGGATGGTTTTGGAGTTCCATCACGAGGCCGGCACGGCGGTCACCCTCGTCGGCAAGCGATTGGAGCCGGGTTTTGCTGGCTGCGGCCAGGGAGATTTCGGCCGCGGAGAAAAAGGCACTGAGCAACACCAGGCCGAAAAGCGCAAACACCTGAGGGAGAGAAGTCATACATCCGCCATTTGGAAACAAGAACCCAATAATTTTATCACGCGTCTCTAATGCGTTGTTTTCTGTGGATTTTGTGCGCTTTCATTTCCCGCTCGGGCAAGAACTCTAGGGAGAAGGGCTCAGAAGGGGCCCGAGTTTCCGCGGGTTCTTGCGCTACACTCAAACGGCACCTTGAGAGGGCCATGTTTGACCCAACCAAGGGCTTTTCGACGGATAGCGGCCGCTTCGGTAAAAGTGCTTAGAGCGGGACCGCGCCGTCCACCGGACTCAGCCACCCTTCGAGAGGAAAGCACCCATGAAGCTCCTTCCCGTCTTCGTCGCCGCGGCCCTGGGCGCAGTTGCCGCGGCTCCCGCCTCCGCCGGCGCCGTTCTCGACAGCATCAAGTCCCGCGGGCACCTGCTCTGCGGCGTCAACACCTCCGCGCCGGGCTTCTCCAGCGCGGACAGCCAGGGCAAGTGGCGCGGGCTCGACGTCAACATCTGCCGTGCGGTCGCCGCCGCCGTTCTGGGCGACAGCGAAAAGGTGAAGTACGTGCCGCTCGCCTCGCCCCAACGCTTCACGGCGCTCCAGTCGGGCGAAGTCGACATGCTCGCGCGCAATACGACCTGGACGATGACCCGCGACGCGAGCCAGGGCTCCGTCTTCGTCGCCGTCTCCTACTACGACGGTCAGGGCTTCATCGTCCCGAAGGACATCAACGTGAAGAGCGCCAAGGAATTGGACGGCGCGACGGTCTGCGTGCAGTCCGGGACGTCTTCGGAAAAGACGCTCGCCGACTACTTCAACGCGAACAAGATGACCTACAAGACGGTCGTCTTCGACACGACCGAAGCGACGCAGAGCGCCTTCCTTTCGGGCCGCTGCGACGTCTACACGACCGACATGTCCGACCTTGCGGGCATGCGCACGCTCGCGCAGGATCCCACGAAGTACGAGATCCTTCCCGAAACGATCAGCAAGGAACCCCTCGGTCCGGCCGTGCGCCGCGGTGACGAAGAGTTCTTCCAGATCGTGCGCTGGTCCTTCGCCGCGTTCCTGGGCGCCGAAGAGCTGGGCGTCACGAAGGCGAACGTCGACGAACTCCGCAAGACGTCCGCCAACCCCGACGTGCAGCGCCTGATCGGCACCGGCGAGGACATGGGCCGCATGCTCGGCCTCGACAAGGACTGGTCTTATCGTATTATTAAGCAGGTCGGCAACTACGGCGAATCCTGGACCGAGTACTTCGGCCCGAACTCCGCCCTCAACCTGCCGCGCGGCCTCAACAAGCTCTGGACGGAAGGCGGCCTGATGTACGCCATGCCGATCCGCTGAGGCTGATCCTCTCACAAGCCCGAGGCTCCGGAGGATTCCGGGGCCTCTCTTGTTTTCTCAGACCACCACCCGACTATGCTGCGATTCGGCGCGCGTTGGCGCGACAGCTTGTGGACCACTCCCGGAGACGAGGCCTGGCGCCGACGCGAGCAGGCCCGCCGCCGTCGCGAGTACACGCTGCAGGCGGTGCTCATCCTCCTTTTGGTGGGCGTGCTTGCGGCGCTCTCCGTGAACGTCGCGGAGAACCTCGAAGCGAAGAACATCCGCAACGGCTTTGAGTTCCTCTTCGGCCGCGCGGGCTTCGACATCGGTGAGAAGCTTCTGCCCTTCACGAGCGCCGATCAGCTCTGGCGGGCGTTCCTGATCGGGCTCCTCAACACCCTTCACGTCTCGGTCCTCTCGATTCTCACCGCCACGGTGCTCGGGATCGTCGTCGGGGTGATGCGGATTTCGCGCCACCCGGGGCTGCGCTTTCTGGGCGCCGCGCACGTGGAGGTCTACCGAAACGTGCCGCTTCTGGTCCTTCTTCTCGCGATCTACCTCACCATCACCGAGCTTCTGCCGGGGGTGAGGGATGCGTGGAGTCTCGGGGACTGGATCTATCTCTCCAAAACCGGGCTTCTCTACGCCGTTCCCCAGCTGGGCGGCTGGGCCATGGCGGCCTTCGCGCTGGTGGGCGCCGCCGCGGGGTTCGGGGCCTGGAAGGTGACGCTTCGCCGCCAACCGGCGCTCATCGCCGGGGTCGCGGCCGCCGGGGCGTTCGTCCTCGCAGGCTTCGCCGCGTGGCTCACTGTGGGCTTTGCCTTCGGGTGGGACGCACCCGTCGCCACGCGCTTTTCGATGCGCGGGGGCGCCGCCGTCACGCCCGAATTCCTCGCCCTCTGGGTGGGGCTCACGATGTTCACGTCGGCCTCCATCGCGGAAATCGTCCGCGCCGGGGTCGCCGCCGTGCGCCCGGGTCAGTGGGACGCGGGGCTGGCGCTGGGGTTGACGCTCCTTGAAACCGTGAGCTACGTCATCTTCCCGCAGTCGATGCGTCTTGCGATTCCGCCCCTGGCGAGCCAGTACATGAACCTCACGAAGAACTCTTCGCTCGCGGTCATGGTGGGCTACCCCGACCTCGTCAACATCGCCAACACGACGATCAACGTGAGCGCGCAGGCGCTCGAAGTCATCTGCATCATCATGGGGGTCTACCTCACGGTGAACCTCCTCATCGCGGTCGTGATGAACGCGGTCAACAAGCTTGTCATGAGGGCGCCGCAATGACGCATCCGAACGCACCGCGCACCGGCCTCCTCGCGATCCTGCGCCAGAAGCTCTTCTACTCGCCCGGAGCGGCCGTCCTCACGGTCCTCATCGCGGCGGTCGTCCTTCTGGCGGGCTGGAAGGCGCTCGACTGGGCGGTCCTCTCGGCCGTTTGGCAAAACGACCTCGAAGCCTGCCGTCAGGCGTCGGGCGCCTGTTGGGGGTTCGTCGACGAGAAGTGGCGCCTCATCCTCTTCGGGCGCTACCCGCACGAACTGCAGTGGCGCCCCGGGACCGCGACGATCCTCGTCGTCCTCATGCTCTGCGTCACGGCGCTCCCTGGCCTCTGGAACCGCAGGGGGGCGCGCATCATCGCGCTCGGTTGGGCCGCGACCCTCATCGCCTTCTTCGTCCTGATGCTGGGCGGGGTCTTCGGGCTCTCGTCCATCTCGACCGACATGTGGGGCGGGCTCCCGCTCACCGTCGTGCTGACGTTGGTCGGCATGACGCTTTCCGTCCCGCTCGGGATTCTGCTCGCGATCGGGCGCCGCAGCGAAATGCCGATCATCTCGGCGGTTTCCGCGGGCTACATCGAACTCGTGCGCGGGGTGCCCCTCATCACGGTGCTCTTCGTCGCGACCTTCATCTTTCCGCTTCTCATGCCCGCGGGCGTGCGTGTGGACGCCTTCTGGCGCGTCGCCCTCGCGATCGTGCTCTTCCAGGCGGCCTACATCGCGGAAACGGTGAGGGGCGGCCTGCAGACGGTGCCGAAGGGTCAGACCTTGGCCGCCCTGTCGCTCGGCCTCACCAAGCGCCAGGTCTACGGCTCGGTGCTTCTCCCGCAGGCCCTGGTCGCCGTCATTCCGGCCTTCGTCAACAGCCTGCTCTCCTGCTTCATGGACACGTCGCTCGTCACCGTGGTGTCGATGTACGACCTCCTGGGGAGCCTGCGCCTTGCCTTGGGAGACGCGCAGTGGCGCGCCTACTTCGTCGAAGGCTACGTCTTCGTGACGCTCATCTACTTCGTCTCGAGCTTCATCATCTCGCGCTACAGCCTGTGGCTCGAAGCCCGGCTCACGGGCGGGAAGAGCCGCCGCCACGCGGACGCCTGAGACGCCTTCCATCTTTTCAAACGATCATGGTCTTTCACGAACACATCATCCGCGTCTGCGCCCCCGGCGAAGTGACCCGCGCCGCCCTTTGGGCGGGCCTCGCCGACTTCGTCGCGAACCCTCAGGACTACCTCGACGGCGCCGTCG
>NZ_JH605011.1:69937-70160 GCF_000250875.1 Sutterella parvirubra YIT 11816 | reverse complement strand
CGACGTTGGGCGCTTCTGAAACCGACGCGGACGGCACGGTGCGCATGGCGCGCACGCTCCGCTTTGAGACGGGGTCGTTCGACGAGCGCGTCGCGATGAACGAAGCCGCGGGGACCGTCCGCATCGAAAACGACGGCGACGCGACGCGTCCCGCCTCGAGCTTCACGATGAAGATTGAGGAGCCCGAAGCGGGGAGCCTCTTCCTGCGCTGCGTCTACGACCA
>NZ_JH605011.1:54261-69897 GCF_000250875.1 Sutterella parvirubra YIT 11816 | reverse complement strand
GGGCGAACATCCGGCGGTCGCCGCGCAGCCCCACCTGGCGGACCTTCTGCGTCAGGCCTACGAGACGAAGGACCAGGAGGTCGTGCGCCGCATCCTGGAGCGTGCGGTGAGCTGATCGGGGCTCTTTCTCCGAAAGACAAAAAGGGCGGCACCCCCGCGGGGTGGCCGCCCTTTCTGCTAAGGCGCTTTGGGGTGCGGTTATTCGCTCTGCTTCTTCGAGCGGCGTTCACCCGCCTGCATGAGCGCGTTCAGGATGATCGCGCCAAAGGTGGCCGTACCGATGCCGCCCAGCGTGAAGCTGCCGAGATGCACGGTGAAGTCGCCGCCGCCCAAAATGAGCGTCACGGCCGCCACGATCAGGTTGCGGTTGTCGCCGAAGTCGACGTGGTTCACCACCCAGACGCGGGCGCCCGCGACGGCGATGAGACCGAAGACGACGATCGAGGTGCCGCCCAGAATCGGCTGCGGAATCGTCTGAATGACGGCGCCGAACTTGGGCGAGAAGCCGAGCATGATCGCGAAGACCGCCGCCACCGGGAAGATGAGGGTCGAGTAGACGCGGGTCGCGGCCATGACGCCGATGTTCTCGCCGTAGGTCGTCACGCCCGTGCCGCCGAAGGAGGCGGAGACCATCGTCGCCAAGCCGTCGCCGAAGAAGGCGCGGCCCATGTACGGGTCGAGGTTGCGGCCCGTCATCGCGGTGACGGCCTTGATGTGGCCGAGGTTTTCGCCGACCAGGATGATGACGACCGGGGCGATGAGCGAAATCGCGTTGAGGCTGAAGGTCGGGGTCGTCACTTCGGGAAGACCGAACCAGGCCGCGTTGGCGATCACTTCGAAGGCGATGGGCTTGCCGAGCCCCATGCCGTTCGTCAGCACCGCGTAGATCGCGTAGGCGAGCGCGAGGCCCACGAGGATGAGGAGCTTCTGGATGAGGCCCTTCGTGTAGACGGCGACGCCGCCCACGCAGCAGACCGTCATCAGGGCGATCCAGGCGTCGAAGTCCGTCGGACCGACGCTCTTCACCGCGGTGGGCGCGAGGTTCAAACCGATGACGGCGACGACCGCACCGGTGACGACCGGGGGCATCAGGCGTTCGATCCACTGCACGCCCGTGCTCATCACGATGAAGCCCACGACGCAGTAGATCGCGCCGCAGACGATGATCCCGCCCAGGGCGTCGCTGATGTTGGGGTTGGGGCCCGAACCCGCGGCGTAGCCCGTCGCGGCGATGACGACGCCGATGAAGGCGAAGGACGAACCGAGGTAGCTCGGCACGCGGCCGCCCACCATCAGGAAGAAGATCAGGGTGCCGATGCCGGACATCAGCACGGCGAGGTTCGGATCGAACCCCATGAGGATCGGCGCCAACACGGTCGAGCCGAACATGGCGACGACGTGCTGCACGCCGAGGGCGAGTGTGGGTCCGAGCGGAAGACGTTCGTCGGGCGCGATGACGCCTTCCGTCTTCACGGACCATTGCGGAAAGTAGGACATGGGTGCCTCGTTGAAAGGGGTTTCGTTGCGCGCCGGGGGTTAGCGGGCGCACAAACGGCCTCCATTGTAAGGATTTGCGACGCCGGTTTCGACTGAAAGAACGTTCGAGGCGGTACAATGGGCGGCTTTTGCGGGAGCGCATCCCGCTGATTCTTCAACGAATTCCGATATTTCCAATGACGAGTCCGAATCCGGCGCTTGTGCGCGACGTCGAGGAACGCCGCACCTTCGCCATCATCTCCCACCCTGACGCGGGCAAAACGACGCTGACGGAAAAACTCCTGCTCTTCGGCGGCGCCATCCAGATGGCGGGCGCGGTGAAGGGGCGCAAGGCGGCGCGTCACGCCACCTCGGACTGGATGGAGGTGGAAAAGCAGCGCGGGATTTCGGTGACGAGTTCGGTGATGCAGTTCCGCTACGCCGACCACGTGATCAACCTCCTCGACACCCCGGGCCACGAAGACTTCTCGGAAGACACGTACCGCGTGCTCACCGCGGTCGACGCGGCCGTCATGGTGATCGACGCGGCGAAGGGCGTCGAAGCGCAGACGATCAAGCTCTTGGAAGTCTGCCGCATGAGGAACACCCCGATTATCACGTTCATCAACAAGCTCGACCGCGAAGTGCGCGACCCGATCGAACTCCTGGGCGAGATCGAGAGCGTGCTCAAACTCCAGTGCGTGCCGGCCACGTGGCCGATCGGCATGGGGAAGACCTTCCGCGGCGTCTTTTCGCTCCTCAAGAACCGGCTCGTCCGATTCACCGCGGGCGAAGACCGCCTGGGCGACGAAGAGCGCGACACGATCGAAGGTCTCGACAACCCGCGTCTCGATGAGCTCTATCCGCTCGAAATGCCCTACGTGCGCGAGTCGATCGAACTCGTGCAGGGCACGTCCGAGCCCTTCAGCCTGGAGAAGTTCCTCGCGGGCGAGCAAAGCCCGGTCTTCTTCGGCTCGGGCGTCAACAACTTCGGCGTGCAGGACGTTTTGGACGCGCTCGTCGCGTGGGCGCCCCGTCCGCAGCCCCGCGACGCGGGCGTGCGCATGGTCGAGCCGACCGAATCCCCCTTCACGGGCTTCGTCTTCAAGATCCAGGCCAACATGGACCCGCGCCACCGCGACCGCATCGCGTTCTTCCGCGTGTGCTCGGGGCGCTACCAGCCCGGCATGAAGGTCTTCCACGTGCGTGAGGGCCGCGAGATGAAGATCCCCAACGCGCTCACCTTCATGGCGCAGGACCGCGTCATCATGACGGACGCGGTGGCGGGCGACATCATCGGGATCTACAACCACGGGCAGCTCCACATCGGCGACACGCTCACCGCGGGCGAGAATCTCGGCTTCACCGGGATCCCGAACTTCGCGCCGGAACTCTTCCGCGCGGCCCGCGCCAAGGACCCCTTCAAGGCGAAGCAGCTCCAGAAGGGCTTGCAGGAACTGGGCGAAGAAGGCGCGATTCAGGTCTTCACCGGCGAATTCGGGAACATTCTTCTCGGCGCCGTCGGTCAGCTCCAGTTCGAAATCGTCGCGCAGCGCCTCGCGACCGAGTACAAGGTCGACGCGATCTATGAGTCGACCGACGTCTCGACCGCGCGCTGGCTCTCGTTCCCGGACGAGGAGACCCGCCGCAACTTCACGGCCGAGCAGGCCGCGCGCTTGGCGCGCGACGTCAACGGCAACACGTGCTACCTCGCGACCTCGATCTACAACCTCGAGACGACGATGAAGCACTGGCCGCAGGTGACCTTCCACCAGACGCGTGAAATGAGCCAGAAGTTCGACTGACCGTCGAACGGGCCCCGAAAATGACGACGGCCTCCGGAATTCCGGAGGCCGTTCGTCTTGTGCGGACCGGGAGAGCCGTCAGTTCGGGGCGACCCCGGCGCGGCGCACCCAGTGGAGCGACGACCCGAGGCGGTTCAACCCCAGCGTGCGGCCCGTCATCTCGACGATCTTGCGCTCCATCAGGATGTTCGACTCGGCGCCCACTTCGGTCCCTGCCTTGTTGTCGTAGAGCTGGTAGCTCTTCCTCGTCGCCTGCGGCGTGATGTTGGGCATCACGACGTTGCAGCCGTGGAGAATCCCGCCCACGCGGCCGTTGGGGTCCAACGTATCCAACGCCGTCGCCGTCGCGATGTTGACGTCCTTCATGACGAGGCGCGTCGTCGCGATCATGTTGAAGGCGAGTTGGAGCAGCGGCGTCTTCTGCATCATCCCCTCCGAGGTCATGTCGGCCCCGAGGCTCGTGATGTAGGGACCCATGCCGATCATGTCGGCGTCGAGCATCTGGAACGTGCGGATGTCGTTCTTGAGGTCTTCGAGCGTCTGGCCGGGAAGCCCGATCATGACGCCGGTGCCGACCTGGTAGCCCGCGCGGCGAAGGTTCCGGAGCGCCTCGTAGCGGTGCTCCAGGATCTTCTCAAAGCGCCCCGGGGTCGAATGGAGCGCGTGAAAGAGCGTGGGGTTCGACGATTCGATGCGAAGGAGGTAGCGGAGGCCCCCCGGGTTCCCGCAGGCTTCGGCCCAACGTTCGTAGACCTCGAGCGTCTGCTCGCCGAGGGAGAGCGTGACGCCGAGGCCGTTCGGGAGGGCGTCCGACGTCGTCTCCGCGTGGATGCGGCGCAGCACGCGCTCGATGAAGGCGATCCACTTCTCGTCGCGGCGCTCGCCCGCCTGGACGGCGATCGAGCCGTAGCCCTTTTCGGCCGCATGGAGGGCGCACCCCACGATCACGTCTTCATCCAACGTGTAGCGCGTGACGGTCTGGTTGCTCTTGCGGATGCCGCAGTAGCGGCAGTTCGCCGTGCAGATGTTGCTCACCTCGATGAGCCCCCGCAGGTACACGTTCGGGCCCATGCGCTCCGTCGTCAGCGCGTAGGCGCGTTCCTGAAGCTTGCGGCAGTCCTCGGGGTCGGTGAGCCCCAAAAGCGTCACGATCTCCTCGTCCGAGAGATCGTTCTTCATAAGAATTCGTTCAAGATCCTGCGTCATCCGCGGGCCCTCCGGTAGGCGGCCAGCGCCTCGGGGTGGCACCCGAGCACGCGTTCGATCACGCCCTGCAGATGGCAGATCGTGAGGCCGTAGTTCGTCATGGGGACGCCCTGCGCACGGGCGGCGCGAAGGCGCATCAGCATGTGGCGGCGCGTCACGACGCAGCCGCCGCACTGGATCACGACCGCATAGGGCGTGAGGTCTTCGGGGAAGTCCTTCCCGACGGCGACGTCGATCCGAAGGTCGAGCCCGGTCTTCTGCCGGAGCCAGCGCGGAATCTTCACGCGGCCGATGTCGTCCTTCTGCGGGTGGTGGCTGCAGGTTTCCGCAATGAGGATGCGGTCGCCGTCCTTCAAGCGCGTCAACGCCGCGGTGCCTTCTGCGAGCGTTTCGATGTCGCACTTCGCGTAGGCCATCTGCACCGAGAAGGTCGTGAGCGGAATCGATTCGGGGGTCGCGGCCGCCACGGCCTCGACGACCTGCGAATCGCACATGATGAATTTGGGCGGATTTTTGAGTTCGCCCAACATCTCCGCCACGCGGTCCTCCTGCACGACCACGACCTTGGCGTGGGCGTCCAGAAGCTCGCGGATCGCCTGGACCTGCGGGAGGATGAGGCGGCCCTTCGGGGCGCCGGTGTCGATGGGCGTCACGAGGATGATCGTGTCCCCGGCCTTCGCGAGGTCGCCCGCGATCAGGCGGTCGGGTTCGGTGCCGTCCTTGAGGACCCGCACGATTTCGGCGCGCAGGTCTTCGATGCCCTCGCCCGTCGCGGCGCTCGTCGTCACCACGGGAAGGCCCGAGGCGTTCGCCGCGGCGAGCATCTCGGCGTCGGGCTTGCGGCGGTCGCACTGGTTGATGACGATGATCACGGGGGTGCCGAGCGTCTTCGCGCGGCGGATCAGTTCGGCTTCGGCGCCGACCTCATCGCCGCCCAGGACGATCAACGCCAGGTCGACCCATTCGAGCACCGAGAGGCTGCGGCGCACGCGCGCGGCGCCCAATTCGCCCACGTCGTCCACGCCCGCCGTGTCGATGAAGACGACGGGGCCGACGGGCGCGAGTTCGCAGGCTTTCTCGACGGGGTCCGTCGTCGTGCCGGCGACGTTCGAGACGATGGAGATCTGCTGACCGGTGAGCGCGTTCGCAAGCGAGCTTTTCCCTGCGTTGCGCGCACCGAAGAGGCCGATGTGCAGGCGCAGGCCTTTTGGGGTGTCGATCATGGTGTGCCGTGTGGGGGATGGTTGAAAAAACGGACCGCACGTATTGAACGTGCGGTCCGTGAGCGTATCACGTCAGAAGCGCGGAGGCTTCCCGTGAATTACTTTTCGATGTTGGTGCGGACGACGTCGCGTTCGAGCCAAATCGGAGCGTGGTGCTCAGCGGCTTCCCAGCTGATGGTGCCGGGGCCGAAGCGCCAGATGCCCTTGAAGTGCTCCATCGAGAGGAGCGCGAGCGGGATGTGGGCGCAGACGACCAGAACCGACACGATGATGGAGCCCCAAACGTGGAAGTAGAACATCCACATGTAGACCATCTTGCCGAGGAGCGGGGCGCCGAGCCAGAGGAGCCAGCCCGTCACGGCGAGCGCCGCGATCATGCCCATGAAGAGCAGGTAGGAGGCCTTCTGACCGCCGTTGTAGCGGCCCTGCGGGGGAACTTCAACCGGACCGAACGGGATCTTGAAGAAGCGGCGGGGATAGCCGCCGAAGTTGCGGAACCAGTAGATCGTGTTGCGGTCCCATTCCAGGCAGGCGCGCAGGATGAGCGCGAAGCGGTCCGGGGCGATCACGATGAACCCGAGCAGGTTGAACGTGAAGATCGTGCCGAGGATCAGGTGCCAGAGCATGACGTACTCGGCCGTTTCCGCGGCGAGATCGCAGAAGTACACGGCGACGCCCGTGAAGAGCAGCGCGAACCACGTGATCGCGTTCACGGTGTGGAACACCTTGTCCGGAGCGTGGAAGCGAAGGATGCGGTCGTTGGAGTTAGCCATGGTTGACCTCCGAGGCGAGCATGGTGCGCGCGTAGTAATGGGTGTGAAGCAGTTCGTGCATCGTGTGATCCACGGGCTTCGTGCCGAGGTCCTTGTAGACGGACATCACGACTTCGTTCTGGTGCGAGCTCGTCAGACCGAGGGCCTGGCAGAGCTTGTCGTCCTTGTAGAGACCGGCCTGACGGGCGGCGATGATCGCGCCGCGACGGGCGATCATGTCACCGATGGCGTAGCCGCAGACGGCGACGGCACCGACGCAAAGGCCGCAAACCTTGAGGAAGCCGCGGCGGCCCAGAATGAGGGCGGCGGGGCGCTCGGCGTAGGAATAGTTTTCAGAGAGCATTTGTTATTGACCTCGCGTCTCGGAAGTTAAATGCGCAGGGGGAGCGGCATGGTGGGCTGGAGCCAGGCCGTACCGGACGGCTGGACAGGCTGACCGCCGCCGTTGACGCAGCCGCCGGGGCAGTTCATGACTTCGATGAAGTGATAGCGGTTCTTGTCGACGCGGACGCGGTTCAGAACTTCCTTCAAGCCCTGGTTCGCACCGTTGACGACGCAGACGCGCACGTCGAAGGTCTTGCCGCCCAGCGCCTTGATGGGCACGGGGATCGTGGCTTCGACGATGGCGTTGTTGTGGCCGCGGACGACTTCGATGTCGGCGTTCTTGAGCTCTTCGCCGGAGAGGGCGAAGTAGGCCGTACGGAGCGCCGCTTCCATCACGCCGCCCGAAACGCCGAAGATCGTGCCGGCGCCGGTGTAGACCTCAAGGGGACCGCGTTCGCGGGTCTTGGGCATGTCGAGCGGGTTGATGCCCTTGCGGCGCAGAAGCTCGGCGATGTCGCGGGCCGTGAGCGAGGCGTCGATGTCCTGGAAGGACGGCGTGTCCTTCGGGAGATCCTTGTTGGCGACGAGGTAGCGCCAGGCCGTGTTCATTTCGGGACGGGCCGCTTCGAAGATCTTGGCCGTGCAGGGCGTGACCGACACGAAGTAGATCTTGCGGGGATCGCACTTGAGGATGTGCTTCGCAGCCCAGGTCTTCGCGAGCGTGCCGCCCATCTGGAGCGGGGACTTCGCGGTCGAGAGGTGCGGGAGCATGTCCGCGTGGTACGTTTCGGCGTTCTTCACCCAGGCCGGGCAGCAGCTGGTGAAGTGCGGGAACGGGTGCTTGCCCTGTTCGTCGACTTCGGGGCCGCGTTCGCCGAGGACCCAGTACTGGATCTTCTTGACGAATTCCGTGCCTTCTTCAATGATCGTCTGGTCGGCCGAGCTGTTGCAGTCGTAGACGACGAAGCCGAGACGCTCGAGGGCGTTGACCATCTGTTCGGTCGAGAGTTCGCCGGGCTTGCCGCCGAATTCTTCGCAGAGCGAGACGCGAACGGCGGGCGAGGGATGCGCCACGCAGATGCGGTCCTTGTTGTCGAGGACGCGTTCGACTTCGTCGACGAAGCTCATCTGCTCGATCGCGTTGAACGGGCAGGCGATGAGGCACTGGCCGCAGTAGACGCACGCGTCGTCCACGATTTCGTGCTTGGCGCCGAGACCGCCCTTGATGGCGTCGGTCGGGCAGAACTTGCGGCAGGTGTCGCACCCGACGCAGTTTTCCTTGTTGATGTGGATGATCCCGCGCAGTTCACCCTTGCGGAGGTTGCCGACGTAGGCAGGACCCTCTTCCCCGTGGGCGTTGGCGCCCGGGAGGAAGGTGTGGACCGTGATCGTATCCTTGGACATGGATGTCTCTCCAGAGATGGGATGGCACAACGGCCTCCGCCGGTGAGAGCGAAGGCCGGAGAGCCAAGACGTCCGGAACTCCGTACGGGCGGCGAATGGACGTTCGCCGGGGTCGCCGAAGGGTTGGGGACGCCGTTTATTTTTTGAACGAGGGCAGGTCGCGGGACAGCCCGCGAGACCCTCGGTGAAACACGTCCGAATTGTAAGGGGGGGCTTAGGGAAAAAGCAGTTTCGCCTATGAACAAAGGATTAGTACCTGGGAGGTAGAAAAGGACACTCCCCCTTTGTTTCTAGTTGCAATTTGACATAAATCAATTCGACCCCCTCGGTCTTTACGAAAGCCGCTAAGTGCTTGAGGCCGTTGCAAAAATTTCCGACCAATTTGCTCGGGATTAGGAGGGAGTAGTCCGGATAAGATTCGACCCCGCCGGAAAAGTGTCCGACGGGGCCGTACGGGAAGTCCTTGAGAAGGGCCGGTTACATGTCCGCTTCCTTCAGGGGCGCGCGCAGTTCCGCACGCACGTTGTCCATCCCGGCGTAGAAGGCCTTCATCATCACGAGGCCGAGGAACTTCCCGGCGTCGGTGACGATGATGTTGTCGGGGTCGTTCGGATCGTCCTGAACGGCGCCCGAGAGCTTGAGCCCGATCATTTCCTTCATGAGGTAGCGGTCGAGGTCGACGCCGTGCACGTCGCGGAAGTACTTGCGCGAGAGGCGGTGGGAGAAGATCCCCAGCATCAGGCGGTACTGCATGATGGCGTGCTTGTCGAACTGACGGCGCCGTTCGACGCCGGTGTTCCCCGCGGCGATGCGCTCGCCGTAGCGGCGCAGGCTGAAGGTGTTGACGTAGAGGCTGTCGCCGAGGAAGCTGAAGGCGCCAGAGCCCACGCCCAGGTATTCGTCGTAGTCGACGACGTACTCGTCGAAGCCTTCGTCGTTCGTGCGCCCGAAGGTCCACGACGTGAGGTGGTTGTAGCGGGAGCCGAGCGTATCGAGAATCACGCGGTACTGGTCCGCGAGCTGGTTCCCGGTCGCGGCGATTTCGTTCTTCACGCTCTTGCGGGTCTGCGACGTCACCATGAGCGGGTACGTCGTCACCTGGCGGGGGTTGAGCTTCCAGATCTTCTCCATGTCCTCGTGGAGCATGTCGAGGGTCTGGCCGCGGAACCCGAACATCATGTCGATGTTGCAGGTCGGGAAGAGTTCCTGCGCGTACTGGAGGCGCTCGAAGATCTGCTCGCCCGAGCCGAACTTCTCATAGCGCTCGGAGAGCTTCAGGAGGTCATCGTTGAAGCTCTGCACGCCGATCGACATGCGGTCGACCAGGCCCTTGAGATTCCGGAACTGGGGCGTCGTGATGATCTGCGGGTCGGTTTCGCAGGAGATTTCCTTGATCGACGGGAAGAGCGTCTTCGCGTGCTCGATCGTCTTGATGAGCTCGTCCTCAAGAATCGTCGTCGTGCCGCCGCCGATGTACATCGAGTGGAAGTCGTACCCGAGCGCCTTCACGTATTCCATTTCCTTCCTCAGGTGCACGAAGTATTCGCGCGCCTTGTGCTCCTTGAAGAGGAAGCGGTGGAAGGTGCAGTACGAGCAGAGCGTGTGGCAGAACGGGATGTGCGCGTAGAGGAGGTACTTGTGGCCTTCCTGCGGGGGCGGGGGATTCTGCAGAATCACCGGGTCGCAGTGCAGGTAGCGCTTGATGTAGTAGTCCATCACGCGGTCCGCGGCCCCGATCATCCAGTCGGGGAGAAGTTTGCGGGGCTGCGGGGTGTAGTTCGAAACGGTCATGATGGGGGGATGCCGTGATCTTCAAGAAAAAAGTCCGCCCATTTTAACGAACGCCGGGCGGCGGGAAGCTTAATTCCCCGCCGCCCGGTGCGTCTGAGCGGTTCGTTTGCGGACGCGGCGTCAGCCGTGCGTCGCGTAGATGCGCGCGACGTCCTCCGCGAAGCGTTCGGCGAGCTTGCGGCGCTTCAGTTTGAGGGTCGGCGTGATGAGGCCCGACTCGATCGTCCAGGGCTCCTGCGTGAGCACCACCGCGCGCGGGAGCGCGTAGTGCGGGAAGTCGCCCGCGGCGGTCTTGGCGCGTTTCAACACCGAGCTCTTCGCGCGCGCGGCCGAGAGGCTCGCGGGATCCTCGGGGTCAAGGCCCTCTTCGGCGCAGAGCGCCGCCCATTCGTTCTTCTCCAACACGCAGACGAGCCCCAAGTACGGACGGTTTTCGCCCACCACCCAGGTCTGCGCGAAGAGCGGATCCGTTTCGATCGCGCTCTCCAGGTCTGCGGGCGGAATCTTCTCGCCCGTCGACGTGACGATGATTTCCTTGATGCGGCCCTTGATGCGGAGCATCCCCTCGGGAGTCCACTCGCCGATGTCGCCGGTCTTCAACCAGCCGTCGGGCGTGAAGGCCGCGGCGGTGTCTTCGGGCCTCCCCCAGTAGCCCTTCATGACGGAGGGACCGCGCACTTCGATTTCGTCGCCTTCGCCCAAACGCACTTCGACGTGCTGGAAGGGGTGCCCCACCGTATCCGGGTGGTTGAGTTCGAGGTTGTTCCCCGCGATGATCGGGCTCGTTTCGGTCATGCCGTAGCCCTGGATGATGGGGAGCCCCAGCCCGCAGAACGTGCGCGCGACCTTGGGGTTCACGGCGGCGCCGCCGGAAATCGCGACGCGGAGCCGCCCGCCGAACTGCTGCGCGAGCGTTTCGCGCACGCGCGGGAGCAGGAACGCCCGGATGAGGCCGTCCCACCAACGGTGGGCGTCGGCTTCGGGCCTGATGCCGTTCTTTTCACAGAAGTCCGCCCAACCGACGCGCACCGCTTCGCCGAAAAGGCGGCGCGCGCTCGGCGAGGACTTCTTCAGCTTCTCCTGCACGCGGGCGTGGATGCGCTCGTAGACGCGCGGCACCGAGATGATCACCTGCGGGCGGATCGTCTTCAGGTCTTCGGCCAAAAGGAGGACGCTCCGGTTGTAGGCGATGGTGCAGCCCGTCGCGAGCGCGAGGTAGTAGCCCGCCATGCGCTCGAACGTGTGCGAGAGCGGCAGGAACGAGAGGAAGACCTCGCCCGCGCGCGGCGACACGCACTCCAGCGTGTCCTTCACGTTCGCGACGAAGTTCGCGTGCGTGAGCATGACGCCCTTGGGGCGGCCCGTCGTCCCGGAGGTGTAGACGATGCCGGCGAGGTCCTCGGGCGCGGGGCCCGCGGGAAGCTCGCCCGAGTAGCCCGCGCCCATGGCGAGGAGCGCTTCGGCGCCCCAGATGCGGGGCGAGGCGGCGTCATCCGCTTCGGGCGCCTCCGTCGTCACGACGACGTGCTCGAGTCCGGGGAGTTCGGTGCCGGTCGCACGGATCTGCGTCCAGCGCTGCAGCTTGTTGGTGACCAGAATGCGCGCGCCGCTGTCGGCCATGATGAAGGCGCTCGCCCCCGGCGTGTCGATCGCGTGGAGCGGCACGGGGATGAGGCCGTTCGCCAGGGCCGCGAGGTCGGCGTAGACGTGGTCCGTCCCGTTCGGGAGGAGCATCGCGACGCGCTCGCCGCGCTTCAGCCCCAGGGCCGCGTAGGCGCGGCGCCAGGCGAGGACGCGTTCGGCCACTTCGGCGTAGGTGTGGCTCACCCAACGGTTCCCGGCGCGGTCGAATTCGCGGAGCGCTTCCGATCCGGCGTATTTGGCCGAACTCGCGTCGAAGAGTTCGGGAAGGGTGTTGAGACCTTCAAGTTCCTGTGAGCGGCCCATGTTCTGTCCTTCAAAAATGAGGCGTCAAAGTCAGACGTGCAATAAAAAAGTATCGGACGGCGAAATCCGGTGCGAAGCACCGGGTTTTGAGTGTTTACCCTAACCTTAAAGGGACGGTCAGGCGTTGGCCTCGGCTTCGGCCTTCTTCGCTTCGAGCGCTTCCCACCGTTCGAACGCTTCGGCCGTCTCCGCTTCGATCGCCTTCATGCGTTCGGCGTCGGCGCGGAGCGTCTCGGCGCTCTGCTGGTGGTAGTCGGGGGCGCTCATCTTCTCGATCAGTGCCGCCTGCTCGGCTTCGAGCGCTTCGAGCTTTGCGGGCAGCGCCTCCAATTCCTTCGTCTCCTTGTAGGAGAGACGCACCTTCTCGGTGCGTCGGCGCACGGGCTGGGGCTTCGCCTCCTTCGGGGCGGCCTTGGCTTCCGGCTGCGGTTCCGTGCGCTGGCGGAGCCAGTCGGCGTAGCCGCCCACGTACTCGCGCCAACGGCCTTCGCCCTCGGGGGCGAGCACTTCCGTGACGACGTTGTCGAGGAAGCGGCGGTCGTGCGAGACGAGGATGATCGTGCCGGGGTAGCTCTGGAGCGTCTGCTCCAGAAGTTCCAGCGAATCGATGTCGAGGTCGTTCGTCGGTTCGTCGAGCACGAGGAGGTTCGCGGGGAGCGCGAAGAGGCGCGCGAGGAGGAGGCGGTTGCGCTCACCCCCGGAGAGCGAGCTCACCGGGACGTTCGCGCGGCGGGGCGGGAAGAGGAAGTCGCCGAGGTACGCGACGATGTGCTTCTTTTGTCCGCCGATTTCGACCCAGTCCGAACCCGGCGCGATCGTTTCGGCAACGGTCTTCGTGAGGTCGAGCTGTTCGCGCAGCTGATCGAAGTACGCGATCGAGAGGTTCGTGCCGAGCTTCACGGTGCCGGCCGTGGGTTCGAGCTTCCCCAGGAGAAGCTTGATCAGCGTGCTCTTCCCGGCGCCGTTGCGGCCGATGAGGCCGAGGCGGTCACCGCGCATCAGGCGGAAGTTGAGGTTCTCGACGACCGTCTTCTCGCCGAACTTCATCGTGAGGCCCTCGACTTCGGCGACGATCTTCCCGGACTTTTCGCCCGCGTCGATCGCCATCTGCACGCTCCCCATGCGGTCGCGGCGGGCTTCGCGGATGCGGCGGAGCTCTTCGAGGCGCCGAACGCGCCCTTCGTTGCGGGTGCGGCGGGCTTCAATGCCCTTGCGGATCCACACTTCTTCCTGCGCCCAGAATTTGTCGAAGCGCTGGCGCGCGAGCTCCTCGGCTGCGAGCTCCTCTTCCTTGCGGCTCTCGTACGCGGAGAAGCTCCCGGGGTACGAGCGCAGGATCCCGCGGTCGAGCTCGATGATGCGGGTCGAGACGTTGTCGAGGAACGCGCGGTCGTGGGTGATGATCACCGCGGCGCGCTGCGCGCGGCACTCGCTGTTGACGAGCGCTTCGAGGCGGCTGATCGCGTCGATGTCGAGGTGGTTTGTCGGTTCGTCGAGAAGAAGCAGATCGGGCGCCAGCGCAAAGGCGAGCGCCAGCGCCGCGCGCTTCTTCTCCCCGCCGCTCGCGCGGGCGGGATCGGCGTCGCCGTCCAACCCGAAGCGCTCGAGGAATTCGTCGAGGCGGGCGAGCAGACGCCAGCTCTCACGCTCGTCGTGGTGCGAGGCGAAGTCGCCGCGCAGCGCCAACGCTTCGCGGAAGGTGGGCGCGGCGGGAATCGCGGGCTCCTGCTCGACGTAGTGCACGGTGAGGCCGTCGACGCGCTTCATTTCGCCGTCGTCGAGCATCGTGCGGCCGCCCAGCACCGAAAGGAGCGAACTCTTCCCCGTGCCGTTGCGGCCAATGAGCCCGATGCGTTCGCCAGGTTCGACGGCGAGGTCGGCGTTGTCGAGAAGGGGAAGGTCACCCCAGGCGAGCTGAGCGCCCTGAAGCGTGATGAGTGCCATCGGCGGAATCCTTGACAAAGAAATCCCCGGCCCACCTGGGCCGGGGAGGGTGAAGCGTCATTCTAAGGGGGTCCTGGGGGTGGGAGGCGGAAGTTCCGGTGCGCTCTGCGCCGGCCGTGCGGGCGGAGGCGGCGCGGGAGGCAGATCCTCCGCGGTCTCCACCGTCACCGTCGGGGCGACGGCGAGCGGCACGCGGAGCTGCTCACGGCTCTCGACGTCCAACGTCGCCGCGGGCTTCTTCTCGCGGATGGGCGGGAGCGCTCCGGGGCGCGAGACGAGGGCCGGTTCGACTTCGACCAGGTGCCCGCCCTTGACGACGATCGTCTGCGGCGTGCGCTTCACGTAGGGCGACGCTTTGCGGTCGACTTCGAGCGCGCCGCTCTCGCCGTGGAATTGAATGATCGGACGGCCGATCGCCCACTGCTGCGCCATTTCGTAGGCGTCGGCGCCCAAGGCGAAGAGACGCTTCGCCGCGAGCGAATAGGGCATGGCGGTGCCGAAGCGCGCCTCGAAGCTCTGCGCGTCGTAGCGCACGACGATCGGGCTCTCGGTGAAGACGAGGTTTTCGAGGTCGTACGCGAGCGCGGCCGCTGAGGAGCTCGTCTTCGGGTCGCCGGGGTTGCTCGACGACGTCGCCCACAGGCGGCTCTTCTGCGGGAGGCGGTTGCGGATGAGGCTCGCCGTCTGGGCGTCGAGCGCAAAGAAGATCGCCGCGTACGGAGGTTCCGCCGTCGCGATCTTCGCGCGGCGCTCGCCCTCGAGGTTGCGAAGCTGCCTCTTGAGCCTCCGGGGATCATCCTTGTAGGTCTCGCGGATGATCTTTTCGCGCTCATGGAAGTACTCACTCGTTTCTTCGTCGAGCGTCGCTTCCAGGCCCTTCGGGAGCTCCGAGAGTTTCTCGGGATTGAGTACGTACACGTCGTAGGTGACGCCTGCTGCGAAGAGCACGCGCTTGTACGCTTCTTCAATGCGGCGCTCCCACGGACGGTCGAGCGTGAGGATCGCGACCTGGGCGCGGGGCGCTTCGGCGGGTGCGGCCTCCGCTGCCGTTGCGCCGGTTTGCGCAACTTCCGTCGAGGGGGCTTCAGGCGCGGCCTGCATGTCGGACGTACCGGTCTCAGTCGGCGCGGCGAGCGCCGGGGTCGGCGTCGACCCCGCGGTCCCTTCCGCGGAGATCGCCGCCGGTTCCGGCTTCGGCGGGAGCGTCTTGACGGCGAGTTCCGCCACGTACTTCGCTTCCGTTTCGGTCGAGACGCTCATCATGAGGAGGTTCTCGGGAACTTTGTTCTGGATCGGCACCTCGACGGCGTTCAGAGCGACGACGGGCATCGGGAGCTTCTCTTTGGCGACCAGGGCCTGCACGCGCTCGCGCTGGAGCGGTCCCACGACGACGTCGGCGCCCGAGGCGACCGCCGCATCGATGAGCTCGTCGACCGGAACGTGGTCCGGGCTCTCGATCATGAGGATGTTCGCGGGAACGGGGCTCGTCTTGCTCGCGGCGACGAGACCGTTGCTCACGATCTTGCCGGCCGACAGGAAGGGCGAGTTGTCCGCGGGAAGCAGCATCGCGATCGTCGTCGGGCGCATCGTCTTCGCGACCGCCACCGCATGGTTCGGGTCGGCCGTGAGGGCGGAGGCCGCTGCCGGCGCAGGCGCGGCCTGCACGGGCGCCGACGGGAGGGCGCTCTCGGCCGAGTCGGCTTCGAGCGTCTCGATCGCGGGCGCTTCGGGAATCGTTTCGAC
>NZ_JH605011.1:54070-54176 GCF_000250875.1 Sutterella parvirubra YIT 11816 | reverse complement strand
CCGAGAGCCCTTCCATCGCGCTCAGCGCTTCGAGGAGGTCCGCTTCTTCGCCGATCCGGTCGAGGTCCGCCTCCGACATGACGGGCGTTTCCGGGGCCGTCGCGGC
>NZ_JH605011.1:51275-53955 GCF_000250875.1 Sutterella parvirubra YIT 11816 | reverse complement strand
ATCCTCCGGGGCGGCCAGGAGGGGCAAAGCAGGTAAAGTTAGCAGTGCGCAGCACAGGGTGCGCGCTACAACGGCTCGATGAGACACGACGAATGACCTCTTCTCCATCCATGTGGACAGACAATGCTTTGATGACGACGGCGGGGCTTCCCGAACAGGCCTTCCCGACCGGAACGCTTTACGTGGTCGGACTGCCTATCGGCAATCTCGGCGACATAACCCTGCGGGCGCTTTGGGTGCTCTCCCGCGTTGATGCGGTTGCTGCTGAGGATACTCGAGAGACACGGAAGCTGTTGGACAGATTCGGGATTCATGCGCATCTTATCTCCGTACGCGAACACAACGAACGCGCCGGGGCCGAGCAGATCATGGCAAGACTCGCCGCGGGTGAGCGCGTTGCGCTCGTCACCGATGCCGGGACGCCTGCGGTCTCGGATCCGGGTGCGCACGCCGTGGCGATTCTTCGCGAAGCCGGTCATGCGGTCGTTCCCGTGCCGGGCGCTTCGGCCGTCGTGACGGCGCTCTCCGCTTCGGGGCTGCGCGGTTCGGGCTTCACCTTCGTCGGGTTCGTCCCGCCGCAGTCCAAAGCCCGCAAGGCGGCGCTCGCGCGCTACGCCTCGCGTCCGGAACCCTTCGTCCTCTACGAGGCGCCCCACCGCATCCGCGAGCTTCTGACCGACCTTGCTGACGCGCTCGAACCCGAACGGATTGTCGTGGTGGCCCGCGAGATCACGAAGAAGTTCGAAACCTTCACGCGGCTGCCTGCGTCGGAGCTTGCCGAATGGGCGACCGCACATGAGCCGCGGGGCGAATACGTCGTGCTGATCGACGAAGCGCCCGAACGCGAGGCGACCTTGGGCGAAGCGGAACGCCGCTGGCTTGAGGCCGTCGCCGAAGCGATGCCTGCCTCGAAGGCCGCCGCGCTCGCCTCCAAGGTGACCGGCATTCCTCGTCAGACGCTCTACGATCTGATCGCGAAGAAGGACTGATGTTCCACGTGGAACATCGTTTGGGAGCGGCGCGTCGACCATGAATGTTCCACGTGGAACAAGTCGAGCATGGAGGCGCGCCCACGCAGGAGCAAGGCATGTATATCTCCGTAGTGAAGGACGGTCACGGCGGCAAGAACCAGTACGTTCTGCTCAAGGAGTCGTACCGCACGCCGGACGGTAAAAACCGTTCCAGAGTCGTCAGAAATTTCGGGAATCTGGAGAAGCTCCGAGAAGGTGATCCGGATGCTTTGGAGAAGCTCAAGGCGCTCTATCCGAGCGAGCGTGAGAGAAAGGTGCGGGCTGAGAGTGCCGCCAAGACGCAGGCCGTGCAGGCGCTCTTCGAGGAGAGCGGATGGACGGAGCTCGACGAGCCGCGCCCCTTCGCGCTTACGGGCACGCTCCGCTGAGGCGCATTTGGAAGGAGCTCGGGCTCGACAGGAAGATCCGTCAGTTGAAGCAAGACGTCGACATCGAACCGGCGGTGTTCTTCCTTGTGGCCCTCACGATCATGGGCGTTTCGTTCGAGGAGCGGGACTTTTTCCTCGGAGATCCTGCCGCCGGTCTGACGGAAAGACACCTCGCGGCAGCGCGGACTTTTTTGGAAGAGAACCGGGACGGACTCCAGTGTTGGTTGACCAAGAAGCTCCATGACCGGTTCGGAAGGGCCGTTTCGGTTTCGCCGCCAATTTCGTCGATGCCGGAGGGCGGCCTTCAGATGGCTGATCTGCTCGCTCAGGCCTTTCTTGGGCTCATCATCGAGCAACTTGCGGCGAAGGGCGTGAGTGCCTGCGGTGAAGCGGTGGCCCGTACGTTGAGTCGCTCGAAGGTTCTTGTGATGAAGACGCCTGAAGGTTCCGCTCAATTTCTCAACGTGACAGGGGTGAGCAACCTGCGCCGTCCTGTAGAGCCCGCCGAGATCGTTCGGATGGCGGACATCATGAGGGCTTGCGGCCTGAGTCCGGTGCCCGCCGTGACGGGAGGTCAGAATTTGGCGCGCACCGTGGGTACGCGATGGGCGTCGGACACGGCGGCCGTGCCGGCGCTCGTTTGGAACCAGCTGTAGTTTCAGGAGCGATGTTCCACGTGGAACATCGAGGTCGAGAGGGTTGTTCCACGGGGCGTTGTTCAACTCTCTCAACGTCGGCCGAAGAGCCGTTTCGGTACTCCCTTGGAACAGGGCTCCCCGCTCGGCCTGAGCGCGAAGACGCCACCGATGTTCCACGTGGAACATCGGGGCCGAGAGAGTTGTTCCACGGGGCGTTGTTCATCTCTCTCGACGCTGTCCGCAGAGTCTTTTCGGTACCCTCTTGAATCAGGGCTTCCCGCTACGTCTGGGGGCGGAGCTGACTATGTTCCCCGTGGAACATCGAGAATGCGAGAGTTGTTCCACAAGGCCGTTGTTCAACTCTCTCACCGCCGTCTGGAATGGCTTTTCTGAACCACCTCGCGGGAGGGTTTCCCGCCCCGTCTGGGCGCGGAGCTGCCGATGTTCCACGTGGAACATGCCGCGCAATAGAAAAGCCTCCCGACGCGGCGTCCGCGGGGAGGCTTCTTCTCGACCTGGTGTCGGGCCGGTTACTTGTCGGAGCGCAGCGCAACCTCGCGCGTCTTCGACGAATGGATGTTCTTCACGAGGCTGCCGAGCAGGTCGGAGAGCTCTTCGATGAGGTTGGAGTTCGAAATGACGC
>NZ_JH605011.1:46098-51220 GCF_000250875.1 Sutterella parvirubra YIT 11816 | reverse complement strand
CGGAAGACGGCGGATGCCGAACTCACGCATGCGCGCGAGCGCGGTCACCATGCCTTCGTTGGGGGTCGCCGTCACGACGGGCTTCGTCATGATGTCGGAGACCTTCGACTCGTCGGGGTTCTTGCCGCGGGCGACGACTTCGATCGCGATGTCGCGGTCGGTGATCATGCCGATCGGGCGGGCGGTTGCGTCCGTGACGACGAGGCTGCCGACGTGGTCGAGGCGCATGCGCAGCGCGCACTCGGTGATGGTGCAGTCGGCGCTGATGGTGGCGACCTCGTGGACGGCCATATCGATAACTTTGAGAGAACGGGTGCGCATGGTGTCTTCGTTGAAGAGGAGCCGCATCCGTGCGGCTCCTTCGAGTTCAGGAACGAGGTTGATTGTAAGGGATTGAGCGGCCGCTTCAGTCCTCATCCCCGGGAGTTTCCGCCGCGTCGGCCGTCGCCGGCAGACGCGGTTCGAACCGCTCGAAGTCGTAGAGCGACTTGTCCATCAGATGCGAGGGCGAAACGCGCTGCAGGCTCATGAACATGTTGTAGATGCGGCCCGGGAATTCACGGTC
Organism: Sutterella parvirubra YIT 11816; assembly: GCF_000250875.1. Taxonomy (GTDB): domain Bacteria; phylum Pseudomonadota; class Gammaproteobacteria; order Burkholderiales; family Burkholderiaceae_F; genus Sutterella; species Sutterella parvirubra. Next base: position 50,655 of record NZ_JH605011.1, on the reverse strand, counting down.
CCACGAGCGGATGAGCTCCTTGATTTCCTGGCGCTTGAGATTCTCGCCGGCGCCGCAGATCCCCTTGGCCGCCAGCGGATAGCCCTTCGCCTTGGCGTACTTTTCCGTCTCGTATTCGCGCACGTAGGCGAGCGGGCGGATGACGACGTTCTTCTTGTCGTCGCTGCGCAGAATCGGCGGCATGGCCTTCATGCGGCCGCCGTAGAAGAGGTTGAGCATCAGCGTGCCGACGATGTCGTCCATATGGTGCCCGAGCGCGATCTTGTTGCAGCCCATCTCGCTCGCGACGCGGTAGAGAATCCCGCGGCGAAGGCGCGCGCAGAGCGAGCAGACGTTCTTCCCTTCGGGGATGAGGCGCTGAATGATGCTGTAGGTGTCCTGATCCTCGATGTGGTACGGGACGCCGGTCGAGGCGAGGTGCCGCTCCAACGCTTCGCGCGGGAACTGCGGGATGTGCTGGTCGACGTTCACCGCAACGAGTTCGAACGAAATCGGAGCGCGCTCGCGCAGGATGCGCAGCGCGTCCAGAAGCACGTAGCTGTCCTTGCCGCCGCTCATCGCGACCATCACCTTGTCGCCTTCTTCAATCATCTTGAAGTCCGTGATCGCCTGGGCGGTGAGGCGCACGATGCGTTTTTCGAGCTTGCGCTGGGAGAAGGAGAGCTGGTTGCGCTCCGAGAGACCCATGAGGCGGCCTTCGGGGATGTCCGAGCGGAAGACGGGCTCGGCTTGGGGTCGGATGGGGATGACGTTCTTCTCGGTCATGATGGGGCGGGGATGTTTCTCAGCGAAGGCGCGCGGCGTCGCCGCGGCGCCAGGTTTCGACGCCGATTCGGGCGTCGGGATAGGCTTCGAGCTTCGTGCTCTGCACCCGAACGAGCTCCACCGCGGGAAGCGCGGCGAGGTGCCGGGCGATCCGCTCGACCAACGTTTCCTGCAGGTCGACGTGGCCGCGGGCGGCTTCATTGCGGATCGCCTCCACGATGAGGTCGTAGTTGAGGACGTCGTCGAGGACGTCCTCACGGGCGTTTTCGGGACGGCGAACCCAGACGTCCGCTTCAAAGGCGACCTTCTGCAGGCGGCCGCGTTCACGTTCGTACGCGCCGATGGCGCAGGGAAGGGTGAGGCCGCGAAGCAGAATGCGTCGGCAGCCGAGGCGGATTTCGTCGGAGGGCGACATCACGAAAGGGGGCTTGGATGGGAAAGAATTCTCATTCTAGCCGCGTAGAATGTCGGGCAAACCGGAAAACTCAAGTTCCTTTATGCGCTGGATTCTTGCCATCTTCGTGCTTCTCGTCGTGCTGCTGACGACGCTCCCGACGCTCTCGCGTTTCGGGATCGGTCGGTTGCCCGGCGACCTCAGCTTCACCGTCTTCGGCCGACGCGTGGAGCTCCCCTTCATGAGCACGATTCTGCTGCTCGCCGCGATCGTGCTGATCGGGAAGCTGATCTGATCTCTTTCCTCAGAGCACGGCCCTGAGGGCTTCCGTGCGGGCTTCGAGCACCGCACCGGGAATGGCCTTCGGGTCCGTCTGCGCGTGGGCGACGGCGCCCGCATCGACCGAGCGCCAGGCAGCGAGCGCCTTCATGCGCAGATCTTCCTTCAGATCCCCTTCGGCCTCGGGGAGGTGCTTCGCGAACCGGATCAGGTCTTCGGCGCGCTCGGGGCGACGAAGCGCATCCGCGCGCACCATGAAGTCGCGAAGGTTCACGAGCGTCGCCGGCGCGGTGAGAAGCGGGCGCACGGCGTGCAGGGTGAGCGCGTATTCCATCGCGTCGACGGGGCTGCGGAGCGCCTTCAGGAACGCCTTCGCCGCATCGCCCGAACTCATCCCCAACGTCATCGCCGCGAGCCGCGCAGCCATCGGGTGGCCCGCACGGGCGACGTCGCCCACGGCGCGCCGGATGGGCGCCTCCATCGGAACGTCGGCGTAGAGCCTCGCCCAGAAGCCGCACTCGAGGAGCACCTCGAACATCCGCTCGGGGGCCTTCGTTTCGAGCCCCTTTTGAAATTCCGCCTGCACGCGCTCGGGAACGAGCGCGTCGGCTTCCCCCGCGTCGACCATGCCGCGCATGAGCGCCATCGTCTCGGGGGCCACCGTGAATTCCGGGAAGCGCGCCGCAAAGCGCGCGCACCGGAGAATGCGCACCGGGTCCTCGGCAAACGCTTCGCTCACGTGCCGGAGCACGCGAGCTCGCAAATCAGCGGCGCCGCCGTAGGGGTCGGTGAGGTTCCCGTCCGCATCCATCGCGATCGCGTTGATCGTGAGATCGCGCCGACGGAGGTCGTCTTCGAGCGTCACGTCGGGCGCGGCGTGAAAGACGAACCCGTGGTAGCCGGGCGCGGTTTTGCGCTCCGTGCGCGCGAGCGCGTACTCCTCATGGGTCTTCGGGTGAAGGAAGACCGGAAAGTCGCCGCCCACGGGCTTGAACCCGCGGCGCACCATCGCCTCGGGCGTCTCGCCCAGAACGACCCAGTCGCGGTCCTTGGGACGCACGGGGAAGCCTTCTTCTTCGAGGAGACGGTCGCGGACCCAGCCGCCGACGATGTGGCACTTCATGGGAGTTCGGATTTGGATGCGGAGGCCGGGAGCACGCGGCCCAGAAGCCTCGTGAAGCTCTTCACGGGCTGGTCGGTCCGCATGGAATAGGTCTGCATGTTGGCGAGCACGTTCTTCACGTAGTCGCGGGTTTCATGGAACGGAATCGTCTCGATGAAGACGGCCGCCTCCATCGGATCCTTCAGCGTGGCGCGCCACACGCGCGCACGCGCCGGCCCCGCATTGTAGGCCGCGGTGGCGAGCACGAAGCTCTGGTCGAGCTCCGCGTAGAGCATGCGCAGGTACGCGGTCCCCAAGACGAGGTTCATTTCGAGGTCGGTGAGCTTTTCATCGCGGTAGTCTTCGATGCCGATGCGGTTGGCGATCCAGGCGGCGGTGGCGGGCATCACCTGCATGAGGCCCTGGGCGCCGACGGAACTCTTCACCGCCGGGATGAAGCGGGACTCCTGGCGGATCAACCCGTAGACCCAGCTCATCGGGATCTGCTGCGCCGAACTCACGCGCTCGACCAAGGTCTTGTGCGGCGTCGGGAAGCGCTGCTCGATCAAGGATTCATCCCCGGAGCGCAGGCTCGTGTTGATCATGCGGTGCACGAGCATGCGGCTCCCGGCCCAGTCGGCGAGGATCACGTAGTCGCGGCCCTTGATGCCGCGCATCGCCCAGTTCCACTCGCGGTGCCCGTCCCAGTAGAGGTGCATGCGGTAGAAGAGGATCGCGCGTTCCAAGGACGGATGGTCGTCCCAGCGGGCCAGCTCTTCGGGGGTCGGCGTCTTCGCGCGCACGCGCTCCAACGCATAGGGGATGCCGAGGGCGTCCGAGGCCAACTTCCCGTAGAAGGTCGTGTTCCCGGCGATGCGGCGAAGAAGCGGTTCCGCCTGATCGCGAAGCCCCCGCGCGAGGTACGAGCGGGCGCGCCAGTAGGTCCAGATTTCCGTGCGCCGGAGGTGCTCCGGCATCCGGTCGATGATCCCGCCCAGCGTGTAGAAGTTCCCCGCGCGAAGCGCCGCGCGGGCTTCCCAGGCGGCGAGCCCGTCGCGGTCGACGACGAGAAGGGGATTGAGGCGCAGCCCCCCGCGGTCCGCGCGGGCGTACCAACGGGGCGCGTCCGGATTGAGGCTCACGACCGCGTGGTAGCCGATGCGGCTCCAAAGGAGCGCGCGCCAGAAGGCGCTCAAGCGCGCTTCGACTTTGAGCACCGTCTTCTCGGCCATTTCGGGCTGCGTGCGCGCGAGGCGCAGCGCCGCGAAGACCGCAAGGCGCGCCGAAATGCGGCGCCCGTCGGCTTCCGTGCGGTTGAACCACACGGTGGGGCGCTCAAGGATGTCGTTCAGCGTCTCGATCGAGGCCGGGAGTTCCGGGCGCGGCACGTACGGGAGCGCGCGCTTCACCTCGTCCCAGCGGCCCTTCTGCAGAAGGATGATCACGCGGTCCCAGGCCCAGCTGCGGTCACGGGCGACGATGTCGTCGCCCAACTCGCGGATGGCGGGCGTCAGGACGTTCCCGTCGCGGTAGTGGATCTTCGCGTCGGTGAGCGCCTTCTGCCGAACGCCGCGCTCGGCTGAAGCCAACCGGTAGCGCAGACGCCAGGCGGTGATCACCGCGTCGTCCGCATTCCAGACGAGCTTTTGGTCGATCGCGTCGAAGAGGAGGGGGTTCAGCCTCCCGCCCACTTCGCGCAGGTAGTGCGCCGCGGCGGTCTCGCCCAGATATTCCCCCTGATGCCGCTCGATGAAGCTCTGCATCGCCATGTTGGTGTCGGGGGCGTCGGGTTCGGCCTTGAGCGCCAAGGCGAGGGCCCAGAATTCGAGGTAGCCCTCCAATGGGTGCCCGACGAAGATCTTCCGGTAGATGAGGAGGTCGTCCGCGTCGCCGCGCTGGTACGCGTCGCGCGCCTCCAGGAAGAGCTTGTCGTAGGGGCTCATTGAGGGCGCAAGGAGCGCCCGCTCCAAGGGGTCGACCGGCGGGTCGACGAGAAGCTCCGCGGTGGCGCGGCCCG
>NZ_JH605011.1:45678-46067 GCF_000250875.1 Sutterella parvirubra YIT 11816 | reverse complement strand
GGCGGCGTTCGAAGATGCCGCCCCTTCAAAACTCTGCTTTTCAAGGAACGCTTCGTCGACGGCGCGCTGAATCGAGGCCGGGTCGACGACCGCAGCGCTCTCGACGAGAATTTCGTCCTCGGTCGAGCCCGAGCGCAGGCTTTGGAGACGTTCTTCCAGGGAGACCGGCACGAACCCGTGCGGAATCGGCGTCACGTGCCGGACCGGGGCCTTGGCGGCTTCGTCCTCGGAAGCGTCGTCGCCGCCCAAACCGGAGGAGCCTTCCCCGCTCTCATCGTCTTCTTCGACCGCCGAGGCCGAAGAGGATCCGGACGCTTCGGCGTCGGAAGAGGGTTCGGCGGAGGGTTCGGAAGAGGGCTGAGAGGGTTCCGCGGCAGGCTCCGCCGCCG
>NZ_JH605011.1:41204-45642 GCF_000250875.1 Sutterella parvirubra YIT 11816 | reverse complement strand
TTCCGCCTGCGGAACCGGAGGCGCTTCGGTCGACTCAGGCGCCGGGGCGTGGGCGTGCGGGCCCATGACGGGTTCATCAGGAGCCGGTTCGGTCTTGGGCGCATCCTCCGGGGTCGGCGCCGCCGCGGGGGCTTCTTCCTCCCCGGCATTGGGCGCGGCCTCGGGCATGAGCGTGCGGGGCGCCGCGGGTTCCTCCCGTTGGAGAAGCGGCGCCAGCGGGACCCAGCCGTCCGCTGAGTCCGGGTTTTCCGCGCTTTGCGCGGACGCCAACGCCGCGCCGCACCCCAGGAGGCAGGCGAGGAGTCGTCGGCAGCGACGCAGGGCGAGGCTCTTCGGTCTCATGAATGGCGGCGTTCGGTCAGGATGGCTCGATGGTTGGATTTGCCTACTATAGCGGAGTGAGGAAAAGAGGACCCCCGGATGAACGAAAGGAAACAGAAACTGCGTGAGGCGCGTCTTTCGGTACGGCGAAACCGGGCCGTTCCGGCAAGCATGAGCTGGACGCCGGTACTCCGGGAGGCGCTCTCCGCCCTGGCGCCCGGAGCGCGCACCGTGGCGCTCTACTGGCCGATCCGCGGGGAGCCTGACCCGGGCGACTTCGCTCGGGCGTTGGCTTCGGAAGGCGTCACCGTCGCCCTCCCCGTCTGCGGGCCGGCGCGCACGATGGACTTCAGGCGATGGGACCCTTCGACGGGAAAGCCCACGGAGCGCGATGCGGCGGGGATCCCCGCGCCGGTTTCGGGCGAAGCTGTTGCGCCCGACGCCCTCATCGTTCCGTGTGTGGGTTGGAGCGCCGGAGGGCGGCGGATCGGCTACGGCGGGGGCTACTACGACCGCTGGATCGAGGGGCGCGGGGGCGTTCTGATCGGGATCGGCTTCATGGAGGACAGGATCGACGACGCGGAGGATCTCTTCGAAGCGTTCGATCTGCGGCTCCAAGGGATCGCCACCGACGCCGGATTCGTTCGGTTCTGAAATGCGAAAAGCCCCGGGCTTTTCGTCCGGGGCCTTTGCGGGACTCTCCCGCCCGCGAGCGGGCGGGGAGACGCGTTCGATCAGTAGCGGTAGCTGTCGCTCTTGTACGGACCTTCCTTCGGCACGCCGATGTAGGCGGCCTGTTCGTCCGTGAGTTCGGAGAGCTGCGCGTTGAAGTTCGTCAACTGCAGGCGCGCGACCTTTTCGTCCAGCTTCTTCGGGAGGATGTAGACGCCGACCGGGTATTCGGCCGTGCGCTGGAAGAGTTCGATCTGGGCGAGCGTCTGGTTCGCAAAGGACGAGCTCATCACGTAGGAGGGGTGGCCCGTGGCGCAGCCGAGGTTGACGAGGCGGCCTTCCGCGAGGAGAAGGATGCGGTTCCCCGACGGGAGCTCGATGTGGTCGACCTGGGGCTTGATGTTGTCCCAGCGGTACTTGCGCATCGAGGCGACGTCGATTTCGCTGTCGAAGTGACCGATGTTGCAGACGATCGCTTCGTTCTTCATCGCGACCATGTGGTCGTGCGTGATCACGTGGTAGTTGCCCGTCGCGGTGACGAAGATGTCGGCCTTGTCCTTGGCGTAGTCCATCGTGACGACGCGGTAGCCTTCCATCGCGGCCTGAAGCGCGCAGATCGGGTCGATTTCAACGACCCAGACCTGGGCGGCGAGGGCGCGCAGCGCCTGCGCGCAGCCCTTGCCCACGTCGCCGTAGCCGACGACGACCGCGACCTTGCCGGCGATCATCACGTCGGTGGCGCGCTTGATGCCGTCGACGAGCGATTCGCGGCAGCCGTAGAGGTTGTCGAACTTCGACTTCGTGACGGAGTCGTTGACGTTGATGGCGGGAACCTTGAGTTCGCCGCGCGCGTGCATCTGGTAGAGGCGGTGCACGCCCGTCGTCGTTTCTTCCGTGATGCCCTTGATGTGCGCGAGGCGCGTGGAGTACCACGTCGGATCGGCGTCGAGGTGGCGCGCGATCGAGGCGAAGAGCGCGGTTTCCTCTTCGTTCGTCGGGTTGGCGATGAGCGTGCGGTCCTGCTCGGCGCGGGCGCCCAGGTGCAGGAGGAGCGTCGCGTCGCCGCCGTCGTCGAGGATCATGTTCGAGAAGCCGCCGTCGGCCCACTCGAAGATGCGGTGCGTGTACTCCCAGTACTCTTCGACGGACTCGCCCTTCTTCGCGAAGACGGGAATGCCTTCGGCGACGATCGCCGCGGCGGCGTGGTCCTGCGTCGAGAAAATGTTGCAGCTCGCCCAGCGGACTTCGGCGCCCAGGGCGACGAGCGTTTCGATGAGGACCGCGGTCTGGATCGTCATGTGAAGCGAGCCGGAGATGCGGGCGCCCGCGAGCGGGCGGCTTTCGGCGTATTCCTTGCGGATCGCCATCAGGCCGGGCATTTCGACTTCGGCGATCTGAATTTCCTTGCGGCCCCAGGGCGCAAGGCCGAGGTCCGTAATGACGTAATCGATGTTGGCGCGCATGTGGTGCACTCCTTCAAATGTCGGTATCGGACGAGCGCCGTTGGGGAAAGCAAAACCGCACCGGCGAGCCTGGCGGAACCCGTGGGTTCCGTCGCAGCGCTCCTCGTCGGTGCGGCCCGTGGTGTTCAGGGCGCCGCCATTATAGAGGCGCCCCAAACGGGTTTTCAGCGTTTTCAGTCTTCAAGGAAGGCGGCGAGCGCGGCGTTCACCTCGTCGGCGGTGACGCCGTCCAAGAGCGCGACCGGCGCGCCTTCGGGAAGGCGGCCCTCCTTCTTCATGCGGCCCACCCAGACGCCCGCGTCGCGGCCGGAATCGAAGCCTTCCGAGTGGAAGAGTTCGCGGGTGCCGAGCGTGAGCTTGAAGTAGAAGCGGCCATCTTTTTCGCGGTACTGCTTGAAGACGGGCTGCGCGGCGGCCTTCTTCTTCGCTTCGGTCGCCGGGGCGGCGATCGGCGCGAAGGCGCGAAGGCCGACGGCGTGCATGAGTTTGGCGAGGAAGGGCGCAGCGAGCGCGCGGGCCTTGGCAGCACCCGCCTGAAGGATGCGTTCGATCTCTTCCGGGTGCGCCATCAGCTCTTCGTAGCGGGCGCGCATCGGACCGATTTCGGCGTCGATCTTGTCGGCGAGGCGCTTCTTCGCTTCGCCCCAGCCGAGACCGGCGCGGAGTTCCGCGCGGAAGGCTTCCGCCTCTTCGGGCGCCGCGAAGGCGTCGTAGATGACGGTGAGCGAGGTGCTCTCGGGGTCCTTCGGTTCCCCGGGGAGCTTGCTGTCGGTGACGATCCTCGAGATCGCTTCGTCCAACGCCTTGCGGCCGCCCTCAAAGAGCGGGATCACGTTGTTGTAGGACTTGCTCATCTTGCGGCCGTCAAGCCCCGGGAGGACTTCGACGGCGGAGCCGCCGGTCGCCTGCGGGAGCGTGAAGAAGGGCTCGTCGGGCTTCGCGTACTGGAAGTTGAAGCGCGTGGCGACGTCGCGGGCCATTTCCAGGTGCTGGATCTGGTCGTGGCCGACGGGAACCTCGTGGGCGTTGAACATCAGGATGTCCGCGGCCATGAGGATCGGGTAGCAGAACAGACCCATCGTCACGTCGGCGTCGGGTTCCTTCCCGGCGGCGACGGCCTGGTCGGTCGCGGCCTTGTAGGCGTGCGCGCGGTTCATCTGGCCCTTGCTCGTCGAGCAGGTGAGGAGCCAGTTGAGGGTCGGAATCTCGGGGATGTCGCTCTGGCGGTAGAAGACGACGCGTTCAGGGTCGAGACCCGCGGCCAACCACGTCGCGGCGATCTGCATGCGGCTCCGTTCAATGCGCTCGGGATCCTGGCACTTGATGAGGGCGTGCAGGTCCGCGAGGAAGAAGAAGCTCTCGACGTCGGGCGAGCGGCTGTCCTGAATGGCCGGACGGATCGCGCCGACGTAGTTGCCGATGTGGAGGGTTCCGGTCGTGTTGATGCCGGTGAGTACGCGTTTCTTCATGTCGCCTGTTCGTTTTAGAGGGTGGGTCGAATCGAATGATGATAGCGGGGTGCGGCGCCGAAAAGCAAAACGCCCGGAAATGAAAACGGCCGGCAACCGCGGTCGGTGCCGGCCGTGTGCTGGTCCCGCTTCGAAGGGCGCGAAGGGTTCTCCGCGCCCTCGGGGCCTTCCTGGTCTTAGAGACCGGCGGCGGCGCGCAGGGCCGCGGCCTTGTCGGTCTTTTCCCAGGTGAATTCCGGCTCTTCGCGGCCGAAGTGACCGTAGGCGGCCGTCTTCGAGAAGATCGGGCGGCGCAGGTCGAGCATCTTGATGATGCCGCGCGGACGCAGGTCGAAGTGCGCGCGCACGAGCTTGGCGATTTCAGCGTCGGGAATGACGCCGGTGCCGTTCGTGAAGACCGTGATGTTCATCGGTTCGGCGACGCCGATGGCGTAGGAGACCTGAACCTGGCACTGACGGGCGAGACCCGCGGCGACGATGTTCTTCGCGACGTAGCGGCAGGCGTACGCGGCC
>NZ_JH605011.1:34477-41194 GCF_000250875.1 Sutterella parvirubra YIT 11816 | reverse complement strand
TCGTCGCGTCCTTACCGGAGAAGGCGCCGCCGCCGTGCGGGCAGTAGCCGCCGTACGTGTCGACGATGATCTTGCGGCCGGTGAGGCCGCAGTCGCCCTGCGGGCCGCCGACCACGAAGCGGCCGGTCGGGTTGATGAGGAAGCGGGTGCCTTCGAGCCATTCGGCCGGGATCACCGGACGGATGATTTCTTCAACGACGGCTTCGACGAATTCGGGCTTCATCTTCGCGCCGTCGGACATCTCGGGGCTGTGCTGCGAGCTGATGACGATCGTGTCGCAGCCGACGGGCTTGCCGTCGCGGTAGCGCATCGTCACCTGGCTCTTGGCGTCGGGACGAAGGAACGGGCACGTGCCGTTGCGGCGCACGATGCTCTGCTGCTGCATGAGGCGGTGCGCGTAGTAGATCGGCGCGGGCATGAGCGTTTCCGTCTCGTCGCACGCGAAGCCGAACATCAGGCCTTGGTCGCCGGCGCCCAGATTGAGCTCGTCGTCCATCGCCTTGTCGACGCCCTGCTTGATGTCCTGCGACTGCTTGTCGTAGCCCACGAGAACCGAGCAGCCCTTGTGGTCGATGCCGTATTCGGTGTTGTCGTAGCCGATGCGCTTCAGCACGTTGCGGGCGAGGTCGATGTAGTCGACGTTGGCGGCCGTGGTGATTTCGCCGGCCATGACGACGAGGCCCGTCGTACAGAGGGTTTCGGCGGCAACGCGGGAGAGGGGATCCTGCTCAAGGCAGGCGTCGAGAACGGCGTCGGAGATCTGGTCCGCGACCTTGTCGGGATGACCTTCGCTGACGGATTCGGAAGTGAAAAGATATTCGCTGGCCATTGCCATGCACTCCTAAGGAGAAGAGGTAGGACAGCGCCTCACGCAATGGCAGATGGTCAAGTGCGGAAGACGCTTTAGCGGTATTTGGAGTCGCCCCGCAAGTTGTCTCGTTAACTCGGCGATTGGCGGATCATACTCGCGTACGAGGTCGGTTGTCCACTCGCCCGACGGGTCGAATCGAGCGGAAACGGCCGGAATCGGACGTGTCGGCGCGGGTGCCTCGGCTACAATGATCGATTTAGTGGGAAAGGCCCGTCCGACAGGATCACCGTCGATGAACTGCTTCTTCAAGTTGCTCTCCCGACTGCCGCTGCGGCTGCTTCAGACCGTGGGCGCCGCCGTGGGCGAGCTTACGTTTTGGCTCTCGCCCGGCTACCGGCGCCGCACCCGTGAGAATCTCCGGCAGGCGGGCTACGACGAGGACGAGCTCTTTCGCCGTGCGGGCCGCGCCGCGGGCCGTCAGGCGCTGGAGAGCGTTTGGCTCTGGTACCGCCCTGCGGACGAGGTGATGGCGAGGGTCGACGCCGACGAGGAGACGACGAAGCTCGTGGGCGACGCGATGCGAAGCGGCCGTCCGATCGTCTTCATGACGCCGCACGTCGGCTGCTTCGAGGTGCTCCCGGTTTGGCTCGCGGACACCTTCTGGGAGGAGACGAAGCGTTCGATCGCGATCCTCTACCGGCCCCCGAAACGCGACTTTCTCAAAAAACTCGTGGGCGAAGCCCGCCGCGCGCCGGGGATCGAACCCGTGCCGACCAACTTGTCGGGCGTGAAGCGCATCATCCGCATGCTCCGCGAGGGGCACACCTTCGGTGCGCTTCCCGACCAGGTGCCCGCCCACGGCGACGGCGTGTGGTCGGACTTCTTCGGGCGCCCCGCCTACACGATCACGCTCCCCGTCAAGGTGGCGCGCCAGTTCGACGCGATCCGCATCTTCGCCTGGGGCGAGAGGAGCGGCCGCGGCTGGAAGGTGCGCGCGGTCGAATGGACCGAACCCCTGACGGGCGACATGCAGAAGGACGTCGACGCGATGAACCGGATGATCGAATCGATCATCCGGCGCATGCCCGCGCAGTACGCCTGGAGCTACAACCGCTACAAGATTCCTTCGGGCATGCGGCACAACCGCGCACGCTACGCGAAGCAGCCGCGGCCCGACGACAGCAAGGAATAAGGATGTCCCGGGCGGGATCCGCCCGGCTTTGAACGACGATGAACGAATTCTTTTCCCGGCTCTGGGTCGCACTCGTGCGGCGCATGAGCGGCCTTTCGATGCCGATGCGCGAACGGCTCGCCCGCTTGGCGGCGTCCGTCCTTTGGGTGGCGATCCCGAAGCGTCGTCACGTGACGCTCACGAACCTGAGGCTCTGCTTTCCGGAGCTCTCCGAAGCCGAGCGCATGAAGCTCGCCCGCCGCGTCTACGTGCGCCTGGCGCGCGCCGCGATCGACCACGGGACGCTCTGGACGGCGTCCGCCGACGAGATCCGCCGATTCGTGCGCTTTGAGGGGTTGGAGCACCTCCTGGAGGGCGAAGGTCCCACGATCGTCGTCGCGCCCCACTTCGCGGGGCTGGACGCCGCCGGGATCGCGCTGAACACCTACGTGCGCGGGGTGTCTCTCTACCAGAAGCAGAGCAACCCCGTTTGGGACAAGGCCGTGCTGGAAGGGCGCCTGCGCTTCTCGAACCCGGTCCTCATCGCCCGCAGCAAGGAGAGCGACCTCCGGCCCGTGATCCGCGCGATGAGGGAGGGGCTTCCCTTCTACTACCTCCCCGACATGGACCACGGCCGCAAGCACTCGATCTTCGTACCCTTTTTCGGGCAGCAGGCCGCGACCCTCCCGATGGTCTCGCGCCTGGCGAAGGTCACCCGGGCCCGCGTGCTCTGGTGCATCGCGACGATGACGGACGAGGGCTACGAGGTGATCATCACGCCCGCCTGGAAGGATTTCCCGACGGCGGACGTCGAGGCCGACACGCGGCGCGTGAACGAAGAGCTGGAACAGTGGATCCGGCGTTTTCCCGACCAGTACCTCTGGGTGCACCGCCGCTTCAAGAGCCGTCCCGAGGGTGAGCCCTCGGTCTACTGAGAGGTCTGAACATGCGGTTTTGGAAGATGCAGGGTGGCGGCAACGACTTCGTCGTGATCGACGGGGTGACGGAGCCCGTCGCGCTGTCCGCCGGGCGCGTGCGGCGCCTCTGCGACCGCCGCCTGGGCGTGGGCGCCGATCAGCTGCTTCTGGTCGAGCCCGCCCGAACGCCCGAAGAAGACTTCCGCTACCGCATCTTCAATGCGGACGGCGGCGAAGTCGAGCAGTGCGGCAACGGCGCCCGCGCGATGGGGAAGTTTCTCTTTGAAAAGGGGCTCGCTTCTCGCCCCGAAGTGCGGCTTCGCGCCGCGAAGGGCGTCATCACGGTGCGCGAGCGCCCGGACGGGCTTCTCTCGGTCGACATGGGCGCGCCCGACTTCGATCCGGCGTCGCTGCCGTCGACCTGCGGGCAGCTCCCGAATATCGACGGCGAATGGGTGCTCTCCGTGGAGGGGAACCCCGTGCGGCTTCGCACCGTGTCGATGGGGAATCCGCACGCGGTGATCCGGGTCGGGTCGACCGGGGACGCCCCCGTGACGACGCTGGGGCCGAAGGTGGAAAATCACCGGGCCTTCCCCAACCGCACGAACGTCGAATTCGTCGAGACGCTCTCGCCCACGCACGTGCGCTTCCGCGTCTGGGAGCGCGGTGCGGGCGAGACGCCCTGCTGCGGGTCGGGTGCCTGCGCCGTCGTGGCGGCGGGGGTCGCGTCGGGGGCGCTGAGAAAGGATGCCGACATCCACGTTGAGACGCCGGGCGGCACGCTCACGGTGCGCTGGGCCGGGCCCGGCGCCGGGGTGATCCTCTCCGGCACGGTTGAAAAGGTTTTTGAGGGTGAGATCGAACTCGCCCCGCAAGAGGAATGAACGATGATTGATGTGATGCTGAAGTCCGGCAAGGAGAAGTCCCTCCTTCGCCGTCACCCCTGGGTCTACGACACCGCCGTGAAGCGCGTCTCGGGCCAGCCCGCCTCGGGCGAAACCGTGCGCGTCGTCGCCAACGACGGGCGCTTCCTCGCCTACGGGGCCTTCTCACCCAAGTCCACCCTGCGCGTGCGCTGCTGGAGCTTCCGCGAAGGCGACGTGATCGACGCCGCGTGGTTTGAAAAGAAGATCCGCGACGCCGTTGAAGCGCGCGAACCGCTCCGCGAACGCGCGACGGCGCTTCGCCTCATCTTCGGCGAAGCCGACGGCCTCCCCGGTCTCATCGTCGACCAATACGGGGACTTCCTCGTCACCCAATTCCAGTCGGCAGGGGCGGAAGCCCACCGCGAACTGATCGCCGACCTTCTGATGAAGGTCACCGGCGCGCGCGGCATCTTCGACCGCTCGGATGCGGCGACCCGCCGCCGCGAGGGGCTGGAGGTCCGCTCGGAGCACCTCCGCGGCGAAGAGCCGCCCGAGGCGATCGAGGTGGTGGAGGACGGCGTGCGCTACGGTGTTGACGTCCGCGTCGGGCACAAGACGGGCTTTTACGTCGACCAGCGCGAGAGCCGCCTGACGGCGCAGAAGTTGGCCGAAGACTTCCGCCGCCGCCACGGCCGCGGGCTTCGCGCGTTGAACTGCTTCTGCTACACGGGCGGCTTCTCCCTGGCGCTTTTGAAGGGCGGCGCTGCGGAAGTCGTTTCGGTCGACTCTTCGAAGGAAGCGCTCGACATGGCGGCCGCGAACGCCGCGCGCAACGGCTTTGAAGAAGAGCGCGCGAAGTTCGTCTGCGCCGACGTGTTCGAGTACCTGCGCACGCTTCGCGATGCCGGGGAAACCTTCGACCTCGTCATCCTCGACCCGCCCAAGTTCGCGTCGAGTCACTATCATGTCGACCGCGCGTCGCGCGCCTACAAGGACATCAACCTGAACGGCCTGCGCCTTCTCACGCCGGGCGGGCATCTCTTCACGTTCTCCTGCTCGGGCGCGATCGACGTGGATCTTTTCCAGAAGATCGTTGCGGGCGCCGTCTTCGACGCCGGCGTCGACGCCTGGGCCGTGGGCCGCTTCGGCGGCGGCGCGGACCATCCGCTTCTGATGACCTATCCGGAAGGCGAGTACCTCAAGGGGCTGCACCTTCTCGTGCGCCCGTAAGAGAGCGCGTTATTGGAGACAAAGAACATGCAGGTGGAAGACATCCACGAACCGGACATTCCGGTCACGATCCTCACGGGGTTTTTGGGCGCCGGGAAGACGACGCTCCTGAACCGCATCCTCTCGGAAAACCACAACTACAAGATCGCCATCATCGAAAACGAATTCGGTGAGGAGAACATCGACACCGACCTGATCGTCCGCTCGAACGACGAACAGATCGTGACGATGAGCAACGGGTGCGTGTGCTGCACGATCCGCGGGGACCTCTCGCGCGTGTTGACCGACCTGCGCCACAAGCGCGACCGCGGCGAGATCGACTTCGACTACGTCGTGCTCGAAACCTCGGGCGTCGCCAATCCCGGTCCCGTCGCGCAGACCTTCTTCATGGACGACGCCGTGGCGCCCTTCTTCCGCTTGGACGGCGTGGTGACGGTGGTCGACGCCCTGAACGGGGGCGAGACGCTCGACCGCGAAGCGAACGCCCGCGACCAGGTGGGCTTCGCCGACCGCATTCTTCTCTCGAAGTGCGATCTGGTGAGCCCGGAAGCCGCCGACGAGATCGAGGCGCGCCTTCGCCGCATGAACGCGCGCGCGCCGATCCGCCGCGTCGACATGGGCGCTTGCCCGGTCGATGAAGTCCTCAACATCACGGGCTTCAACATGAACGACATCCTCGACGTGGATCCGAGCTTCTTCGTCGACGATCATCACCACCATCACCACAACGACGACATCCGCAGCTTCGTCTACGAGACGGGCCGCGCCTTCGACCCGGCGAAGCTCGACCGCTACATCATGAGCCTCACGAACGTGTACGGGCCGGATCTGCTCCGCTACAAGGGCGTGCTCTTCATGAAGGGGACGGACCGCCGCGTCGTCTTCCAGGGCGTGCACATGCTCGCGGTTTCCGACCTGATGGCGCCTTGGGGTGATGTGAAACCCTCTTCCCGAATCGTCTTCATCGGGCGTAATCTTCCTGAAGAGGCCATCCGCAGGGGGCTTTCCACCTGTCTCGCCGACGACTGACGCGCGACGGATGAAATCAAGGGGTGGAAGTGGTGACGGGACGCGATTTCCTGTATAAATCCACTTTCACCAAGAACCCGGCTCCTCCCGCGCTTCATCACCCTTGAAGGGCGAAGGAATTTCCCTCAACAAAGGGTGTGGGAGCCGAACCGCAAAAAACGGGGGAAAAGAAAAAATGGGCGCCAAGAAGCTACTCACGGCTGAAGAAGTCCTCGCCATGTCCGAGGACGACTACATGAACGAGCAGCAGCTCGCCTTCTTCCGTCACCGCCTGTCGGAGATGGAAGCTCAGCTGCGTGCCAACGCCGACCAGACCACGGTGAACCTCCGCGAAACGACGGTGGTTCCCGATCCTGCGGACCGCGCGACGATCGAAGAGGAACACGCCCTCGAACTGCGCACGCGCGACCGCGAACGCAAACTCCTCAAGAAGGTCCAGGCCGCCATCGTCCGCATCGACGAAGGCGACTACGGCTACTGCGAAGAAACGGGCGAACCCATCGGCGTCGCGCGCCTGATGGCCCGTCCGACCGCCACGCTCTCGCTCGAAGCGCAGCAGCGCCGTGAACTCAAGCAGAAGATGTACGGCGACTGACGCCGGCATCGCACGCCCTTCCGAAGGAAGGAGGCGGCAGGGCGACGGAACGCGCCTCACGCTGGTGAGGCGCGGGGGAAGGAGGCGGCCGCGGGTCG
>NZ_JH605011.1:32051-34449 GCF_000250875.1 Sutterella parvirubra YIT 11816 | reverse complement strand
TTTCGTTTTCGGGAATCGGTGACGAAGCTCACCGGCACAAGATTGGGAGCGCCGATGGAGGCGAATGTTGGTTTGGGGCGGCCCCGCCGCGGGGCGAAGCCCACGGCGCCCGCCGTCAAGGTTTGGTTCATCGATCTCGACGACACGGTGATGGAGAGCTCGGGCGGGATGCTTCACGCGATCCACCTGCGCATGAACGACTTCATCAGCCGCGCGCTCGGCATCTCCTGGGAGGAGGCGGGAAAGCTCCGCACGGCCTACTGGGAGCGCTACGGCTCCACCTTCCTCGGGCTCTGGCGAAACCACCGCATCGACCCCCGCGTGTTCCTCCCCGAAACGCACGACTTCGACTATTCGCCCTTCGTCCGCGCGGCGGGGAACCCCGCGGAAGACATCCGGGCGCTCCGTCGAAAGGGCGTTAGGATCGTCCTCTACACGAACGGCCCCCGGATCTACGCCGAAGAGGTGCTCCGTCTTCTGCGCCTCCATGACGCGTTCGACGCCGTCGTGACGAGTACCGACATGAGGCTGATGGGCGACTGGCGCCCGAAGCCTTCCGCCACGATGCTCCGCGCCCTCTGCGCGCGCTTTCACGTGCGCCCGCAGGAAGCGGCGATCATCGACGATTCGCCCGCGAATCTGCGCGCGGCGAAGTCGATCGGCATGCGCACCTTCTGGTGCACGGGCTACCGCGCCAAGCACGGGAAGCTCACGCACCGGCGCACGGCGCCGGGCGTCGACCACGTGGTCCTGCGGCTCCGTGACCTGATTCCCTTTGCGGCCCAAAAGAAGGAGGTTCGATGAAAACCTTCCTCACGTCCTTCAAGCACGCCTGGGACCTCATCACCGGGCTAAAGAACGCCGTCGGGAACGTGCTCTTCATCCTCACGGTCGGGGCGGTCGCGGCGTTCTTCATGTGGGAACCCCGCTCGCCCGTGGCGGATTCCGGGAGCCTTCTCCTCATGCGCATCGAAGGGCGCGTCGTCGACGCGCAGCCCTCCGCCGGGCGGCGCCTTCAGGCGCTCCGCCAGATGGTTGCGGGCACGCCCGAGACGACTTCGCTCACGGAAGTCACCGAGGCGTTGCGGCTCGCTTCCAAGGACAAGCGGATCCTCGGCGTCGTTTTGAACCTCGAAGACATGACCTCGACGGGGCTCGCGACCGTCTCGGCCCTGGGCGCCGCGATCGACGACTACAAGTCGACCTCGGGGCGTCCCGTCTGGGTCTACGGCGACAGCTACACGCAGGCGCAGTACGCCGTGGCGGCGCACGCCGACCGCGTGGCGATCCACCCGATGGGCGCGGTGCTTTTGAAAGGGCTCTCGGGCGCGGGCCTCTACTGGGGCGACTTCCTCTCGCACTGGGGCGTGGGCTTCACGGTCTACAAGGCCGGGGCCTACAAGAGCGCGCCGGAAAGCTTCACGGCGGGCGGGCCCTCCGACGAAAACCTCGCCGTGCAGAAGGCGCAGCTCGACACCGCCTGGGGGACGCTGACGGGCGACATCGAACGCGCCCGCGGGATGATGCCGGGCTCGGCCGCGCGCTTTGCGGCGGACTTCCCGAAGCGCCTCCGCGACGACGCCCTCCGGCCCGCGGTGCTTCTGAAGGAGGCCGGGTTCGTCACCGACATCATGGGGCGCGGCGACTTCGACCTCGCGCTCACGGAAGCCTTCGCGGGCGCCGGGAAGAAGCCCTCCGACCTCCCCGCTGCGGACTACCGCGACTATCTCGCCTCGCGCGCGGATGAGGACATGACGGAGGGCGCCGTGGCGGTCGTCTTCGCCGAGGGCGAAATCAGCGACGTTCCCGAGATGGGCGGCGTCGTGGCGCGCGAATTCAACATGCTTCTCGACGACGCGGCGTCGGCGCCTGAAACCCGCGCGCTCGTCATCCGCGTCAACAGTCCCGGTGGCGACGCCGTCGCCGCCGAGACGATCCGCGCGAAGATCGAGGAGATCCGCGAGTCCGGCATCCCCGTCGTCGTCAGCATGGGGGACTATGCGGCCTCGGGCGGCTACTGGATCAGCACCGCTGCGGAGAAGATCATCGCGCACCCGATGACGGTCACGGGTTCGATCGGGGTCTTCAGCCTGGTGCCTCATGCGGAGGACCTCTTGAAGCGCCTCCGGATCGGCTTTGAGGGCTACCGCACGGCGCCTTTGGCCGACATGGGCGTCGTCTTCCGCCGTCCGAGCGAAGCCGAAGACGCGCTCTACCAGGCGGGCGTCTCCCGCACCTATGCGGAATTCAAGCGCCTCACGATGGAGGCGCGCGGGATGGACCCGGACGAAGTCGAAAAGGCCGCGCAGGGTCGCATCTGGTTCGGGACCGACGCGAAGCGACTGGGGTTGGTCGACGGTCTCGGCACGCTGGGCGACGCCGTGCGGCTCGCCGCCTC
>NZ_JH605011.1:19836-32012 GCF_000250875.1 Sutterella parvirubra YIT 11816 | reverse complement strand
CTCCCCGAGGACGCGCCCGCCGCGTATTGGCTTCCTGAGGGCGATGGGATCCGCGCCATGCTGATGTCGCTTCTCTCCGAAGCCTCCGCCAAGGCAGCGGGCCCCGCGGCGGCGTTCCTCCGATCCGTGCCGGGCGAGTCGGTCCTGCAGAAGGCCGTGCGCACGCCGGGGGCGCCCTCGGCGTGGTCGCCCGTGCGGGTGGAGCCGTAAGCCTTCAGGGCTTCCAAGGCGCCGGCGGCGGGAGCCGCCGAAAAGAACGGGGTCCTTCTTGACGAGGGACCCCGCTTCTTTTGGGCGTTCGGGTTCAGTGCCCGCAGACCGGGCAGCTCTTCCTGCGCTTGTAGCGCACGATGTCGAACGTTGCGCGGAGGAGGTCGATCATGAGGAGGCGGCGCGTAAGGGGTTCGCCCACGCCCGCGGCGAGCTTCAGGGCCTCGGTCGCCTGGAGGACGCCCACGATGCCGGTCACCGGCGTGAAGACGCCGACGGCGGCCGCCTTGAGGTCGTTCGCGGGGTCGTCTTCTTCAAAGAGGCAGCGGTAGCAGGGCGACTCGTCCTCGCGCATGTCGAAGACGGTGACCTGTCCCGAGAAGCGCACGGCCGAACCGAAGACGAGGGGCTTCCTGAGCTTCGCGCAGGCGGCGTTCACCGCGTGGCGGGTCTTGAGGTTGTCCGAGCAGTCGAGCACGATGTCGGCCTCACGCACGGCCTCCAGAAGGCGCTCGCCCTCCAGAACGAACGGAATCGCGCGGACGTCCAAAGCGGGGTTGAGGCGCGGAAGCGTCCGGGAGGCGTTCAGCGCCTTGTTCATCCCGAGCGCGTCGTCGCCGTGGATGAGCTGGCGCGAGAGGTTGGAGGTGGAGACCGTGTCGGGGTCCGCCACGGTGATGCGGCACGCGCCCGAGGCGGCGAGGTACATGAGCGCGGGGGAGCCCAGGCCCCCCGCCCCCACGACGAGGAAATGCGTGCGGGCGATGCGGTCGCGTCCCTCGGGACCAAGTTCGGCGAGAAGCGTTTGTCGGGAGAGTCGTTCTTCGATGAGGCTCGCAAGCGTCATGGTGTGCGGCTTCCTGGCTGGGGGTTGATGAAGTGAAATGAAGAAACGGCTCCGCCTTCTTTCTGTGCGGAGCCGTTCCTGAAGGCTTGGGGTGCTGAGGGATCAAAGCCTCGGGGTCACTTCCCCTCGGTCTTCTTCTCCGTCTTGTCGGCGGACTTCTCCGTCGACTTGTCGTTCGACTTGGCGTCCTTCTCCGCCTTCTTCTTTTCGGCTTCGAGCTTCGCCTTTTCGTCGCGGGCTTTCTTCCGCTCCGCGATGAGCTTCTTCGCGACCTTCATCGGCTGACCGCGAAGTTTCGACGTTTCGACGGTTTCGCCCTTCAAGTGACGGATCGCCTGCTGGAGCTGCCAGTCCTTGTCGTCGCCGAAGAAGTAGTGGTAGTCGGGCGACTCGGTTTCGTCCGCGTCGTCGTAGGGGAGCGTGTCGTCGGGCTTCGCGTCCTTCTGATCGTTCGCGAGGTGGTGCGAGAGGTCCGCCTCACGCACCTGGAAGGTCGGATAGTTCCCGACGGGCGTGTCGTCGACGTAGAAGTCGGGTTCGATGCCGCGGGCCTGAATCGAGCGGCCCGAGGGCGTGAAGTAGCGCGCCGTGGTGAGCTTCACCCCGACGGTCTTGTCGCCCAGATTCATCGGGAGGATCGTCTGCACGGAACCCTTCCCGAAGGAGCGGTCGCCCATGAGGACGGCGCGCTTGTGGTCCTGGAGCGCCCCGGCGACGATTTCGGACGCGGAGGCCGAGCTCGAATTGATGAGGACGACCAGGGGCACGGTCTTGGCGGCGGGGGTGAGGCCCGAGAGGGCTTTCACGGCTTCGCCCGCACGGTAGTCGGACTCGACCGCCTTGAAGACGTAGTCGGAATTGGGAGCGCGCCCCTTGGTCGACACGATGTCGACGTTCGCAGGCAGGAACGCCGCCGAAACGCCGATCGCGGCCTGGAGCAGCCCGCCCGGGTCGTTGCGCAGGTCCAGAACGAGCCCCTTCAGGTTCCCCGACTTCTCAAGTTCGCCAATGCGCTTCGCGAGGTCTTCGGCGGTGCGCTCCTGGAACTGCGAAATGCGGATGTAGCCGAAGCCGTCCGCGAGCTTCTTCATCTTGACGGACTGCGTCTTGATCGTGGCGCGTTCGAGCTGGAAGATGAGCGGCTTCATCTCACCCTTGCGGGCGACTTCGAGTTTGATCTTCGTGCCGGGCTCGCCGCGCATGAGCTTCACGGCGTCGTTCAGGGTCATCTCGGCCGTCGCTTCGGCGTCGATCTTCGTGATGATGTCGCCCGCGCGCACGCCGGCCCGCGCGGCCGGGGTGTCGTCGATCGGCGAAATCACGCGCACGCCCGAGACGTCCTTCGTCACCTCGATGCCGAGGCCGCCGAACTGACCCTGCGTCGCTTCGTTCATGTCCTCGAACCCCTCGACGTCGAGGTAGTTCGAGTGCGGGTCGAGCCCGCTCACCATCCCCTCGATGGCGTTCTCAAAGAGGTCCTTGTCCGCGACGTCGTCGACGTAGAAGTCCTTCACGGCGTTGAAGACCGTGGTGAACTGGCGGATTTCTGTGAGCGGGAGCTGGTTGGAGGGCTTTTCGGCCCAGGCCTGCAGCCCTGCGCTCGCGAGCGCACCGGCGAAGACGCCGGCCAAAACGAGGGTGGTTGCGCGGAGTTTGTGCATCGTTCTTCGATGTGTCGGGCCGGGGCCGTGTCAGACGCCGAGCCACGGGGAGGGATTGACGGGTTTGCCGCGATGGCGAAGCTCGAAGTATAAGCCCGGCTCATCGTCGCCCCCGGAGGAGCCTACAGCGCCAATTGTTTCGCCTTGTTGGACACGTTCGCCGACGTTTTTGAGGAGCGTGTCGTTGTTGGCATAGACCGAAAGGTAGTTGCCGCCGTGATCGACGATGATCAGGTTGCCGTAGCCGCGGAGCCAATCCGCGAAGACCACGGTCCCTGCGGCGACCGCACGGACGTCGGCGCCTTCGGGCGCGCGGAAGCGGATGCCCTGCCACGTGGCGCTCCCCGTGCGCTTCGTGCCGAAGCGCGCGGCGATGCGCCCGTCGACGGGCTTCGCGAGCCTGCCCTTGAGCTTTGCGAAGGCCGTCCCCGACGGGGCCGGGGTCACCTTGGCGGGGCGCTGCGCCTTCTTGGCGGCCTCTTCCTCGGCGCGCCGCGCCGCGGCGGCTTCCGCCGCGCGCTCTTTTTCCAGCCTCGCGTCGATTGTGGCGACGAGGCTTCCGAGACGCGCCTGGTCCTTGCGGAGCTTGTCGAGTTCGGCCTGCGTGTCCGCAATTTCGCGCTTGAGCGAGGAGGCCGCCTCCTGGCGCTCCTTCTTTTCGGCAAGAAGGTCCGTGCGGCTCTTTTCCTCGTCGCGCTGGATGCGGGTGAGTTCGTTGCTGCGGGTGCGGGTTTCGTCCGCCACCTGACGGATGTCGGCCTGCTGCTTTTCAAGGTCGTCCGCGGCGCGGACCTGCGCGACCTGAAGGTAGCCGAGGAGCGCCGTTTCGAGCGTGCGCTCGCCCGGGCTCACGCCGTTGATCCAGCTCTGCCAGGCCGGGCGGCGCATCTGCAGGTACTGCGCGCGGCTGATCTGACCGATCTTGCGTTCGGTCTCGCCCAATTCGCTCTCCACCCTGCGGCCGTCGCGGCGCAGCTGCGCGAGGCGGTTCTCCACCCCGCGGCGCTCGGCCGAGAGCGTGCGCAGACGCTTGTTCGCGTCGCTGATCGCCTGGTCGGCCTTCTTCAAGGCCTGATGCGCCTCTTCCTGGCGGGCTTCCTTTTCGGAGAGCGACTTCGCGAGTTCGTTCAACTTGCGTTCAACGTCCGCCTTCTGGCTTTCGGCCTTCGACTTCTCGAGCGCGGTCTTCTCCGACGCGGGCTTGGCGGCGGGTTTGGCCGTCGTCTTGGAAGCGCTTCGGGTCGAGCTCTTGGAAGTGTTCCTCGTCGTGCTCTTGGCGGCGCTCTTCGAGGTGCTCCGCGTGGAACTCTTCGCCGAGCTCTTGGCGGACTTCTTCGTGGAGCTCTTCGCCGAACTCTTCGTCGAGGTCTTCGCCTTGGTGCCCGAAGCCGCCTTCTTCGTCGTGGTCGACGTCTTCGCCTTCAACGAGCTCGTCGTCGACTTCTTGGCGGAGCTCGTCGTGCGCTTCTGCGTCGTCTTCGAGGTGGTGGTCTTTCGCGTCGTCTGCTTTTCCGCGGCGAGCGCCGTCCCGGCGTCCGGCACGAAGACGGGCGCCGCGAGCGAGAAGGTGGCCGCGAGGACGAGCGCGAGCGCGCCCCGGCGGAATGCGCGCGGGATCATAGGGACAAACACGATGACGAAGGAGGGTTCGGCCGCATCGGCCGGTGCTTAGCGCATTCTATAATCTTGCGATTCCCCGCACCTTCTTTCGTTTTGAAATGACGCAATTTCTTCTCGACAACATCGTTCTCGTACTGGTGATCCTCATCTCGGCCGCCGGTCTTCTCATTCCGATGTTGAACGCCCGCCGCTACGGCCCCGAACTCACGCCGCAGCAGGCCGTGGCCCTGATCAATCACAAGCGCGCCCAGCTGGTCGACGTGCGCAAGCCCGCCGACTTCAAGCGCGGCCACGTCACCGGGGCGGTGAACCTCCCCTCGGACCAGATCCAGAACAACCTCAATCGCCTCGATCGCGCCCGCCCGGTGATCCTCATGGACAACATGGGCTCGGCCTCGCGCACCGCGGCGAAGCTGCTGCGCGGCGTGGGCTTCAGCGAGGTCTACGTGCTCGAAGGCGGCATCGTTTCCTGGACGAAGGAAAATCTCCCCCTTGAATGATCGGGGGATCGTCCCCATATGGTCTTCATGGCGCCAGACGCGCATCGACAACCCGACACAATGGCGTTCACCCCCGGGCGAGCGCGAAACACGATAGGTAACCATCATGGCTGAAAACGAAACCAACGAGATCCCCGCCGCCGGCGCTGAAGAACAGGCTGCGCCCGTCTTCCAGCTGCAGCGCTGCTACCTGCGCGACGCTTCGCTTGAAATGCCGCACGCGCCGGAAATCCTCATGCAGCCGCAGACCGAGCAGCCGCAGGTCGACATCCAGTTCGAAGTGAGCCAGCGCACCGTCGCCGAAAACCTCTACGACGTCACCGTGCGCGGCACGATCACCGTCAAGGCGAACGACAAGGCGATCATTCTCGTGGAAGGCAAGCAGTCGGGCATCTTCGCGATTCAGGGCATCCCCGCGGAAGCCCTTCAGCACGTCTCGAACGTGCTCTGCCCGTCGATGGTCTACCCGTACCTCCGTGCGAACCTCGCCGACCTGATGACCCGTGCGAACGTTCCGCCGGTTCACCTCCCCGAAGTCAACTTCGAGGTGCTCTACCAGCAGCGTCTCGCTCAGGCGCAGGCCGAAGCGGCCGAACAGAGCGCCAACTAAGAGCCTCAGGGAAAACGCCCGCCGCGCATTCGTGAAGCGCCGCGGGCGTTTTGCTGTGTTCGGAAGACTGTTCGGATCCGTGGACTTCCTCGGTCTGCAAGCAGGAAGCCGAAGGACGGATTCCGTCTTGTGCGCCTCAGCTTGCTAAAATGAAAAAGTACGCCGGCCGCTCGGGAGCCGGTACGGAGAACACCATGATTCGCATCCTGCTCATCGACGACCATACGCTCTTTCGCAGCGGCGTGAAGGCGCTTCTGCAGCGTCAGCCCGACTTTGAGGTTGTGGGCGAAGCGAGCGACGGTCTCGAAGGCGTGAAGCTCGTCGAGCAGGTTGAAGCCGACGTCGTGCTTCTCGACGTCGACATGCCGAGCATGAACGGCCACGAAGCGCTCGCGCAGATCCGCGAAACGCATCCGAACCTCGCCGTCCTGATGCTCACCGTGAGCGAAGACTGCGAAACGTTGGGCGAATGTCTGAAGCTGGGCGCCCGCGGCTACCTTCTGAAGAAGATCGACCAGGACTTCCTGCTCCGCTCGATCCGCGCCGCCTACGCCGGCGACAGCGTGATCTCGCCCCAGATGATGACGAAGTTCGTCAACCGTTTCGCCGACCCCGAAGGCACGAAGCAGGCGCGCCCGGCGGGTGCGCAGGGGCAGGATCCCTCGGTGCTGACGCGTCGCGAACGTCAGACGCTCGCCTGGCTCGCCCGCGGCGTCTCCAACAAGGAAATCGCCCGTGCGTTGAACCTCGCCGAGTCGACGGTCAAGGTCCACGTGCAGAGCGTGCTGAGGAAGCTCAACCTCTCCTCGCGCGTGCAGGCCGCGATCTACGCGATCGAGCACAAGATCGACAAGGAACTTTGATCGGCCGACGCCCCTTTGGGGCGGATCGACTGAATGAAAAAGGGCGCTCCCGAGGGGCGCCCTTTTTGTCGATGGGTGTTGGAGATCAGGCGCCGCCCGCGTACCCCTGCTGGCGCCACGCTTCGAAGACCGTCACGGCGACGGTGTTCGAGAGGTTGAGCGAACGGTTCCCGGGGCGCATCGGCAGACGGATGCGGTGGTCGTTGTCGAAGCGTTCGCGCACGGCGTCCGCGAGCCCCTTGCTCTCCGACCCGAACACGAACCAGTCGCCCGGCTCGAAGGCCACCTCGGCGAAGGGACGGCTCCCCTTCGTCGTCATCGCGAACATGCGGTCCGGATTCGGGGCTTCCGATGCGAGAAACGCGTCGAACGACTCGTGGATGCGCACGTCGGCGTACTCGTGGTAGTCGAGCCCCGCACGCTTCATGTGCTTGTCTTCGAGCGAGAAGCCCAGAGGCTTCACGAGGTGCAGGCGCGCGCCCGTGTTGGCGCACAGACGAATGACGTTGCCGGTGTTGGGCGGAATTTCCGGCGCGACGAGAACGACGTTGAACATGGGTCGGAAGGTCAGAAGGAGGGATCTTCGTCGACGAGCGCCGCGCGCATCTTCTGGATGGCGAGCTTCTCGATCTGACGGACGCGTTCGGCGGAGACGCCGAACTCGTCGGCGAGCGTCTGGAGCGTCACGGGTTTGGCGTTGCCTTCGGCGTCCTGATGGAGGTAGCGCGCTTCGATCACGCGGCGGCTCCGGGGGTCGAGGCTTTGGAGCGCCCGGGCGATGCCTTCGCCCTCGAGCTTGCGGCGGCTTTCCTCTTCGAGGATCGACTCGGGCTCGTCGGCGTCGCGCGTCAACCAGTCCGAGGGGCTCATGCCGCCCTCGTCGTCGCCGTCGACGGGCGCGTCGAGGCTCGTCTCCTGCCCGTACATGCGCTCTTCCATTTCGAGCACTTCCTTGGGCTTGACGTCGAGGTGTTCGGCGATTTTCTCGGCCTGATCGTAGGAGAGCGCGAGGCGCGTGTCCTCTTTGAGCTGACGCAGGTTGAAGAAGAGCTTGCGCTGGTTCTTCGTGGTCGCGAGCTTGACGATGCGCCAGTTGCGGATCACGTACTCCTGGATTTCCGAGCGGATCCAGTGCTGCGCGAACGTCATGAGTCGGGCGCCCCGCGTCGGGTCGAAGTGCCTCACGGCCTTCATGAGGCCGATGTTCCCTTCCTGGATGAGGTCCGCGTAGGGCAGGCCGTAGCCCAGATACCCGCGCGCGATCGAGACGACGAGGCGCAGGTGCGAGAGGACGAGCCGCTGTGCGGCATCCAGGTCGTTCTTGTCGCGGAGCCGGTGCGCGAGGTCGCGCTCCTCCTCGGGCGAGAGCATCGGGGCCTGATCGGCCGCGCGGATGAAGCTCTCGAGGTCGCCCAACGACCCGACGACCGCGGGCACCTGCGGTGCGCGGTACGGGACGAGCGCCGTGACCTGCTTGGGGGCGTCGGCGTCGAGAATCTCGGGTTCGTCGGTCATGGGCGGCGTGAAAAGAGGGAGGGAATCGGAATCAATGGTGCAAGGCTAACACGACCGCTCAGCGGACGCGCCGCCAGAGGTCGAGCGCCGCGAAGCTCGCGACGATGCCGCCCGTCACCGCGCAGAAGACGACGAAGACGGCGCAGTCGCGCCAGGCGGGGAGCGTGAGCACGATCGTCGTCTGGTAGAGGGCCGCGGCTTCCGCGAGGGCGTTTCCGAAGGCCCAAAGGCCCACCTTGGTGAGGCCGAGCGCGAGGATGCTCGCCGCCGTCATCATCAGGACCCCGCGCCAGGCCGTGGGACGCACGGCGAAGACGGGGGAGGCCCCGAAGAGGTGGAGTGCGCGCATCTCTTCCGTGGCGGAGCGGTTGGTGCGGCGGAGCGCCCCCATGATGACGAGGATGATGAGGGCGAGGATCGCGACCCCGAGGATGGCGAGCCCGGTGTTGGCCGCACGCGTGATGACGCCGAGGCGCTCGTGCCAGCTCGTCTCCACGCTCACGACGTCGACGCCCTTCAAGGCCTCAACGGCCGCGACCGTCTCGGCGATGCGCTCGCCCGAGATGTGCGTCTCGAGCGTGGCGATCAGGATGTCGGGGAGGGGGTTCTTCGCGTTCTTCTTCGAGGCGACCCCGAGGGTTTCGTTCAGCTCCGCGAAGGCGACGTCCTTCGGAATGATGAGGGTCTCGGCGACGCCCGGAATGTTCCCGACGTCTTCGGCGACCTTTTCAACGGGCACCGACCCGTCCGTGAAGATCGGCATCTCGACGGCGAGCGGGAGGTTTCGGAGCGGCTCCGACAACCCGTAGAAGACGAGCGCGATGAAGAGCGGGACGGCGAGCGCGAGGCTCGTCAGCACCGTGGAGAAGAGGAAGGGGTCGGGTTCGTTCCGGAGCCCGCGGACGGTTTCGCGGGCGGCCCAGCGGCAGTTGGAGAGGTAGCTCATGAGAGGGCCTCCGGCGCTTCCAGGCGCACTTCGCGCACGGGCACGCCTTCGGGGACGTGCCGCTCGTGGCTCGCCGAGACGACCGTGACGCCGGCCCTGACGAAGGCGCCGAGGAGCGCGAGAAGCGTCTCCGCGTTCGCCTGGTCGAGGTGCGCGACGGGCTCGTCGACGAGAATCACCGCCGGGCGGTTGACGACGGCGCGCGCGAGGCGCGCCAACTGCTTTTGCCCCGCGGAGAGCTGGTGCGGGAGGTCCTCCGCGAATTCGCCGATGCCGCACTTCTCCAGCGCCAGCATCGCGCGGCGGCGCGCTTCGCCGTAGCTCTCTTCGGCGGCGAGCGCCGGGAGCATGACGTTGTCGATGACGGAGCGGTCGGAAAGAAGCAGGCTCTCCTGCATCATGAGCCCCATCGAGCGGCGGAGCCACCGGCGCTCTTCGGAGCTGAAGAGGTCGACCCGGTCGCCCGCGACGTAGACCTCGCCCTCGGCGGGCTGCGTGAGGCCCGCGAAGAGCCTGAGCACGGTGCTCTTCCCCGAGCCCGTGCCCCCGTGCATGAGGACGAATTCGCCGCGGTCCGCGCTCATCGAGAAGTTCTCGAGCACGGCCCGGCGGTCGTAGACGACCGTCACGCGGCGCAGTTCAAGAAGAGGCGTCGTCATCAGCCGAAGCGCTCCATCAAAACCTGACGCCCGATGCGTGCCCAGTAGGCGGACTCTTCCTGGAGCAGATGATCCGTCAGGGGGTGTGTGCTCAACCAAACCGCGTCCATCTTGAGGCGGAGGGCGCCTTCGGTGCGCTCGAAGGCGAAGACCGGGAGCGACGGCGTCGAGCGCGCGTGCATGAAGATGACGGCGAGACGAAGCGCGAGGACCGCGGCCGCGGAGACCGACTGGTCGAGCTCCGGTTGGACCTTCTTGAGGTTGCCGCGCTGCGCGAGGATGAGCTTCGCCATCACGTCCTGATCGCGCCGAGAGAAGCCCGGCATGTCGGTGTTGCGGACGATGTATTCGCCGTGGCGGTGGTAGCGCGACGTGTTGATCGTCATGCCGACCTCGTGAAGGGTCGCGGCCCACACGAGCATCTTCTCGTCTTCCGGGGTGGCCTCGGGGCGGAGCGCCCGGTAGAGCTTGAGCGCCGTTTCGGCGACGTTCTTCGCCTGTTCGGCGTCGATGCGGCCCGCGCGCGCGACTTCGGCGATCGTGACGTCGCGGGTGTCGCGGTGCTCGACGCGGCCCCAAAGGTCGTGCAGAAGCCCGACGCGAAGGGCCCCCTGCGCGGGGCGCATCGATTCGATCCCGAGCGTGCGGTAGCAGGCGAGGAGAACGGCGAGCCCGCCCGCGATCACTTCGCGGCGGTCTTCCTTCAAACCCTCGAAGCGGACTTGGCTCGCGTCGTGCATCTCAAGGAGCATCCGGCGGAGCTTCTCGAGGTGCTCGGGGCGGACTTCGCCGTCGCTCCAGCCGAGCGCGGCGCAGATGCCGCTCACGGCGCCGAAGGTGCCCGCGGACCCGTACGCTTCGTCGTAGTTGGGGCGCCCGAACGCGCGGATCGAATCCTCAAGGTCGGCGCAGCAGGCGACGACCGCGCGGTCGAAGGCCTTCGCGGAGAACTTCCCGTCGGGGAAGAACCGGATCGACGTGTTGACGCAGCCGATCTTGTAGCTCTCGCACTTCAAGGGCTCGGTCCCGGTGCCGATGATGAATTCGGTGCTCGCGCCCCCGATGTCGATCACGAGGCGGCGTTTGTCGGAAGGGGGCAGCGTCTGCGCGCAGCCCTTGAAGACCAAACGCGCCTCTTCGTGCCCGCTCAGGATGTCGATCCTGTAGCCGAGCGCTTCCTGGGCTTTGAGAAGAAACTCGTCGGCGTTGGTCGCCGCGCGCATCGCCTGGGTGCCGACGGCGCGCACGCGCTCCGGGGGGATCCCCGAGAGGCGTTCGCGAAAGCGCGCGAGCGCGGCCAAGGCGCGCGCCTGCGCTTCGGGCGTGAGCGCCCCGTTTTCGTCGAACCCGCCCGCGAGGCGGATGGTTTCCTTCCAGTAGCTCTGCGGCACGATGCGTTCGCCCTCAACGCGGGCGATGACGACGCGGAAGCTGTTGCTGCCGAGATCAACGGCACCTAGAAGCATGGCGGTGGCCTCCTTGTGGGAGCACTGTGGGGTTCTCAGGCGCGCTCGGCGTCCTGAGGTTCCTCGTCGGTCTGCGGGACGTCTTCGCCCGGACCCGGCGTCGCCGGGTCGAGGCCGACCAAGGCGTTCGCGAAGGGGACCGCGCGGAAGGACTGCAGGTGTTCGAGCTTTTCGCCCACGCCGATGAAGAGGATCGGCAGGGGCTTTTCGCGGCGCATCTGCGTGATCGCGAGGAGGACGCCGCCCTTGGCGGTGCCGTCCAACTTCGTGATGATGAGCCCGGTCAGGTTCGCGGCGGCGTCGAACGCTTCGACCTGCGTGAGGACGTTCTGGCCGTTCGTGCCGTCGACGACGAGGATGGATTCGTGGGGCGCACCCGGGAGCGCCTTGTCCTGGGAGCGGCGGATGCGGGAGAGTTCCTGCATCAGGTTGGTCTGGGTCGGGAGACGCCCCGCCGTGTCGGCGATGACGATGTCGATCCCGCGGGCGCGGCCCGCGCTCACCGCGTCGAAGACGACGGCGGCGGGGTCGCCCCCTTCCTGCGAGATGACTTCGATGCGGTTGCGCTCACCCCAGACGGCGAGCTGCTCGCGCGCCGCCGCGCGGAAGGTGTCCCCGGCGGCCAAGAGCACGGACTTGCCGCGCTCGGCGAAAAGCTTCGCGAGCTTTCCGATCGAGGTGGTCTTCCCGGCGCCGTTCACGCCCACCATCATGATGACGAGGGGCTTCTCACGGTCGAGGTCGAGGTCGGCTTCGGCCGGGCGGAGCATCGCGACGATTTCGTCGCGCAGCGCCAGGCGCACCTCGTCCTGGGTCTTCAGACCGCGCAATTTAATCGCATTGCGCAAACGTTGTAGGATACGGGAGGACGTCTGGACGCCGACGTCCGCCGAAATGAGCGCGAATTCGAGCTCTTCAAGAAAATCTTCATCGACGACACCGCCGGTGAAGAGGCCGACGATGTTGACGCGGGTGCGTTCCAGGCCGTTTTTGAGTCGGGACAGCCACCCTTCGGAAGAACCAAACATAACTAGTTAACAACCCATGCGAGTTCGCAAAAACAAGGAAAACGAGCGCGTCCGCGCAAGTTCCACAAGTTTAGCAACCAGTACCCCCCGCGGGGGAGCCGGTGCGGTGCGTATTGTGGGCGGCGACTGGCGCCGCACGCCCCTTCGCGTGGGTGTGAGGGAGGGGCTTCGCCCCACCTCGGAGCGCGTGCGTGAGACGGTCTTCGACTGGCTCGGGCATCTCTTGGGCGGCATGGCGGGCGTGCGCGTCC
>NZ_JH605011.1:17045-19784 GCF_000250875.1 Sutterella parvirubra YIT 11816 | reverse complement strand
CTCGAAGCCGCGAGCCGCGGCGCCGCTTCCGTCGACGCGGTGGAAACCGACCGCGCCTGCGCCGCGGCGATCCGCGAGACGGTCGCGAAGGTGCGCGCGGAAGACCGCGTGCGCGTGACGGTGGGGGACGCCTTCGGGTTTCTGGAGCGCGCGGCCGCCGGATCCTTCGACCTCGTCTTCATCGATCCCCCGTTCGCGCGCGACCTCCAGGAAAAGGCGATCGGTGCGATCAGGGGCGCCCTCGCGCCCGAAGGCCTCGTCTACGTCGAGAGCCCCGAGGCCCCGGTGCCGGAGGAGACGCTCGGCAAACTCGGGTTCGTGCGCGTGCGCGAAGGCCGCGCCGGTCAGGTCGCCTTCGAACTTCTCGCCCGCGAGGGTTCGCACATGAGCATGCTCGCGAAGCTGCCGAAGGTGAAGGGCAAGGCCAAGGCATTGAAGAACAAGGAGGCGCAGGCATGATCGAGCGGCGCATTCGCCGGGCGGTCTATCCCGGCACCTTCGACCCGGTGACGCTGGGTCACCAGAATCTCATCTCCCGTGCGGCGCTGCTTTTCGATGAGTTGGTCGTCGCCGTGGCGGCAAGCGAAGGGAAGGCGCCGCTCATGGGGCTCGACGCGCGGCTTGCCGCCGTGCGCACCGTCTGCACCGACCACCCGAACGTGCGGGTGGAGGCCTTCTCGGGGCTTTTGAAAGACTTCGTCCGCGAAGAGGAGGCCGGCTGGATCGTGCGCGGCGTGCGCGGTGCCGCGGACGGCGAATACGAAGCGCGCATGGCGGGGATGAACCATCTCCTCATGCCCGAAGTCGAAACGGTGCTGATGCCCGCGGCGGAGGACTTCCGCTTCGTGAGCAGCTCGTTCGTGCGCGAAGTCGCCCGCTTGGGGAAGGACGAGTACGAACGCTTCGTCGACCCGAGGGTGATTCCGTTCCTGAGGGACGCGCTCGGCCGCTGAGCCGAAATTCTCCGACCTGAAATGCTGACGGCCCGGTTTTCACCGGGCCGTCGTCGTGTCGGGGTCGGGAGCGTCAGACGGGATTGGGCTTCCCGGCTTCTGCCGGCTCATCCTTCCCGTCCTGACCGAATGGCACCCAGTCGGGGAGCTTCCAGTCGGGAAGTTCGGGGAGCTTGAATTCGGGGAGTTCAGGGAGCTTCCACTCTTTGGAACCCAACGAATTCCAGAAGTCCTCGGCCGCGCGCTTCGCGCTTCGGATGACGCCCTCGACCGTCAGGGGCGGCTCGCCCTTCGCTTCATGCACCGCGGCCAAGGCGCTCGGCCAGTCGAGCGACCACTGCGGGGCGCCCGCCTTCCAGATCGCGAGCGCAGGGAGCGGGAAGCCGGGTTCTTCGTCTTCGGGGTGGACCGCAATCGCGAGCCGCACCGACCAGCGGGCGTTCGCGGCTTCGCCCGAGCGCTCGCCCGTCACGTCGGCGCTCCAGCCGCGGCCGGTGAGCTTGCCGTTCGAAATCAGGAGCGGGTCTTCGCCCGTCTGCGCGAAGGCGGCGGTGAGTTCGGTGAAGGCGGTGGAGGATTCGGGCTGAAGCGAATGCGAGGGCGCACGGTCCGGCTGGTCCGCGAGGAGCGTCGCACGGAGCGCCGCGAGGTCCATCCCCGCGAAGGCGCCTTCTTCGATGCGGAAGGTCCCGTCGATCTGCGCGAGGCGCTTCTCCGCCGTGAGGTCGCCCGTCAGGGTCGCGTCCGCCGAGAGCTTCCCGGAGAGCGGCACGAGGGCGTCGCCCCGGAAGGCCGCATCCGCGCGGGCGTTCCGGAGCCGCAGGGCCGCGCGCCAGGCGCCCGCGGCGTCGACGTGCGCGGCGATGTCGGCGGTGCCGCCCAGGATCTCGGCCTTGGCGCCGGGGAAGTTGAGTTCGCCGCCGGTCAGTTCCGCGTCGGCGCGAAGCGCGCGCACGGCGGGAAGTTCCGCAACGCCTTCCATCGTGATGCGCCCGCGCAGGTCAAAGCGCGTGAGCACGTCCGGGCGCCAAAGAAGCGCCGAGAGCGGGCCCGCGCGAAGGACGCCCGTCGTCACTTCGGCGAGAACGAGCGGGCGCGTCCGCCCGTCCGACGCGTCCGTCTCTTCCGCGGGGAGAATGCGCGCCGACACCGTGGCGGGGCTTCCGAAGAAGAGCCCTTCGAGGGCGACTTCGCCGGGGAGCGTCCCGGGCATGCGGATGCGGCCGCGCAGCTCGCTCATCGCGGGCGCGGCGGCGACGCCGTTGCCGGCAAAGCGCGTCCCGAGCGTGAGGTTCTCCATCGCCCAGATGTCCTGGCGGAGGAGGTCCGCGGTGAGGTTCGCCTCCCAACGGCCGTCGGCGGTGTCCGCCGTGAGGGCGGCCTGCGCCTGCGGGGCTTCGACTTTGCTGTCCGCCCACGACGCCTTCGGGAGCGTGATGCGGAGCGACTCGGTCCCCGCGGCGCGAAGCTCGGTCGTGAGGTTGCGGGCGTTCGCCGTGCGGCCCGTCCAAAGGACTTCTTCGGCGTTGAGGCGCCCGGACCATTCGCGCGACTCTATGAGCCCGCGGCCTTCCGCCGCGAGGCCGGCCAACACGAGGCCGCGCGCGGGCGTCGACCAGTCGAGGTGCGCCGAGCCCGTCACTTCGCCCGAGAGCGCGTCCGCCGCCAGTTGTGTGCGCCAAGCGGCGGCGCCGCCCGCTTCGGAGAGTTCGCCGAAGGTGACGTCGAGCCCCTGAAGCGTGAGGGTGGTGCCGGAAGCTTCGTCCGCGACCGTCACCGCGGCGCC
>NZ_JH605011.1:15108-17024 GCF_000250875.1 Sutterella parvirubra YIT 11816 | reverse complement strand
TGTTCCAGCCGCCCGAGCCGAGCGTCTGAAAGAACCGCTCCGAGGTCCCCGCGCGCGAGAGCGTCATCCGGAGCCCCGTGATGGTGACGTCGTTGAGGCGCGGCGACGGCGCGAAGACCGCGAAGGGATTCATGCGGACGTCGATCCGCTCAAAGCGCGCGCACGCGTCGCCCCCGGTTTCTCCGGGCGGGCAGAGCATCCCTTCGGGGATCGTGAAGGTGAGGGACGGGAGCCGATGGAGCGCCGTCGGATTCTCCATCACGATCGTGAGCCCGAGGTTCGAGCGCACGGCGTCGACCACCTGGAGACGCACGCGCTCGGGCGTCACCCACGCCCAGAGCGAGGCGACGAGGCCGAGGAGCAGAAGCCCTAGAAGGGCGAGGATGGTGAGAAGGATGCGCAGGCTCCGCATGACGTCCGGTTTCGCTTCGAAGTTGAAGAACGCCTTAGTGTGCCACAGTGGCGCACCCGCGGGACGCCCGGTGAGGCGCCTTCCCGGGTACGGCGCGAAAAACGTCGGACCCGTTTCCCAGAAGGAAGACGGGTCCGGCGGAGGGTGGTTTCTGGGTCGTCCGGCGTCGTCCGGCGTTTAGGACGGCTGGCGGATCAGCCAGTCGAAGGCGCCGAGCGAGGCGCGAGCGCCGTCGCCCATCGAAATGACGACCTGCTTGTACGGGGTCGCCGTGCAGTCGCCCGCGGCGAAGATCCCCTCGGCGTCGGTGGCGCCGTGCTTGTCCGTGAGGATTTCACCCCAACGGTTGCGCGAGACCACGCCGTCCAGCCACTCGGTGTTGGGCGTGAGGCCGATCTGCACGAAGCAGCCTTCGGCGGCGATGCGCTCTTCACGGCCGGATTCGCGGTCCGTGATGCGGATCGCCTCCATGACGTCGGTGCCTTCGAGCCCGTCGATCTTCACGCCGCAGCGGACGGTGACGTTCGGGGTTTCGGCGACGCGGCGGCAGAGCACCGCATCGGCGCGAAGGCGCGGGCTCCGCTGCAGCAGCGTGACGTGCCTGCAGATCCCGGCGAGGTCGATCGCGGCCTCGACGGCGGAGTTGCCGCCGCCCACCACGACGACGTCCTTCCCCTTGAAGAGCGGACCGTCACAGTGCGGGCAGTAGGCGACGCCGCGGCCGCGGAGCTCCTCCTCACCCGGAACGTCGAGCGTCTTCCAACGGGCGCCCGAAGCGACGATGAGCGCACGGGTGCGCAGCAGCGCCCCGGAGGCGGTGCGCACGTGCCAGAGGCCGTCCGCACGGCGGACTTCCACGGCGCGCTCGCCCGACATCACGTCGACGTCGTACTCCTCGACGTGCGCCATGATGTTGCGCGCGAGAGCGGGACCTTCGATCGTCTTCACCGAGGTGAGGTTCTCGACGGACGACGTTTCGTTCACCTGGCCGCCCGGACGCTCGGCGAGCATCCCGGTGCGAAGACCCTTGCGGGCGGCGTAGAGCGCCGCGGTGGCGCCGGCGGGACCGGCACCGACGACGAGCACGTCGAAGCTCGCCTTTTCGGTGAGCGCGGCGGGCTTCGCGGGTTCGGCGCCCAGCTTGTCGAGGATGGCGCCCAAATCGGCGCGGCCCGTCATGAAGGGTTCGCCGTTCAGGAACACCGCCGGGACCGCCATCACGCGGCGGGCCTTCGCCTCATCCTGGAAGAGCGCGCCGTCGATCACCGTCGTGCGCACGCAGGGGTTGAGCACCGCCATGAGGTTCAGCGCCTGGACGACGTCCGGGCAGTTGTGGCAGGAGAGGCTCATGAAGACTTCGAAGTCGTACGAGCCGCAGAGCGCCTTGACGCGCTCGATGATCGCCGGCGAAGCCTTGCTCGGGTGCCCGCCCGCCTGAAGGAGCGCGAGCACGAAGCTCGAAAGCTCGTGGCCGAGCGGCACCGCGGCGAAGCGGATGCCGGAG
>NZ_JH605011.1:0-15098 GCF_000250875.1 Sutterella parvirubra YIT 11816 | reverse complement strand
AAGCGGATGCCGGAGGGTTCGACGCGGAAGCTCGGGCGGCGCTGGTCGGTGCCGTCGAGTTTGAGCGTGATGTTGTCGGAGAGCGCGGCGACCTCTTCGAGGAGCGTCTTCATCTCGCGCGCGCCGTCGCTGTCGTCGAGCGACGCGGTGAGCGTGACCGGGCGGGTGATGTTGGCGAAGTAGCTGCGCAGTTGCTGTTGGAGCGCGGCGTCGAGCATGGCGAAGTCTCTCTTTGCGGTGAATGTGAAAAGGGCCGCGGCGTTCGGCGGCGCGGCCCTCATGTCCGGTTCCCGACTCACGGATCGGGAACGGACTCGGCGTCGATGCGCCTACGGATTAGATCTTGCCGACGAGGTCGAGCGAGGGCGTGAGCGTGTCGGCGCCCGGACGCCACTTGGCCGGGCAGACCTGGCCGGGGTTGGCTTCGACGTACTGCGCGGCTTCGATCTTGCGCAGAAGCTCGGAGGCGTCGCGGCCGATGCCGCCGTCGTGGTGTTCCATCACGACGATCTTGCCTTCGGGGTTGATGACGAACGTGCCGCGTTCGGCCATGCCGTCTTCTTCGATGAGCACCTGGAAGTTGCGCGAAATGGCGAGCGTCGGGTCGCCGAGCATCGGGAACTGCACCTTGCCGACGGCGGCGGACGAACCGTGCCAGGCCTTGTGCGTGAAGTGCGTGTCGGTCGAGACGGCGTAGATCTCAACGCCGAGCTTCTTGAACTGTTCGTAGTTGTCGGCGAGGTCTTCGAGCTCGGTCGGGCACACGAACGTGAAGTCGGCCGGGTAGAAGAAGACGACGGACCAGTGACCCTTGAGGTCGGCGTCGGTGATGGTCTTGAACTCGCCCTGATGGAAGGCTTCGGCCTTGAAGGGCAGGATTTCGGTCTTGAGCAGCGACATGGGTTGGATCCTCTCGATGAGAAGGGTTCTCAATTAAGTTGAAAGGATCCTAGCACGCGTTTATCGCTCGTGCAAGCGCAAGAGATGAAATCTATTGTGAACGCCGCGAAAACCGCTCCGGAGAGCGGTTGTGAGGGCACCGGTCAGCGGAAGCGCTTCCGGAGTTCGCGGCGCAGATTGGGGGCGAGGCGCTCCAGGGCGTCCAGGGTCGTGAAGATCGAGGCGCGGCCGCGCTGCGAGAGTTCGCGGAAGCGGTTCAGGAGTTCGCTTTCTTCCTCAACGGCCAGGTGGCGCTCCTCCGTGATCACGTAGAGCACGTCGAAGCCGCAGGCCGCAAGGCGCGGCATGCGGTAGATGCCCGGGTCGGCTTCGCCCTTTTCGAAGCGCTCGTAGACGTCGAGCGGCACGCCGAGGAGCTGCGCGATCTGCCGGGGTTCGTACCCGAGGCGCTCGCGCTCGAGGCGCAGGCGCGCCCCCATGTCCTGTCGTTGTTTGGTCGATGTCGTCGCCATGTTCGTGCGGATGGTCGTGGGAGTTGCTTCTTTGAGTATAAGGGCGGAAGACGCCCGGAAACCGCTCCGAAAAAACGAAATGGGCCGGAATCCGTGGATTCGGCCCATTCGCGGGAGCGGCGCATCGCCGCTCCGGATGATCTCTTCGTCGATCAGACGTTGAAGAGGAAGTTCATGACGTCGCCGTCCTTGACGACGTAGTCCTTCCCTTCGGCGCGCATCTTGCCCGCTTCCTGCGCACCCTTTTCACCCTTGAAGGCGATGAAGTCTTCGTAGGCGATCGTCTGGGCGCGGATGAAGCCGCGCTCGAAGTCGGTGTGGATGACGCCCGCGGCCTGAGGCGCGGTGTCGCCCTTGTGGATCGTCCAGGCGCGGACTTCCTTCACGCCGGCGGTGAAGTAGGTCTGAAGGCCCAGGAGGTCGTAGCCCGCGCGGATCACGCGGTCGAGACCGGGCTCGTGCATGCCCATGTCTTCGAGGAACATCGCCTTGTCCTCTTCGTCGAGGTCGGCGATGTCGGCTTCGGTCTTCGCGCACACGGCGACGACCGGAGCGTTTTCTGTCGCGGCGAATTCGCGCACGGCGTCAAGAAGCGGGTTCCCTTCAAAGCCGTGGTCCTCGACGTTGGCGACGTACATGACGGGCTTGGCGGTGAGGAGGAAGAGCTGGCGGATCGTGGCGAGCTCTTCAGCGGTCAGGTCCACCGAACGGACCGACTTCCCTTCGTTCAGGGCGGGCTGGATCTTCTCCAGGACGAGGACGAGCTTCAGCGCTTCCTTGTCGCCCCCGGAGCGCGCCTGCTTCGAGTAGCGGTTCAGCGCCTTTTCCACGGTCTGGAGGTCGGCGAGCGCGAGCTCGGTGTTGATGACGTTGATGTCGTCGATCGGATTGACGCGGCCCGAGACGTGGACGATGTTGTCGTCGTTGAAGCAGCGCACGATGTGGGCGATGGCGTCGCACTCGCGGATGTTCGCGAGGAACTGGTTGCCGAGGCCTTCGCCCTTGCTCGCGCCGGCGACGAGGCCCGCGATGTCGACGAATTCGACGGCGGCGGGCACGACGCGTTCGGGCTTGACGATTTCGGCGAGGGCCTTCAAGCGGGGATCGGGCACTTCAACGACGCCCACGTTCGGCTCGATGGTGCAGAAGGGATAGTTCTCCGCCGCGATGCCGGCCTTCGTCAGCGCGTTGAAGATGGTCGACTTGCCCACGTTGGGAAGCCCGACGATGCCACATTTCAAACCCATGATTCTTCTCGGTCGATTCGGTTGGATGAGGCGGTGCGCCTAAGGGGCGCGCCGCCCGTTGGAAATACGGTTGCTCAGATTGTAGGCGAGTCCGTCGGCGCGGCAGGCCCTTCGGGGACCTGATCGAGCTCGGTCTCGGTGTAGATCGGGATCATGCGCCGCGTGAGCAGGTCGGCGGCGACGCCCTGGCCGGGACGAAGCGTCCCGGTGAAGGTGCCGTCGTAGACGCTGTCGCGCCCGCAGGAGGGGCTCTTCGAGCGCATGAGCGCGCAGGCGACGCCGCGCTTTCTCGCGAGCGCCACCGCGTCGCGGGCGCCCTTGAGATACGCGTCCGTCACGTCGACGCCCGCTTGGGTCTTCACCCGGGCCTGGCCCTCGACGACTTCGGCGCCCGCACCCCCGATGATCTCGGCGGGGTCGCGCGGAACGGAGAGGCCGCCCGCGACTTCGGGGCAAAACGCCACGATGTCGCCTTCGCGGTAGCCGCGGGCTTCGAGGATCGGACGCACGCTCGGGACGGTGCGGCCGTCGTAGCGGCAGGCTTCACCCAAAAGGCAGGCGCTCACGAGGATGGGCCCGCGCTTCGGGCCCGAGGCCTTCCCCTTGCCCTTCTTTGGCGCGGCTTCCTTCTTCGCGTCGTCCTTCTCGGCCTTCTTCGAGCCCGAGAAGGGTGCGAGCGCCCGCGTCGCCTTCGTCATGTCGCCTTCGGCCATGTCGTTCACCACCTTGAGGGCGGCGTCGATGCAGGCGTCCAAAGCCGCTTGGTGCTCGCGCGAAGGCGCGGAGAGGACGAAGTCGAAGACCTGCTGCGCCATCTGGAGGCGGCGCGGGTGGCCGACGCCGAGGCGCAGGCGCCAGAAGTCGGGGGTGCCCAGCTGCGCGGCGATGTCGCGCAGACCGTTGTGGCCGGCGTGGCCGCCGCCCTGCTTCAGGCGCATCTGACCCGGGTCGATGTCGAGCTCGTCGTGCGCGACGAGGATCTCCTCGGGCGAGATCTTGTAGTACTGCGCGGCGGCCTGCACGGCGCGGCCGGAGTTGTTCATGAACGTGAGGGGCTTCAGGAGCCAAACCTCACGCTCGCCCACGCGGATGCGGCCCACTTCCGCCTGGAACTTGCGCTCTTCGCGCATGACGGCGCCTTCGCGGCGCGCGAGCGCGTCGACGAAGCGGAACCCGGCGTTGTGACGGGTGCCCGCGTATTCGGGGCCGGGGTTCCCGAGCCCCACGATCAGACGGATTGCCTTCGACATGACTTACCTGAAGGGGGAATGGAGTGGACGCGCTATTTTAGCGGCGGGGACCGCGGCCGCCCCGGTTGAAGCGGTCGTTGCGGTCACCACGATCGAAGCGGTCGAAGCGGTCGAACCGGCGGGCGCCGCGCTCTTCGCGGTCCTGACGGTCTTCACGGTCTTCGCGCGGCGCGCGGCGTTCGGAACGTTCGCCGCGGTCTTCGAAGCGGCGCGGCTGATCGAGCTTCACCGTGACGTTGCGGCCCTTGTAGCGGATGCCCTGGAGGGCGTTCACCACCTGTTCGGCGAGTTCGCTCTCGACCTCGACGATCGTGAAGCGCTCGGCGATGTCGATCGCGCCGATCGAGCGGGAGTTGATCCCGGCTTCGTTCGCGACGGCGCCGACGACGTCCGCCGGGCGCACGCCCGCATCGCGGCCCGCGCCGAAGAAGAGGCGCGTCATGCCGGGTTCGGGTTCGGAGGAGCGTTCGCGGCGGGGGCGGTCATTGCGGCGCTCACCGCGCTCGCCCCGGTCGTTGCGGCGGCGCTCAAAGGGCGCGAAGGCCGGAATGTCGGTGTCGTCGTCCGTGCGGCCTTCGGCTTCTTCCGCGAGGCGGAGCGCCGCGGCGGCGACGTCGAACGGATCGTTTTCTTCGCAGAGCTGCTCGACGATGACGCGCCAGCGGTCGAGCTCCCCGGCTTCGAGGATCTCGGTCATCGCGGCCTTCGTCTGTTCGAGACGGCGGGCGGCGACGTCGTCGGCGCTCGGCACCGAACGGATTTCGATGCGGGCTTTCGTGATGCGCTCGATGTTGCGCAGATGGCGGTGTTCGCGCGGCTCCAGAATCGTGATCGCGGTCCCGGTGCGCCCGGCGCGGCCCGTACGGCCGATGCGGTGCACGTACGTTTCGTACGAGGCGGGAATGCCGTAGTTGACGACGTGGGTGAGGTTTTCGAGGTCGATCCCGCGGGCGGCGACGTCGGTCGCGACGATCGCGTCGACCTGACCGGCGCGCGCACGGCGCATCACGCGGTCGCGGGTCGGCTGATCGAGCCCGCCGTGGAGCGCTTCGACGCTCCAGCCGCGGGCGCGCAGGCCCTCGGTGAGTTCGTCCACTTCATTGCGGGTGCGCGTGAAGATGATGGCGAGCTCGGGGCCCTCGATGTCGAGGATGCGGCCCAGGGCGGCCTGACGGTAGTTGTGACCCACGACGTAGGCGATCTGCGGCACGCGCGGCGCTTCGCCTTCTTCGGTCTTTTCGCGCGCGATCTGAATGCGTACGGGGTCGGTGAGGTGTTCTTCGGCGATGCGGGCGATCCGCGGGGGGAGCGTCGCCGAGAAGAGCGCCGTCTGGGCGTTCTCGGGGAGCGCTTCGAAGATCGCGTCGAGTTCGTCCGCAAAGCCCAGGTCGAGCATTTCGTCGGCTTCGTCGAGGACGACCGCGCGGATGTTGCGAAGCTTCAAGGT
Organism: Sutterella parvirubra YIT 11816; assembly: GCF_000250875.1. Taxonomy (GTDB): domain Bacteria; phylum Pseudomonadota; class Gammaproteobacteria; order Burkholderiales; family Burkholderiaceae_F; genus Sutterella; species Sutterella parvirubra. The sequence continues at coordinate 9,742 of NZ_JH605011.1, read as the reverse complement.
CCCCTTTTCGATGTGGTCCAGCGCGCGGCCCGGCGTGGCGACGACGGCGTGGGTGCCGCGCTTCAGGGCGCGGATCTGGCGGCCGTACTCCTGCCCGCCGTAGATCGGCGTCACGAGCACGCCCGCGTCGCGGCCGTAGTTGTGGAGCGCTTCGCTCACCTGAAGGCAGAGTTCACGCGTGGGCGTGAGGATGAGAAGCACGGGGTCTTCGGCTTCGGTGCCGATCACGTGGCGCTCGAGGAGCGGGAGCGAAAAGGCGGCGGTCTTCCCGGTGCCGGTGGCGGCTTGGCCCAACACGTCGGCGCCGGAAAGGAGCGCGGGGATCGCGGCTTCCTGAATGGGGGTGGGTTCTTCAAAGCCCATCTGCGTGAGCGAAGAGACGAGGTTTTCGGAGAGTCCGAGTTCGGCGAAGGTGGCCATTGATGATTCCAAAGTGCGCCGATCGGTCCCGCACGAATGAAGAGCTGCGGATGGGACGAAGGGCGGAGTTGACGGGGCCGCGAGAGAAAAGAGGCGGCCTGCGGTGTGGGGTGTGGGCGCCCGGGGTGGCGGGCTTCACGGGGTGTTTGGGGGGCGGCCTCGCGGCCGCACAACGCAAAGGCCCGCAGCGGAAGTTTCCCCTGCGGGCCTTCAGGTGTCGAAGGAAGCTAAGGATTACTTGGCTTCTTCAGCGGGGGCTTCTTCAGCCGCGCCGATGATTTCTTCTTCAACCGGGGCGATGACCGAGGCGACGACCACGTCGTTGTGGACCGTCACGCCTTCGGGCATGGCGATGTCGGTGGCGCGCAGCGTCATGCCGAGTTCCATCTTGGAGAGGTCGACGGCGATGAATTCAGGCAGCTGCAGCGGCAGGCAGGTGACTTCGACGTAGGAAACGGCGTGCGAGATGATGGCCTTGCTCAGCTTGACGGCCGGGCTTTCTTCGGCGCCGGAGAAGTGCAGCGGCACGCGCATCGTGACCTTTTCGTCCGGCGCGATGCGCTGGAAGTCGATGTGCATGACCTGCGGCTTGTACGGATGCATCTGGAAGGCGCGGAGAACAACGAGTTCTTCCTTGCCGTCCAATTCCATCGTCAGGATCGAGGCGTGGAACTTTTCCTTGCGCAGAGCGTAGAAGATCGGATTGTGTTCGAGCTCGATCGGCGTCGCGGGCTGGGTGCCGCCGTAGATGATGCCGGGCAGCTTGTCCGCACGACGAAGGCGGCGGCTCGCACTCGTACCTTGCGTCTGACGCGTGGTGGCGATGACTTTCATGAAATTCTCCAGTGAGAGATTGAGTTGATGAAAAAACTCCCCGCAGTCGCGACCAACCGCGGGGAAGCGGTAGAAAACTTATTCGGTAAAGAGGCTGCTCACCGAGTCCTCACGCGCGATGCGCAGGAGGGTTTCGCCGATGATCGCGGCGCAGGAGACCTGGCGGATCTTCGGGCAGGCTTCGGCGGCCTCGGAGAGCGGAATCGTATCGGTGACGACGAGTTCGTCGAGGGCCGAATTCGTGATGCGCTCGATGGCGGCGCCGGAGAGCACCGGGTGCGTGATGTAGGCGTAGACGGCCTTCGCACCGCGCTCCTTCAGGGCGCCCGCGGCGTTGCAGAGCGTGCCGGCGGTGTCGACGATGTCGTCGGTGATCACGCAGGTGCGGCCCTTGACGTCGCCGATGATGTTCATGATTTCCGCGACGTTCGCGCGGGGACGGCGCTTGTCGATGATCGCGAGGTCCACTTCAAGAGCCTTCGCCATCGCACGGGCGCGCACCACGCCGCCCACGTCGGGCGAGACGACCATGAGGTCTTCGAGCTTGCGCGACTGAAGGTCGTTCAGAAGCACCGGCGTCGCGTAGATGTTGTCGACCGGGATGTCGAAGAAGCCCTGGATCTGGTCCGCGTGGAGGTCCATCGTGAGGACGCGGTCGACGCCGACGGCCTGGAGCATGTTCGCGACGACCTTCGCCGAGATGGCGACGCGGGTCGAACGGGGACGACGGTCCTGGCGCGCATAGCCGTAGTACGGGATGGCGGCGGTGACGCGGCGGGCCGAGGCGCGCTTCAACGCGTCGACCATGATCATCAGCTCCATCAGGTTGTCGTTCGTCGGAGCGCAGGTGCTCTGAAGGATGAAGACGTCCTTGCCGCGGACGTTGTCAAGCAGCTGAACCATCACTTCGCCGTCGCTGAAACGGGTGACCGTCGCTTGGCCGAGCGGAATGTTCAGATACTGGGACACAGCCTGGGCAAGCTTGGGATTGGCGTTGCCCGAGAAGACCATCATACTTTCCGGCACCGTGGTGACCATGATTGAGCTCTTTACTTGGTGAGGCGGACCGCACGGGCGGCCGCGGAGGTTGAGGCGGCGTCTTGGGAAACCGCCCGTTCGGAAGCGCGCTCTCCGCTGCCGGCGGGCCCGCTTCGGGTTAAGGGTTCGTGGCAGGGGTAGAAGGATTCGAACCTTCGAATGCCGGAATCAAAATCCGGTGCCTTAGGCCAGCTTGGCGATACCCCTGTCCGAGAGTATTTCAATCAGTCAGCCAGTCCGAGAGCGGATGCTTCGCCATTCCGCTCACTCCGCGCACCGCCCAATCTCCGGGAAACGACGCCGCGAGGGCGTCGACGTCCGAGCGTTCGGGCAGCACGGCGAAGACGGCGCTCCCAGAGCCGGTCATTCGGGGATCCAGCCCCGCCGACGCGAACATCGTCTTGGCGTGCCGGACCGCTTCCGAAAAGGCCTCGGCCACGGGCTCGAGGTCGTTGCGACCCGGCAGTGCGGGCCAGGTTTTCCGGACCAGGTCTGAAAAGAACGCTATTGTGTGGGAAGGCGTGTCCCTTGTCAAGTTGGGCGCCGCAAATATTTCCCCGGTCGGGACGTGCGCCGCAGGCCATGCGACGAGGTACCGCGAGGCCGGGAGATCAAACGGCCGGAGCTTTTCGCCGAACCCTTCCGCGAAGGCCGTCCGGCCGAAGATGAAGAAGGGCACGTCGGCGCCGAGCCGCTCGCCGAGCTTCATGAGCTCCCCGCGCGTGAGCCCCAGGTTCCAGAGCCGGTTGAGACCCATCAACACGGTGGCGGCGTCGGACGACCCGCCGCCCATCCCGGCGCCTGCGGGGATGCGCTTCTTGACCCGGATCCTCACGCCGCCCCTGGGCTTCCTTTCCGCCATCAGAAGGCGCGCCGCGCGCACCGCGAGGTCCTTCTCGGCGTCGCAGAGAAGGTCTCCCGTACGCTCGACCCTCCCGGGTGCGGTGCCGGAGAGGTCCCAGAGGTCGATCTCGTCCGACCAGTCGATGAGCGTAAAGACGCTCTCCAGGGCGTGCCGCCCGTCGGGGAGGCGCCCGGTCACGTGAAGAAAGACGTTGAGTTTGGCGGGGGCGGGAAGCCCCAGGGCGGACTTCATTCTTGTGTGGGATCCAAAAGAATCGTGACGGTGACGGGGGGTTCCGTGAGATGCGTGAAGCGAAGCCGCGAGGGTGCGCCCGACGCCTCACGCGAGAGCACCGTCGCGCGCCAGTCGCCCGCGACGGTTTCGTTTTCCGCCGGGGGCGTGGTGAGCATCGCTTCCAGCGCGTCGACGGGAAGCGCGAAGCCCAGCTGCGCCGTGAGGAGCGCGTCGAGGTCGGGACCGGTGAGGGGGTCCGCGGCGCCCCGCGCGATCGAGGCGCCTTGGGGCGTGCGCTCGATCCGGGCGATGACCCCTGAGAGCGGCGTCAGGAGGTCGAGCCTCGAGAGTCCCGGGGCCTTGAGGTAGAGAAAGCGCCCGGAGACGTTTTCGACGCCCTGCGGCGTCTTCGCCGAAAGGCTGAAGCGGCCTTCGCGGCGGATCGCCCCTTCGGGGACGACCGCGCAGCCCGCGAGCGCAAGGGCGCCCGCGAGCGCCAGGCCCAAAACCGTCCGGCGCGCGGTCACGGCTTCTTCCCCAAAAGTTCGCGCAGACGGGCGACGGTCGGGTGCTCCGGATCGTGCTCAAGGAGTTCGGCGAAGGTGGCTTCCGCCGCCTTTTGGTCGCCCGACTTCTGGAGGATGATGACGAGGTGAGCGGCTACTTCGGCGTCGTAGAGCTTCTTCAAGGACGCCGACACGAACTCGCGCGCGGCGCGCAGGCGCCCTTCGCGGTAGCAGAGCCAGCCCATCGAATCGAGGATGTAGGGGTTGAGCGGATCGGCGCGGTAGGCCTTTTCAAGGAGCGCACGCGCTTCGGTGAGGTTGCGGTTCTGCTCGACCCAGAGGTAGCCCAGCGCGTTGTTCGCCTGGACGTGCTCGGGGTTCATCGAGAGGAGCGTCTGAAGGCGCTTTTCCGAGAGGGCCGAGTCACCGGTTTCCTGCGCGAGCATCGCGGCCTCGTAGAGGATTTCCGGGTCGGTCGGGTGTGCTTCCAGCGCGGCGTTCATCACTTCCAACGCTTCCGGGGCGCGGCCCTTTTCCATCAGGAGGGAGGCTTCCGCGGAGAAGAGCACCGGGGCGTCGAGCTTCAGGTTCGTGCGGGCGGTGCGAAGGGTCTGCAGCGCTTCTTCCGTCTTCCCGCCGTCCGAGAGCGCCACCGCTTCGCGAAGACGCGCCTGCACGGCGAAGGGACCGGCCTGAAGTTCGCGGTAGTAGCGGGCCGCGGCGGTGAAGTCGCGCTTCGTCAACGCGGCGTTCCCGAGCTGCAGCCACAGTTCCGCGCGCGAGAGGTCGACCGCGGGGTTTTCCTCGCGCACGCGCTTCACGTATTCGGTGAGCCAGCGGGTCGTGCGCTCGACGTCGTTCAGTTCGGCGGCGATCTGACCGGCGTTCTGGTAGATGCGCAGGTTCTCGCCCGCGTCCTTCACGGCGCGCTCGGCGGCTTCGAGCGCCTTCGCGCGCTCACCCGAGCGCTCCAGCGCACGGGCCAGAACGATCCGCACGTCGGCGTCCTTCGGACGGCGTTTCAGGTGCTCGTTCAACATCCGGAAGGCGGCCGTGCGGTCGCCCTGCCAGCAGATGTCGGCGGCTTCGACGAGAAGGGACGAATTCTTCGGGTCGAGGGCGATCGCCTTTTCGGCGGCGCGGCAGGCCTGCACGCGGTCGCCCGCGGTGCGGCGCAGCTGCGCCATCGCGATGCCGACGTCGGCGCGCTTCGGGTACTTCGCGGCCCAGGGGTCCAGAATTGTCACGGCGTCGCGCACCCGGTTGGGAGGAAGCCCCCGGAAGATGCGGGCCGTGGTCGCGAACCAGGCGCCGGGATCGGCCTTGCCCTTCTCATCCTTCCGCGCGTCGAACCGGCCCGCGGCTTCCGTGAGGAGCTTTTCGGCGTCCTTCGGGCGGCCCTGCTTGACGGCGTCGACCAAAAGCGTGTTGAGGGCACCGGCCGAAAGGGGATCGAGCTCGTACCAGAGCTTCGCCGCCTCGACCATCCGGCCCGAGTCCTGCGCCTGAACGGCCGCTTCCCAGGCCTGCCCCGCGAGTTCGGCGCTCCGTTCGCGGCGCGCCGCGTCCATGTAGGCGTCGTACGCGAAGCCCGGTTCGCCGCGGTGGCGCGCGATGTCGCCCGCGATCACTTCGAAGGTCGTGATGTCCCCGCGCATCACCTTGGGGTGCCCCGGGGGCATGCCCTTCATGCCGGGCATGGCCGAGGCCGCACCGGCGGCGAGCAGGACGAGCGAACAAAGAAGACTGACGGCGGGACGCGGCATGGCTGCGGGGTGAAATTCGTTGAAAAGAACGCGGTCCATTTTAATGGTCGGAGGGTCGCTGTCCCGGCGAACGTGTGAGAATGTGCGTTTCATCCCGTTGACCGGATCCACTCTTCGTCCTCCATTCCCGATGACCGCTTTCGCCGAACGACTCACCCGCTGGCAGCGCTCCGAAGGCCGCAAGGCCCTCCCGTGGCTGCGCACGCGCGATCCCTTCCAGCGCCTGGTGGCGGAGGTGATGCTCCAGCAGACGCAGACGGGGACGGTGGCGCCCTATTGGGAGCGCTTCGTCGGGCGCTGGCCCACCGCCGCGGCGCTCGCCGCGGAAGACCGCGACGTCGTGATGAAGGCCTGGGAGGGCTTGGGCTACTACCGGCGCTGCCGGCTCCTTTGCGATGCGGCCGAACGCGTGGTGACGGACTTCGGCGGCGTGACGCCGTCCGACTACGCGTCGCTCCTGACGCTTCCCGGCATCGGGGACGCGACGGCCGCGTCCTTGGCCGCGGCGATCACGGGTGAGCGCCGCGCGATGATCGACGGGAACGTGAAGCGCGTCCTCTCGCGCGTCTTCCGGATCGAGGGCGCCGTGGGCGAAAAGGCCTTTGAAGCTGAGGTGCGCTCGCGCGCCGAAGCGGAACTCCCCGGGACGGAGGACATGGCCGCCTACACGCAGGGGTTGATGGACCTGGGCGCGACCGTCTGCCGCCCGAAGGCGGCCGACTGCGGGCGCTGTCCCGTGGCGCTGCTCTGCCGCTCGCACGCGGAGACGCCCGGGGAGGAAACGGCGCTTCCCCGCCCGAAGAAGCCCTTGGCGAAGCAAAAGCTCGCCGTCGGGATCGTCCTGGTCAGGAGTCCCTCGGACGAGGTGCTCCTGGGGCGCGCGCCCGAAGGCGTCTGGCACGGGCTTTGGGTGCCGCCGATGGCGGTGCTCCCCGAGGAGGCGTCGGAGAACCTTCCCCGCCGCCTCAAGGATCTTCTGGGCGTGATGGCCCTGGGTGAGGAACTCCCGGCGATGCGCCATGAACTCACACACCGGTCGCTCACGATCCGTGCGTGGCTCTTGGACGTCGATGCGGCGACGTTCGACGCCCTGAAGGCGGAACTCGTGGGCTTCGAAACCTTCCCTGTGGCGGGGCACCCGGCCGTGCCGGTGCCCGTGAAGCGCTATCTCGCCGTGCTCCGCGAGCTCGGCTGAATCAGGCCGTCTGCACCGTCGCCTCGGGGGCGAGGCGCGCGAGCTGCTCGGCGATGCGGTGGCGCACGATCACGCCGGCGCGGCCCGCAAAGCGACGCCCCAACGTTTCCGCCACCCAGACGGAGCGGTGCTGTCCGCCCGTGCACCCGATGCAGATCGTGAGGTAGTGGCGGTTCTGGCGCAGGTACGCCGGAATCCAGGTTTCAAGAAACGCGGCGATGTCGTCCACCATCCGGCAGGCCTCGGCGCCCGCCGCCAAAAAGCGCGCGACGGGTTCGTCGCGGCCGGTCAAGGGCCGCAGCGCCGGGTCGTAGTAGGGATTCGCGATGCAGCGCACGTCGAAGACGAGGTCGGCCGCCGTGGGGATCCCGTGCTTGTAGGCGAAGGATTCGAACGTGATCGTCATGCGGGCGCCCGGCTCTCCCGCGAACTGCTGCACCCAGCGGCGAAGCTGCGCGGGGAGGATCCCCGTCGTGTCCATGATCATGCCGCGTTTGGCCATCGGCTGAAGAAGCTCGGCCTCCAATTCCACCGCTTCGCGAAGCGTGAGCGTCTTCCCTTCGTGCTCGGCGCGGATCGAGAAGGGGTGCCGCCGGCGGGTTTCCGAAAAGCGCTTGATGAGCTCGTCCGTGGAGGCCGTCAGAAAGAGCACCCGTACGTCGAAACCCTCTTCGCGGAGCTTCGCGAGCGACTCCGACACTTCCTTCATCGTGGCGATCGAACGGCCGTCGATCGCGACCGCAGCGCGCTCTTCGCCGAGGCTCCCCAGGCGGTGGGCGACCGGCAGCAGAAACTCCGCGGGGAGGTTGTCCACGCAGTAGCAGCCGCTGTCTTCGAGCTGTCGGATCGCGATGGATTTGCCTCCGCCGGAGAGGCCGGTGACGAGAATGAGCTGCATGGTGGGGCGCGCCTTGGTGGGTGAATGGGCGAGGCCCATTCTTGCACGAACGGAGGGCGATGAACCGTCCTTTCCCGGGGAAACGTCTCAAGGTCAAGACATCCGCGGCCGGATTGGAGTATGGTGAAGCGGTACCCCTTCACCCCCGGAACATCTCATGCTCATCACCTTCGCCCTCGACAACTGGAAGTCCTTCAGGGACCGCGCGGAGCTCCGCATGACGGCCGTCTCGGCGGTCCGGCCCCGCGAGCGTCTCTTCTTCGTTCCCGAATACCGCATGCGGCTTCTTCCGGTCGCCGCGCTTCACGGGCGCAACGCCTCGGGGAAGACGGCCTTCGTAGAGGCGCTCGGCTTCCTGCGGGACTTGGTTCTGCGCGGGACGCCGAACCCGGACGGGAAGATCCCCGTTCGCCCCTTCAAACTGGAATCGGAATGCCTGAGGCGTCCGACCCGCTTGGAGCTCAAAACGTTCATCGACGGGCGCATTTGGTCCTACCGGGTGAGCCTCACGCCGGAGCGGATTCTCGACGAGCGGCTCACGTTGGCGTACGAACGCCGGGAGGGCGAAACCATGCGGTTCGACGAGGCGTTCTTCCGCTCGAAGAACGAGCTCGAACAGCTTCGGCTCATCGAACGGTCGACGAGGGAGAACCAACTCTTCCTCACGACGGCGGTTCAGTGCAATGCGGTGAGGCTTCGCCCGCTTTACGACTGGTTTGCGCGGCTCAGCGTGTTGACGCCCCGGTGCGGGAGCGTTCCCGTCGAGGCTTCGGGTGATCCGAAGCATCCTTTGGGCGAAGCCGTGACGCAGATGATGCGGGACAGCGGAATCGGACTGGTGCGTCTCGAAGCGGTGCGCGTTGAGGGCCCCGCCGATCGGATGGGCTTGCTCGGAGAACGGCTGGCGCTTCTCGGCTCGGACGCCTTCCTCGCGGAGGACATGTTGGTCCGGCGCGAGGGAGGCGGGGTTGTTCTTGAGCGCCTTCGGCCGATTCTGAAGAACGCCCGGGGCGAAGAGACGGCGCTCTCGTGGAGCGACCTGTCGGACGGCACGAGGCGTCTACTGGCGCTGGTTCCCGTCTTTGCGCAACTCAAGGAAGGCGTCGACGGGGTCTTCGTGATCGATGATCTCGAGCTCGGCCTCCATCCGAACGTTTCGGCTTGGCTCGTGAAGTCCGTCCTGGGCGCAGAGGGACCTGCAGGCAGGGCTCAGCTGGTCTTCACGACGCATGACGCGAATCTTCTCGACGCGGAACTTATTCGGCCCGACGAAGCGTGGAGCGTCGGGAAGAGTGCCGCGGGCGCGTCGACGCTGCGGTCGGCCGCTGACTTCGGGAGCTGCTGAAGCCCGGGTCGGCCTCAGTTCTCTTCCGAGGAACCCTCTTCGCCGTTTTCTTCGTGCCAGGCCGAGTCGAAGTCGCTGTGAAGGTCCGCGGGCGGCTCCCACTCGTGAATGAGGCGGCAGACTTCGGTGGCATCGGGCGCGCTCATCAAGGCCTGGCGCATCGGGCGGTCGTTCATGATCGCCGCGCACTCGCGCAGGATCCCGAGGTATTCGGAGGAATCCCCTTCGGGGACGATGAGGCAGAAGAAGAGCTGCACGCCGCGCCCGTCCGGGGCGTCGAGCATGACGGGCTCCGCCGTGCGCAGCACGACGAGGCAGGGCTCCGTCACCCCTTCGATGCGGCCGTGAGGAATCCCGCAGCCCGCACCCATGCAGGTCGAGCCGAGGCGCTCGCGCGCAATGAGCGCGTCGAAGGCTTCGCTGTGGGCGACGCCGTAGGCGGATTCGAGCAGAAGCGACGCTTCTTCGAAGAGGCGCTTGCGGCTCGCGGCGGCGATGTCGAGGCGAACGGCGTCGAGGGTGACGTAGGGTTGAAGAAGGTTCATGCGGGAGGTGTGGCCGCCGGTGTTTACGGTGCGGGCGGACCCGTGGAAAAAGGAAGTGTAGTCTACCGAAATCCGTATTCGGCCGCGCGGGGTGCGTTGGGGCGCGTACAGGAATTC
>NZ_JH605010.1:23839-27088 GCF_000250875.1 Sutterella parvirubra YIT 11816 | reverse complement strand
CATTTGTCTTAGGAGGCGAGGCCGACGACAATGGCCGACGGGGGAATGCTGGCGACGGCCTTCTGGTTGAGGTGCAGGCCGTGGTTGCCTTTGGCGAACCCGACGACGATGAGTCCGGAGGGAAGACGCAGAGAGCACTCCCCGCCGTGCCCGGCGCGGTCGCTTCGCACGATTTCGCCCACGAGCTGGTTTTCGCGGCGCTTCGAGTCGGTCGACTCCGTGGTCGGAAAGTCCGCGCTGATCGTGACGCCCGTCGCTTTGGTCAAGGCCAGGACGTCCAAGCCTTCATGGAGCCCCAGGAGCTGCGCCGACTCCTTCGTGACGGAGGCGCGCAGCAGGTGCGTCTCGTCGATCTGCAGAATGAGGCGCACGAGGGCCGAGCCCATCTTCATCTTGATGATCTTCGCGGGGAACTGGTTCCGCATCGAGGTGCGCAGCGTGCTCCCGCCGATGTTGCGAAGGCCGGGCGAGCCCGTCAGGCGGAAGCGCGCCAGCACCTCCGCGCGGCTTCGCGCGAGTTCGTCGGCGATTTCGAGCACTTTCATCCCCGTTTCGGTGAGGCGCGTTCCGCCGCCGTTGACGCCGCCCACGACCTTTTCGACCAGGGGTCCGCCCGCGAGGTTCGCGAGCGTCTCGAGCGCCTGCCAGGCGGCCTTGTAGCTCACGCCCGCGCCGCGGGCGGCTTCGGAGATGCTCCCCACGTCGGCGATGCGGCGCAGGATGTCGATGCGCTTGTCGGATTGTTCGTTCAGAAGTCCGGCCAAGACGAGCGGGTCCGCGCGGTCGTGGGTGTCGGTCATGGAAGTCTCTCCCCCGGGAGGGTGGGTCCCTCCGAAAGTCGTATTGCAGAGCGTTTTTACAGGCGTTATTCTTTTAGGGAATAACGAAAGCGTTCCGGCTATTTTACGCACAACGTCCGGAGCGCCCGCAACCCCAAAAACGAGAGGAAAACCCATCATGGAGCTGAAGATCATCGCCGCCGCCCTTTTGGCCGGTGCCGCCATCGGCGTTTCCGCCGCCGAAATCAACGTTGCGGTGGCTGCGAACTTCACCGCCCCCGCGAAGGAACTCGCCGCCGACTATGAAAAGGCGACGGGCGACAAACTCGTGCTCTCCTTTGGTTCCACGGGCAACTTCTATGCGCAGATCAAGAACGGCGCGCCGTTCGACGTGCTGCTCGCCGCCGACGACACGACGCCCGCCAAGGCCGTCAAGGAAGGCTACGGCGTCGAAGGCACGACCTTCACGTACGCCATCGGCAAGCTCGTCCTCTGGTCCTCCGACGCCAACCTCATCAAGGGCGACGCCAAGGTCCTCACGACCGACGCCGTGAAGCACATCGCCGTCGCGAATCCGAAGCTCGCGCCGTACGGCCTCGCCGCCCACGAAACGATGGACAAGCTCGGCATCAAGGCCGCCATCACGCCGAAGATCGTCGAAGGCGACAACATCGGCAAGACCTTCCAGTTCGTGAGCACGGGCAACGCCGAAGCCGGCTTCATCGCCCTTTCGCAGTGCTACAAGGACGGCAAGATGACGAGCGGCTCGGGCTGGATCATCCCGCAGGAGTACTACAACCCGATCGCTCAGGATGCGGTGCTTCTGAAGAAGGGTGAAAAGAACGAAGCCGCCAAGAAGTTCCTGGAATACCTCCGCACGAGCGAAAAGGCCGCTCAGGTCCGCGCCGCCTACGGCTACGACACGGCCAAGTAAGCCGTCGGGTCAACCTTCCGGACGCCCTTCTCTTCCATGAGGGCGTCCGATCTCCTATGGGCGTGACCGCCGCCGCACGGGTCTCCGCGGTTGTCGCGTCGCGCTCTCCCTCGGGGGCGAAGCCTCGGGCAGGGCTTCGCTCCCGAACCTCGTTCGGAACCCCGCGTTTTCACGCGCACCTTGAGAGGGGCTCTACTTCATGATGTTCACAGTCGAAGAACTCCGACCGGTACTCCTCAGCCTGGAGTTGGCCGCAGTCACCACGGTGATCCTTCTTCTGATCGGCGTGCCGCTCGCCTGGTGGCTCGCCAGCGGCGGCGGCCGCCTGCGCGCCTCGGTGGGCGCGATCGTCACGCTGCCGCTCGTTCTTCCTCCGTCCGTCCTGGGCTTTTACGTGCTCGTGGCGCTCGGTCCTTCGGGCCCCATCGGGAACATCACGCAGGCGATGGGCTTGGGCGTGCTCAACTTCAGCTTCACGGGCCTCGTCATCGGCTCGATCATCTACTCGATGCCCTTCATGGTGCAGCCGGTGCAGACGGCCTTTGAAGGGATCGGGCGCCGTCCCGCGGAAGTCGCGGCGACGCTCCGCTGCCGCCCGATCGACGCGTTTCTGAACGTCACGGTGCCCTTGGCCCGTCACGGGATCATCACCGGGACCCTGATGACCTTCGCGCACACGATCGGTGAATTCGGCGTCGTGCTCATGATCGGCGGCAACATCCCCGGCAAGACCCAGGTCGTCTCGACCGAAATCTTCACCTTTGTCGAGGCGATGGAATACGACAAGGCGCACGTCCTCGCAGGCGGCATGCTCGTCTTCAGCTTCATCGTGCTCATGACCCTCAACCTTCTGAATCGCCGTCGCGGAGGTGCCGTCCGATGACCGAACACGTGGTGCGCCTGGCGCTTTCGCGCCGTACGGACTTTTCTTTGGACGTCGACTTCACGCTGCCCGCGTCGGGCTTCACCGTCCTTTTCGGGCCTTCGGGCTGCGGGAAGACGACGGTGCTGCGAGGCGTCGCGGGACTGGAGCGCGCCCACGGGCGCGTCGTCATCGGGGGCGAGGTCTGGCAGGACGACGATGCGGGGGTCTTCATGCCCACGTACTGCCGCAACCTCGGCTACGTCTTTCAAGAAGCGAGCCTCTTTCCGCACTTGAACGTCGAGAAGAACCTGCGCTTCGGGCTCGTGCGCGCGAAGGTCGCCGACGGCGACAAGCGTTTGGCCGAAGCCGTGGAGCTCCTCGGGATCGGGCGCCTCTTGAAGCGCTCGGTCGACGAACTCTCCGGGGGCGAGCGTCAGCGCTGCGCGATCGCGCGTGCGCTTTCGCTTACGCCCGACATCCTCCTCATGGACGAGCCCCTGGCCGCGCTCGACTGGGCGCGAAAGCAGGAGATTCTCCCGTGGTTGGAGCGTCTTCGCGACGAACTCCGGATCCCGATCCTCTACGTGACGCACGCCTCGGGCGAAGCGGCTCGGCTTGCTGACCAAATGGTGCTCATGCGCCAGGGGCGCGTCGCGGCCGTGGGGACGGTG
>NZ_JH605010.1:20072-23824 GCF_000250875.1 Sutterella parvirubra YIT 11816 | reverse complement strand
CCCCTTGGCGGCCGGCGCCTCGCCCGCCGCCGAGCCCGAAGGCCGTGCGGTGGTGCTCTCCGGGCTCGTCTCGCAGAAGGACGCGCGCTGGGGCACGATCGTCGTCGACTGCGGGGGCGATTGGCGGATTGAAATGGCGGGCGACACGGAACCCGCGACGGGCGTGCGCCTCCGCATTCACGCCCGCGACGTGAGCGTCGCGCTCGCGCGCCCCGAAGGCGGCACGTCGGTGCGGAACATCCTCCCGGCGGTCGTCTCCGCCATGAAGGAGGACGGCGCCTACGCCGAGGTGACGCTCTCGAACCCCGCCGGGGGCGAGGCGGCGCTGGTCGCGCGCGTGCTGAGAAAGAGCGCCGCGGACTTGGGGCTCACCGTCGGTCAGCGGGTCTGGGCGCAGGTGAAGGCCGCGGCCGTCATCCGCTGAAACTGACGCTTTGCCGAACGCTTGAAGGGGCGAAGGAGAACCGGAGGAAACCCGGTCTCCCGCGCCCCTTCTTCTTTCCGCGGCATAAGATGCGAAGAAAGAGGCTCTGAAGGAGGACGTGCGCGATGACGAGGTTGGATGAACGCGAAGGGCGGCCGGGTTCGGCGGACGAACTTGGGCTTCCCGAAGACGCGCCCGTCTACCGCGCGGTAGGCCTCTCGCGCGACGAGGTGGCCGAGCTTCTCACGGGAAGGCACGTCCGGCGCGCCGAAGACGGCGTCTGGGAGGTGCCGATCGTTTTGAAGAGCCTCCGGGACGCGGTCGAGACGATGGTTCCGGTGCCGCTCTCCCACGTGAACCTCAACGCGGACCTCGTGGGCTACGTGGAGGAAGAGGCGGCGGAAATTCCGAAGAAGGATCCGATCCGGCTCGTGGTGCTTCTTCCTGAGGCCGAGCGCGCGGCGGCCGATGACGGGGTGCTCCGCGCCCTCATGCGCGCCTACTTCCGGGAGCGTCTGCGGCGCTTCCGCGCCGAGGAGCGTCAGGCGCTCCGTTCCGTGGGGGCCGCCACCTTTTGGGGCTTCGTCTTCATGCTCGGCTGCCAGGTCGTGCGGTGGCTTGCGAACTTCCCCGAGCACCCCACGATCACGTCGACCATTTCGGAAGGGATGCTGGTCTTGGGGTGGGTCGCGCTCTGGAATCCCTACGACCGGCTTCTCTTTGCGTGGTGGCCCGCGTTGAAGAAGCGCCGCCTGGTCGAGCGCCTCGCCGGGGCGACGCTGGAACTTCGCGTCCTCCCCTTCCGGCTTCCCGACTGAAGGCGGATGGTGAAATCCATACGAAAAGGCTCCCGCCTCGCGTCGAGGTCGGGAGCCTTTCACTGACGGGTTCGTCGGCCGGATCAGCAGCGGCGGGCGAGTTCCACGGCCTTGCCGATGTAGGTGGCCGGGGTGAGTTCCATGAGGCGCGCCTTGGCGTCCGCCGGGATCTCCAGCCCTTCGATGAAGGTACGGATCGTCTCCGGCGTGATGCCCTTGCCGCGGGTGAGCGCTTTGAGCTGCTCGTAGGGGTGCGGCACGCCGTAGCGGCGCATCACCGTCTGGACGGCTTCGGCGAGGACTTCCCAGGCGTGGTTGAGGTCTTCCGCGATGCGAGCTTCGTTCACCTGGAGCTTGCCGAGGCCGCGCTCAAGGGCGGCGTAGCCGATGAAGCAGTAGCCGAAGGCGACGCCGAGGTTGCGCAGCACGGTCGAGTCCGTGAGGTCGCGCTGCCAGCGCGAGATCGGGAGCTTGCCGGCGAGATGGTGCAGGACGGCGTTCGCGAGGCCGAGGTTGCCTTCGGAGTTTTCGAAGTCGATCGGGTTCACCTTGTGCGGCATCGTCGAGGAGCCGACTTCGCCTTCTTTGAGCTTCTGACGGAAGAAGCCCATCGAGATGTAGCCCCAGACGTCGCGGTCGAAGTCGAGCAGGATCGTGTTCGCGCGCTCGATCTCATGGAAGAGTTCCGCCATGTAGTCGTGCGGCTCGATCTGGATCGTGTGCGTGTTGAAGGTGGCACCCAAGCGCTCTTCGACGACCTTCTTCGAGAAGGCCTCCCAGTCGTGCTCGGGGTAGGCGATGAGGTGCGCGTTGTAGTTGCCGACGGCGCCGTTCATCTTGGCGAGGATCTTCACGCCCTTGATCGCTTCGATCACGCGGCCGAGGCGCACCGCGACGTTCGCGAATTCCTTGCCGACGGTCGTGGGCGAGGCGGTCTGACCGTGCGTGCGGGAGAGCATCGGAATCTCGGCCCACTGGTGCGCGAAGCCCGCGATCGTGCCGCGCACGCGCTCCAACACGGCGACCAATTCGTCGCGGCCGCGCATGAGCATCAGCGCGTGGCTCGTGTTGTTGATGTCTTCGCTCGTGCAGGCGAAGTGGACGAATTCGGCGGCGGAGCGCAGTTCGTCGTCGTGCGCGACGCGGTCCTTGATCCAGTATTCGACCGCCTTCACGTCGTGGTTCGTCGTGCGTTCGATCGTCTTGATCGCTTCACAGTCGGCGAGCGTGAAGTTGTCGGCGAGTCCGCGCAGGAACGCGCGCCCGTGTTCGCTGATCGCCGGGAGCTCCGCAAAGCCCGCTTCGGAGAGCGCGATGAGCCACTCGACTTCGACGCGCACGCGGGCGTTCATGAAGGCGCATTCGGAGAAGATGTCGCGAAGCACGTTGGTCTGCGCGGCGTAGCGGCCGTCGATCGGGGAGAGCGCGGTGAGCGGATTGAGTTCCATGTCGGAGAGGCTCCTTGGGCTGGAAATGGTGGAAAGAAGAAATGCTGAGGGCCGCGCGGACGGGATGACGCCCGTGGGGCGCGCGCCGGGCGGCCGATTTTTGAATCGCCGCCATTGTACTAAAGCGCCGAAGGTCCCGCGGTTGCGGGGTGCGCCGCGCCTTGCGGTTCGTCTTCACGAAAAGAGGTGCCCCGAAAGGATGCCGCGGAAGGTAGTCAAAACGGCTGAGGCGCGCTAGGATCAAGGAATGCCCGCGCCCCCGTTCGGGTGACGGGCCGATAAAAGGACAAAACGAGAGGAGAACGCTTCGATGAAGAAGACCCTGATTCACGTGCTGGCGACCGCTGCCGCGCTGACCATCTGCGGCACCGCTTCCGCGGCCGGAGGACCGAGCGGCTACGCCGTCACCTTCAAGCCGCAGGGAAAGATCGGTGAAGTCGTCAACAACCCCTATGACATCGCGCCTCTCACGTCCGTGATCAAGAACGGCGGCTGGGTGCTCAAGTCCGCGCACGTGCGCGTGGTGCCGAAAAAGGGCGGTCAGGAAGTGAGCTACGACGTGGGCCCGACGGCGTTGCGCACCCACGGCGGCATCCCCGTCTTCGGTCTTTATGCGGACCACCTCAACACGGTCGAGGTGAAGTACGTCCGCGTGAACCAGGGCAAGGACGAAACGATCGAGGAGAAGTATCAGATCGCGACGCCCCCCGTCTGGTTCGATCCCTCCTGGACCGACGGGAAGACCTACAAGACCTTTGACATCGAGGTGAAGAAGAAGGCCCCGAAGGCCTTCGCCGACCGTCTCTACCTCATCAACAACCTGCTCCCCGCGTCCCCGAAGGGCATGCGCGCCGTCTGGAACAACCCGATGGGCGGGGCGCTCCAGTGGAACTTCTACCCGCAGAACGCCGTCGTCGACACGCAGGGTGAGGTCCGCTGGTACATGCTCCCCACCAAGATCTACGATCCGCGCGACATCTACCGCGCCGGGATCATGATGGGGTTCCATCAGAACGACGACGGGGCGCTCTCCTTCGGCTACGGCCAGCGCTACGCCAAGTA
>NZ_JH605010.1:18672-19988 GCF_000250875.1 Sutterella parvirubra YIT 11816 | reverse complement strand
AGCCACGCGATGGCCCCGGGGCCCGACGGCCGCTACTTCCTGCGCGTGGCGAGTTCCGACCTGCGCCGCGCGGACGACACGCACGTGCGCACGGTGCGCGACGTGATCATCGAAGTCGACCGCGACGGGAACGTCACGGACGAATGGCGCCTCTTCGACATCCTCGATCCGCAGCGGAACATCGTCCTGAAGTCGATCGACCAGGGCGCGGTCTGCCTCAACATCGACCTGGAGAAGTCCGGCCAGACGCTGACCGCCGAACAGCTGGCGAAGCTTGAGGCCGAGCACGAATTCGGCGACATCGCCGGGACGGGCGCCGGGCGCAACTGGGCGCACGTCAACTCGGTCGACTACGACGAAGAGGACGACAGCATCATCCTGTCGTCCCGCCACCAGTCCTCCGTCATCAAGATCGGCCGCGACAAGGAAGTGAAGTGGATCCTCTCCGCTCCGAACGGCTGGGCCGAAAAGTACCGCTCGAAGATCCTCACGCCCGTCAACGCCAAGGGCGAACCCTTGAAGTGCCGCCTCGGCGTCTGCGAAGGGGGCTTCGACTGGACGTGGACGCAGCACACCGGCTGGAAGATCGACGAGATGAGCAAGGACGACGTCCTCTACCTCTCCGTCTTCGACAACGGCGACGGCCGCGGCTTCCGCCAGCCCGACGACCCCAAGGAAAAGTACAGCCGTGCGGTCGTCTACAAGATCGACCAGAAGAAGATGACGGTCGAGCAGGTTTGGAGCTACGGCGAGAAGCGCGGTCACGAGCTCTACAGCCCGATCACGTCTTCGGTCGAGTACAAGAAGGACAAGGATTCGGTCGTCGTCTATTGGGCGTCGATCGGCGTGGGCACCCCCGAGGGCGGCGCGCCGGTGCTGACCGAATTCCGCTGGGGCGAGAAGGAGCCCGTGGTTGAAATGAAGTTCAAGGGCACGTTCGGCTACCGGGCGCTCCCCGTGGACCCGAACCTCGCGTTCTCGAAGTAAGTTGCCCGTTGCGCCCGGTCCGTGCGGACGGTTAAGTTCGCGCGGCCGAGTGTTTCCAAATGCAAAAAGAACCCGCTCGGGAGCTGGGCTCCCGGCGGGTTCTTTGCGTCTCGAAGCCTACGCGTCTAGGCGAAACCGCCTACTGCGGAAAATTTCGGAAAAAGCGATCCTGAGGGAGTGTAAAGAGGGCTTTACGGAGGCGGATGCGGGTCCATTCACCGGGCGCTAAAGTGAGCCCAACGAAACAAGGAACACGCGTCGACGCCCAGTCTTCCGACGCACCGAATGGAGGTCCGACCATGAAGAACACCCGCCGCATCATCGCCGCT
>NZ_JH605010.1:15459-18568 GCF_000250875.1 Sutterella parvirubra YIT 11816 | reverse complement strand
CCGCTCCGCAGCCGCAGCCCCCGCAGGTGACGGCCCCCTACTACCAGGGCTACGCCGCCATCGAAAACATCCTGACGTTGACCGCCGAGCAGAAGCCCCTTTGGGACGCCTACGTCGCCGCGCGCATCGGCTACCAGACCGATCGTCCGGTCTTCCAGGGCCCCGCGGCCGACGAACAGTCGCGCCTTGACCGCCGCGTCGAGCGCAGCCAGTGGTGCGCCGGGCAGCTGAAGAAGATCCGCGACGCCCGCGCCGCGCTCGTGAAGAGCCTCTCCGTTGAACAGAAGTACGTGCTGGAGAGCTACGAATACAACCACCGCGGCCAGATGGGCCCGCGCGCCAACCGCGGTCCGGGTTGCGGCGTCGACATGGGTCCGCGCGGCTTCTACCACGGCTACGGTCCGCATCACGGCTACGGCCCGATGGGCCCGCGCGGCATGGGTCCCGGCATGGGTTGGGGCCCGGGCACGGGTCCGCACTGCCCTTGGGTGAAGTAATACGGAAAAACTCGGCCTGACGGAAGTCCGTCGGGCCGAAGAAAGAGCCCCGGCACGTCTTCGACGCCGGGGCTTTTTCGCGTTTCAGGGCGGGGCCGAGGTCACTCCTCGTCGTCTTCCTCCGAAGCGTCGTCCGCCTCGGCCGCATCCGCGGCGTCGATCTTGCCCGCGGCCTTCCCCATGGGGGTGACTTCCTCCAATTCCGCCAATTCCCAAAGGAAGCGGATCGGGGCGGCGTAGCCGAGCTTTCGCGAGATGTGCATGCGGTGCACCTCCACCGTGCGCTTCGAGACGAAGAGCTCTTCGGCGATGTCGCTGTTCTTGCGCCCCTGGCAGACCATGCGGAAGATCTGCATTTCGCGGGCGGTCAGGGTCGAGAGGAGCTTGTGGATGTGCTTGCGGCGGTGGCGCTCGTAGGAGGCGTCCAGGGCCTTCTGCACCGCAGCGGCGAGAAGGTCCGGGTCGACGGGTTTTTCCAGAAAGCTCACCGCGCCCGACTCCATCGCGGAGACCGCCGTGCGGATGTCGCCGTGCCCCGAGAGGAAGACGACGCCGATGGGACTCTGCGCTTCGATCAGGCGCTTCTGCACGTCCAACCCCGTCATCCCGAGCATGCGCAGGTCGAGGATGAGGCAGCCCGGACGGTCGAGCGAGACTTGGGAGAGGAACTCCTCCCCGGAACCGAAGGTCTGGGGTTCGTAGCGGGGGCTCAGCGCGAAGGAGAGCGAAAAACGGACGTCATCGTCGTCGACGATCCAAACGGGACCGTGGTTCTGCGGCCGGTCTTCCGCTGTCGGGAGCTGTGCTTGTTCCGTGGACATCAGGTGGGATCCTCTCTGGAGTGGACGGCTTCGCCGACGGGAAGACGCAGTTCCGCGACGACGCCGGTGCCGGCATCGGCGCGGCCGATCCTGAAGGTGCCGCCGAGGCTCTCGGCGCACTGCCTGCAGAGCGCGAGCCCGAGGCCGAGGCCGTTCGCCTTCGTCGTGAAGAAGGGTTCGATGGCGGGGTCGCTTCCCTCGGGGAAGCCGGGGCCGTTGTCTTCGACGCGGACCGTCCACAAGTTTTCGTTCATTGTCTCAGAAATGCGCACGCTCGGGTGCGCGGGCCGCACCGAGGGGTCGGCGCCGTGGATCGATTCCATCGCGTTCTTGAGGACGTTGACGAGAATCTGCTGAAGCGCGACCGTGTCGAACTTCCACACGGGGGCCGGGGCCGCGCGTTCGACCTTGACGTCGATCCCGGCGCGCCGCAGCCCCGCCGTCATGAGTTCGACGGTTTCGTCGACGACGGCCGAGGGGCTCGCTTCGCGTCTTGACGGCGCGTCGCGGCGGATGAGGCGGCGAAGCCGCCGCACGACGTCTGCCGCGCGCTTCACTTCCTTTTCGACCATCCCGAGGGGCGCGACCAAAGACGAGGCTTCCGGGATGTTCTCGGCGCGCGCACGGCACCCATGCGAGTAGTTGAGGATGGACTCGAGCGGCTGATTGAGTTCGTGCGCGAGCGACGTGCCGAGTTCACCCACCAACATCACGCGTTGGGCGTGCTCCAGGGCGTTTCGCTTTTCTTCGAGCTCGCTGTGGGTGCGGATGAGCGCACGCTTCGTGCGCGAGAAGCGGATTTGGAGAAACGCCGTGTAGAGCGCGAAGAGAATGACGAACGTGAGGACGCCGAGTGCGATCAGTCCGGTTTCCGTGCGGCGTATCGAGATGAAGGCGGCGACGCGCTCGGTGAGTGTGGGTTCCGGCACGAGAAGGCGCCCGAGGGCCTGGGTCGACGCCGGCCCCGTGGGCGGGAGCGTCCACCCGGCGATGCTCCCCGCAAGGAGCGACGGGTGCCCGGGCGGGAGCTTCAGAAGGACATCGACCAGGGCGTTGCGCTTCGCTTCCGGCGTGAAGGCGGCGGAGGCAAGCGCCCAGCCGGGGAATAGGGCGCCCGAGGCACGGCAGCGCCCGGGCGGCTCGTTGGAGGAGCCGAGCACGCGCACGTCGTTGGGGCCGATGAGGCCCTCGCGCACCATCGATTCGACGAGGCACACCGGCACGACCCCGACGGAGCCGCGCATCGCGCGCACCTGATAGACGACGGCGTCGACCGGATAGCCCATGTGGCGGATTTCGGTGAAGCGCCGTTCGGCGGCGGGTCCTTCCCGGCGGAGCATGAGCCGCAGCCCCGCCAACCCCTCGGCGTCGGAGTCGCCCGCCGCCCAAAGGATGCGGTCCTGCAGGTCGCCCACCACCAGGGCCGGGTCGTTGTTGGCGACGATGACGGCGGCGCCCGAGGCCGCCATCGGATCGTTCTCACGCACCGCGGCCGTGCTCTGCGCGACGGTTTCGATGGGGTAGCGCCCGGAGAGACGCGCCAGCACCGGCGCGGGCGCCAGTACGAAGTCGGCGAGCCCGTTCGCGACGGCGCGCTCCAGCGCGTCCCCGTCGTAGGGCTGCATGATGACGCGCATCTCGGGGAGGGCCGTGCCGAGGACCCGGGTCGTCTCGCCCCAGCGGGCGCGCGCGATCGCGGGGCCGCGCGGCGCGTAGACCGCGAGGCGCGCGTAGGTGGCGATGCCGGGGTGCGCGGCCTCGGAAGGCGCCCCGGTCAGGGGGTGCGCCGAA
>NZ_JH605010.1:10840-15449 GCF_000250875.1 Sutterella parvirubra YIT 11816 | reverse complement strand
AGGCAGCGGCTTTTCCAAAACCTGGTAGTCCTGGCCGACGGTGGCGGCGAAGGCGGGCATGGCGATGGTGGCGGCGAGCGCGAGGGCGGCCGAAGCCTTGACGAAAGTGCGGCGAAGCATGTTTCTTCTCCAGGGGGTGCTTTGCTCCCGGTCTCTCGTCCGGACGAGGGGCACCCCGCTCAAAAGTGGTCCAAAGAAGTGGTGGTCGGGGAACCGGTGGTCGTGGCTCCCAAGTGGGCGTGCGTCGCGAAGGGAATGGTCTGAAGGGCGGATGCACGAATCCCGTTTGGACGGAAGTATAGGATGCCGAGGTTTCCGAAAAACGGAAAGCTGCCTTCCGTCGGGAGTGGTTGGTTCGGGCGCTTCCGTTTCCTAGAATGCGGGCATCCAAAGACCCATCGCGCCGTCATCCGACCACATGCGCGCGCTGCCCGATCCGGTTTCAGCTTTCCGCTTCAGACCACTCAAGCCTGCGGAATCTCTCCCGTCGGACACACCACCAACGTGCGCCGGTGCCTGGGTCTCTCTGACCAACCTCAATCAGGAGAAAGGAAGATGATCACGAAGCGTTCCATCGCCGTCGCGGTTGCCGCGGCCTGCACGCTCGGTTTGGGCCTCACCATGGATGCGGCCGTCGCCTCGGGCGGCGCGAGCGGTCCCGCGGTGAGCTTCAAGGCCCAGGGCAACATCGGTGAAGTGATGGTGAATCCCTACCGCATCGCCCCGATGACGGCCGTCGTTCGCAACGGCGGCTACACCGTGAAGAACGCCAAGGTGCGCGTCGTGCCGAAGGCGGACGGCCAGGAAATCAAGTACGACGTCTCGGATGCGAACGTCCGCAACCACGGCGGCGTGCCGCTCTTCGGTCTCTATGCGGACTACCTGAACACGGTGGAAGTCGAATACGACCGCGTCTACAACGGGAAGACCGAACACTTCAAGGACCGCTATCAGTTCTACGTCCCGCCCGTCTACATGCACTCGAACGGCACGGACGGCCAGTCCCACACGACCTTCGACGCGACGGTGCTGAAGATGGACAAGGCGTTCTCCGACCGCCTCTACTTCGTCAACAACCTCGTGCGCACGCCGCCGCAGGCCTCCCGCTTCGTCTGGAACAACCCGATGGGGGGCGCCCTCGAATGGTCCTTCATGCCCGAAAACGGCATCATCGACTCCACGGGGACGCTGCGCTGGTACCTGATGCCCGACATCAACATGTACGATCCCGAACAGCCTTACAAGGCCGGGATCCTCATGGGCTTCCAGCAGTCCTCCGACGGCAACCTCATCTTCGGCTACGGCCAGCGCTACGCCAAGTACGACATGCTCGGCCGCGAAATCTACAACCGCCGTCTCCCGATGGGCTACGCCGACTACTCGCACGCGATCGACGGCGCCGAAAACGGCCACACGTTCCTGCGCGTTTCCTCGTCCGACCATCGCCGTCCCGACGGCAAGCGCGTTCACACGGTCCGCGACGTCATCATCGAGGTGGACGAAAACGGCAGCGTCGTCGACGAATTCCTGCTCTGGGACATTCTCGACCCGTACCGCGACAACCTCGTGAAGGCGATGGACCAGGGTGCGGTGTGCCTCAACATCGACGCCTCGAAGGCCGGCCACACGATGACCGCGGAAGAGCTCGCCGCGCAGGACGCCTCGAACGACTTCGGCGACATCACGGGCGTCGGCACCGGCCGCAACTGGGCGCACGTGAACTCGGTCGACTACGACCCGTCCGACGACTCGATCATCATCTCGTCGCGCCACCAGTCCGCCATCGTAAAGATCGGCCGCGACAAGAAGGTGAAGTGGATCCTCGCCTCGCCCGAAGGCTGGAAGAAGGGCTGGGCTGAAAAGGTCCTCACGCCGGTCGACGCGAAGGGCAACAAGATCAAGTGCGAAGGCTCCAAGTGCGAAGGCGACTTCGACTGGACCTGGACGCAGCACACCGCCTGGCGCATCGCGTCGAAGTCGAAGGGCGACATCATCTACGTCTCCGCCTTCGACAACGGCGACGCGCGCGGCATGGAACAGCCGGCGTTGGCGGAAGAAAAGTACACCCGCGGCGTCGTCTACAAGATCGACCAGAAGAAGATGACGGTCGAACAGGTCTACGAAGTGGGCAAGAAGGAAGGCCACGACTTCTACTCGCCGGTGACCGGCTTGGCGAAGTACATGGACGACAAGGATTCGTTCGTCGTCTACTACTCGACCCCGGGCCTCTACACGGGCGACCCGAAGAGCCGCATGACGCCTCACATCGCCGAGTACAAGTGGGGCCAGACGGAACCCTCCGTCCTCATCAAGCTGCAGGACACGATGGGCTACCAGGCTTGGCCGTTCTTCGTCGAACACGCCTTCAATCCGCAGGCGAAGTAAGGGTCCGACGATCTTCCGGATCCAAGGTTTCGGAGGGCGCGGGGAGCGTCGGATGGATGCGCTCCCCGCCCGACCGGGTCCGACATCCTGAAGAAGGACCCGCGGCCTTCCCTTGAGGGCGCCGCGCCATGAAACCCCGTCCGAAAAAGGCTTCGGGCGGGGTTTTTCTCGGCCGGACGCTTGGACTCGGGCGCTTCGGTCCGAAGAGAAGACCATTTCACGACCACGACTCACATGACGGACCCCGGGACGACCACCCGGGTCCCACTGAAAAGGAATCAGGAGAAACACATGCAGACCCATCGACTTGCGGGCGCCGCACTAACTTCCGCACTTGCCGCCGCGCTCACGCTCGCCGCGGGTGCCGCCGCGGCCGCCGAAGCGACCGTCTACGGCGGCATCGACGCCGGCCTCTACATGACGGACACGAAGCACGGCAACCCGAACCTCCAGATGCACGGCACCGACATCTCGACCGTGTGGGGGATCCGCACGAAGGAAGATCTCGGGAACGGGACCTACGTGCGCGTGAGCCTTGAAGGCGGTTTCGACGGTTCGTCGGGCGCCGTCGCGAACGATGCGCGCGCGGGCGCCTTCTTCTCGCGCGACGCGCTGCTGATCGTCGGGAACGAGCGCATGGGTGAAGTCGCCTTCGGCCGCACGGGCGGGCTTCTGGGCTCGACCGGGACCTACGGCCAGTGGGCGGCGAACGCGATGAACCCGATCTACTCGAATAACCCCGACGGCGGTTTGCCGGGCACCTTCCAGTCGAGCCCGATCGTCGACAACGCGGTGACCTTCCGCACGGCGCCCTTCCTCGGGGGCCTGCGCGTCGTCGGCCAGTATTCGAACGCCGCCGACCAGGCGGCGACGCCCGAGTCGGACGGCTTCTCGAAGGTGCAGCACGTCTACGCGCTGGGGACTTCCTGGACGGGTGAGAAGACCACCGCGCTCGCTCTCGTGCAGGTGATCGACTACCCGAACAAGACGATGGCGGCGACGCCTTCGGACGCGAAGGCGACCGTGAACTTCTTCGCGGGCGCGAGCGCGTACGTGTGGGGCGATCTGCGCGTGCACGTCGCCTACCAGCACCTCGAACACGCCCGCGGCGTGCTCGGCACCCCGAACGTGATTTCGGGCGCCGACATGGGCTTTGCGGCGGCGACTTCGCGCGAAGGCTTCACGGCGGACAGCTTCTCGGTGGGTGCTAACCACCCGCTGCTGGGCGGGCGCATCCACGGGTCGGTGAAGATGGTGCGCGCCTCCTGGGAAGGCCCCAACGCCGCGAATCTCGCGGACGACGGCGAACGCTGGGTGGGCGCGGTGCGCTACTCGTATCCGCTCTCGAAGCGCACGAACCTCTACGCGGTGGGCACCTACGCGTACGGGAACGGCATGTTCCGAAACACCGAAAAGGCCGAGAACGTCGCGAGCCGCTCGACCGTCGCGATGGGTATGACGCACAAGTTCTGATCGCTTCAAGAACTTGAGCGGAACTTGGACGTGACGGGCTTTACCGAGGCCCGTCTTGGAAAGAGGACGAACGGGCGGTCTCGGAACGGGGCCGCCCGTTCACTTTCACTGGGGGATAGCCGCCCGTGAGTCCCTGAGTCGGGTTTCCCCGAAGACGGCGGGAAGAAGGGCCTTTTTAGAATCAATCATCCGTGGGCGTCCGGCCGAAGTTCTCGGTCCGGCGCCCAACCTTTCTCATCCTGATCTCACCACCGCCCGACCGATGAAGACCGCGCTTGACGATCCCTCCGAGCATCTGACGCTCCAGCAACTGCGCTTTCTGCAGGACTTGGCCCGCACGCAGAAGCTCACCAAGACGGCTTCGAACTTCGGGATGAGTTTGGCGAGCGCGTCGCGGACGCTCGAAAAGCTCCGCGCCGCCTTCGGGGACCAGCTGCTCACGCCTCAGGCGCGGGGGCTCTCGCCCACCAAAGGTCTTTACCGGGTGCTCCCCGACCTGGAGACCACGATCGATCAGGCGGCGAAGCTCTTCCAACCCTTCGTCTTCGACCCGAAGGCCTTGGAGGGGCGCTTCCACCTCGTCTCGCGCGGATTGGCGGTCCCTGAGATCCTCGCCTACGTCGTTCCGAGGTTGGCCAAAGAGGCGCCGGGCCTCGTGCTGGAGCACCGCCCGCGCACGAGCGCCGTCTGGGAGGACATCGAAGACGGCCGTGCGGACCTCGCGATCGTCACCGACCGGAACGTGCCGCCG
>NZ_JH605010.1:1226-10827 GCF_000250875.1 Sutterella parvirubra YIT 11816 | reverse complement strand
TCGGCGCCGCTCTTTGAGATCGAGTTGGGCATTCTGATGCGCCGCGAGCATCCGCTCGCAGCGAAGCACGAGGCAGGGACGCTCACCCTCGGGGACCTCGACGCCTATGGGCGCATCGCGATGGACGTGAGCGCCGACTACCGGAACGCCAATTGGGACCGTCAGGTCTTCAAGGACGAGCGCGCCGATCAGGGCGTCGTCTGCACGACCTCGTCCGCGTTGGAGTTGGCGTCCACCCTTGAGGCGTCCGACCTCATCATGCTCTCGCCCGGGTTCGGGAGCCGGGGCGTGAGGATGCACTACGACCTCGTGTGGGTCCCGATGCCCAAAGCCGCGGGCGAAGCGAAGCGTGGCGCGAAGCGCATCGTGCGCCACGGCGTCATGGTCTGGCGCGAGGCGGTCCACCGCGACCCGGCGCACGCCTGGGTGCGCTCGCTTTTCCGCGACTGGGCCGCGAAGACCCAGGTCGACCGGGGCTCGGGCATTTCGCTCGGGTGAGGTAAAGAGAGGAAGAACGCAGACAAAAGAAAATCCCCGACTCCTTAAGGAATCGGGGATCTTCAGCAATCAATGGCGGAGAAGGGGGGATTCGAACCCCCGAGGCCCTTATTCGGACCTGCACCCTTAGCAGGGGTGTGCATTCGACCTCTCTGCCACTTCTCCGCGCAGTCGTCCCGACGAAGAGGCGCGGTCGAGGCGCCGGTTCTCCGTTCGTCATCCTCAGCCGGGACTGCCGCTGAGGCGCTCGGCATCAGCCGAGAAGCAGAAGATTAACACATCAGCCGCGGGAAAGGCAAGAAAGCTCGAAAAAGAATTTTCGAAAGGCGCCTCAAAGGTCCTTGTCGGGCGGCCGAAGTAGGGTCCTGATGACCTTTTCCGGGATCGGAAAGAAGCCCCGGAAAAGCGAAACCGCAGTCCCTTTCGGTGACTGCGGTTTCTGAATATGGCGCGGCTGGCAGGATTCGAACCCACGACCCTCTGGTTCGTAGCCAGATACTCTATCCAACTGAGCTACAGCCGCGTGAGGAGGGAACTATAGGTGAGCGGAAGGGAAAGAGCAAGGGCGGGTTCCTCAAAATACCGCATATGCGGTATGAGCCGGGCGTCAAACGGACGTGAAACGCGGTTCTCTTTCCGTGAAGACAAAAAGACCACGGTACCGGCGGCAAAAGGGGCGTTGCGACTCACGGAATAAACCGCCCGCCTGTACAATGCGGGTCAACACCGATGCCGGACCCTTTTTGACGGGCCGACATCCCGGTTTCGATGGCTTCAAATCTGGGCCCCCGTTTCAGGATCGCGGCGGCTTCGGGCGAATGGCGGATGCCGCCTCTCCTCGCCCGGCGCCCCTTCCATGACCGTCGGGGCCTCTTGTCGTTTTCGCAGACGGGATGCCGGTACCCGCAACCGGTCCGACACCGCTCGTTCACTCCAAAATCTCAAGGCGGACGGTCTTTCCCACATACATATATATGGGGAGGGCGGACGCCAGCCAATTTGATGACGCCACGTTTGAGTTTGAAGAACATCACGAAGCGCTATCCCGGGATCGTCGCGAACGACCGCGTGACCCTGGAGGTGGCGCCCGGTGAGGTGCTTGCCGTCCTCGGCGAAAACGGTGCGGGCAAGTCGACGATGATGAAGATCATCTACGGCGCGACCCAGCCCGATGAGGGCGAGGTGCGCTTTGACGGACGCCCGCTCACGCTCGAGAGCCCCGCGCAGGCGCGCGAACTCGGGATCGCGATGGTGCACCAGCACTTCGCGCTGTTCGACACGCTCTCGGTCGCGGAAAACGTGGCGTTGGGCCTCACGAAGCGCATGTCGATCGCGGACATCTCCGCGGAAGTGGTGCGCCTGGGCGAACGCTACGGCCTTCAGGTCGACCCGCACGCGGTCGTGATGGAGCTTTCAATGGGCGAGCGCCAGCGCGTCGAAATCATCCGCGCGCTGATGACGAATCCGAAGCTCCTCATCCTGGACGAACCGACGTCCGTTCTGACGCCCCAGGCCGTCCGCAAGCTCTTCGTGACGCTCCACCAGCTGGCCGACGAAGGCGTCTCGATTCTCTTCATCTCGCACAAGCTCGACGAAATCCGCGAACTTGCGGACCGCTGCGTGGTGCTTCGCGCCGGTCACATCGTGACGAGCGTGGACCCGAAGCAGGAAACGGAAGCTTCGCTCGCGCGCCTCATGATCGGCGACGAACCGCCGGTCGTCCGCGAAGCGGTGGGGACGCCGGGCGACGTGATCTTCGAGATCTGCGGCGTGACGACGCCTGGGACGGAACGCGTCTGCGGGACGGAAAACGCGACGCTCTCCGTCCGCAGCGGCGAAATCGTCGGCATCGCCGGCATTTCCGGGAACGGTCAGGCGCGCCTCATGGCCCTGGCCGCGGGCGAATACCGCACCGAACCGGGCGCCGTGAAGTTGTTCGGCGAAGAAGTGGGGACGTTGAATACGGAAGAGCGCCGTGCGAAGGGCCTCCGCTACGTGCCCGAGCAGCGCCTGGGGCACGCCGCCGTGCCGGAACTTTCACTTCAGGCGAACACGTACCTCACGGGTGACGATTTGAAGAAGGGCGGGTTCCTTCTTCAGGACAAGGCCGGGGCCTTCGCCCGCCTCGTCATCGAACGCTTCCACGTGAAGACCCCCGACGAGCACAAGCACGCGGGCGGCCTTTCGGGCGGCAACCTCCAGAAATTCATCATGGGGCGCGAGATCCTCAACAAGCCCCGCGTCCTTCTCGTCAATCAGCCCACCTGGGGCGTCGACGTGGGCGCCGCGGCCGTGATCCGCAACGCGCTCATGCGCCTTCGCGAAGAAGGCGCCGCCGTGATCGTCGTGAGCGAAGAAGTCGACGAACTCTTCGAGATTTCCGACCGCATCGCGGTGATGTACCGCGGGCACCTCTCGCCCGCCGTGCCGAAGAACCAAATCAACATTGAGGAAGTGGGCCGCTGGATGTCCGGCCTCTGGCCCGGATCGCCCCTGCGGCACGCCGGGGAAGAAAATTCGAAGGGAGACGCCCGATGATCCAGTTCCCGCTCACCCTCACGCCGCGTCAGGAGCCCGCGAAGTCGCTCCGGTGGGTCTCGCCCGCCATCGCGATCGCGCTTACCGTCGTGACCGGCTTCATCCTCTTCTGGGCGCTGGGCGAAGACCCGGTGCGCGCGCTCCGGACGTTCTTCATTGCGCCCCTGGAAACGATGCGCGGCTGGACCGAAGTGGGCGTAAAGATGACGCCGCTTCTGCTCTGCGCGGTCGGTCTCGTCGTCTGCTTCAAGGCGAACGTCTGGAACATCGGTGCCGAGGGGCAGCTCATCATGGGCGCCGTCGCCGGCGGCTGGATGGCGCTTCAGTGCGACCCCTCGACGGGTGCCTGGTTCGTGATTCCCGTCATGTTGGCGAGCGCGTTGGGCGGCGCCCTCTGGGGCGCGGTGACGGCGCTCCTTCGCCACCGCTTCCACGCGAACGAAATTCTCGTCTCCTTGATGCTCGTCTACGTCGCGCAGTTCTTCCTCGCGTGGGCGGTGCAGGGCCCGATGAGGGACCCCATGGGGTTCGGCTTCCCGCAGACGAAGCTCTTCGACTCCGGGGCGCTCCTTCCGGTCATTTTGGAGGGAACGCGTCTGCACGCGGGCGTTCTGATCGCCTTCATCGCCGCCTTCGGGATCTGGCTCCTCATGGACCGCATGGCGATGGGGTTCCAGTTCAAGGTGTCCGGCATGGCCCCTCTGGCCGCGCGCTACGCGGGCTACCGCCCGGGGATCCTCATTTGGGTCTCGATGCTGATTTCGGGCGCGTTGGCGGGTCTCGCCGGCGGCATCGAAGCCGCGGGCCCCTTGGGGCAGTTGACCCCCACGGTGTCTCCGGGCTACGGCTTCGCCGCGATCATCGTCGCATTCGTCGGCCGCCTCTCCCCCTTGGGCTGCATTCCCGCCGCCTTCGTGATGGCGCTCTTTTATCTGGGCGGTGAGCTCGCGCAGAGCCGCCTGGGTCTCCCCTCCGCCATCACCGGCGTCTACCAGGGGCTTCTTCTCTTCTTCATCCTCGCCTGCGACGTCATGATCTTCTACCGACTCCGCTGGACGGGCTTCACCAAGGCCAAGGGCAAGGAGGCCGCGCGATGAGTCTCGCCGCTTCGATCATTTCTTCGACCCTGAATGCCGGGACGCCGCTCCTTCTCGCCGCCGTCGGGATTCTGATTCACGAAAAGTCGGGGGTTCTGAACCTCGGCATCGAAGGGATCATGCTGATGGGGGCCGTGGCCGGGTTCGGCACGACCTACGCGACCGGAAGCTTCGCGCTCGGGTTCCTCGCGGGCGCGGGTGCGGGTCTGCTCTTCGGCCTTCTCTTCGCGTTCTTCACGATCGGGATGCGCGCGAACCAGTACGCCGCGGGTCTCGCGCTGGCGCTCTTCGGCACGGGCCTTTCGGCCTTCATCGGGAAGCCCCTCCAGGGCGCGTCCTTGACCGAGCGCGCCGCGACCGGGATCCCCGTTCTGAAGGACATTCCGTTCGTGGGCGAAGCGTTCTTCTCGCTTCATCCCTTCGTCTACGGTGCGCTCATTCTCTTGGCGCTCGTCTCCTGGTTCCTCTTCCGGACGCGTGCGGGTCTGATTCTGCGCGCGGTGGGTGAGGCGCCGGAATCCGCATACGCCCTCGGCTACTCCGTTCCCGGGATCCGCCTCGCGGCCGTCCTCTTCGGCGCCGTCATGTCGGGGATCGCGGGCGCGTACCTCTCGCTCGTCTACACGCCCTTGTGGGTCGAAGGCATGAGCGCGGGCCGCGGTTGGATCGCGTTGGCCCTCGTCACCTTCGCCACGTGGCGCCCGCTTCGCGTCGTCATCGGCGCCTACCTCTTCGGCGGCGTCACGATGCTGCAGTTCGCCTTCCAGGGGATGGGGATCGCCATCCCGCCCCAATTCATGTCGATGACCCCGTACCTCGCGACGATCCTCGTGCTCGTCCTCATTTCGAGGAACCCGACCTGGATCCGGCTGAACGTCCCGGCCTCGCTCGGGAAGCCGTTCTCGCCCAAGGGGTAAAGGCAGACAGACGCCCAAATCACGGGCCCGCTGAGGGAAACTTCGCGGGCCTTTTTCGACCCGATTTCCGGGAACGGGTCCCCCGCCCGGTCCTACAATATTTTCCATTCCGCAACTACTGACATTGGAGTACACGCATGCTTATGCAGAAGCGCACCGCTCTCAAGCTCGCCCTCGCGGGCGCCACCGCCCTGATGCTTTCGGCCTGCGGCAAGGACGAAGCGAAGCCCGCCGCGTCGGGCGCCGCCGCGCCTGCCGCCCCCGCGGCCGACAAGGGCGAAGGCCCCCTCAAGGTGGCCTTCGTCTACGTGAGCCCCGCGAACGAAGAAGGTTGGTCGCAGCAGCATGACATCGGCCGCCAGAAGGTCGAGAAGTTCTTCGGCGACAAGATCCAGATCACGACGCTGGAGAACATTCCCGAGAACGCCGACGCCGAGCGCGTGCTCCGCGACCTCTGCCAGCAGGGGAACAAGTTGATCTTCGCGACGACCTTCGGCTACATGAACGCCGTGATGAAGGTTGCGAAGGAATTCCCGGACGTGAAGTTCGAACACGCCACGGGCTACCAGACGGCCGCGAACGTCAACAACTACACGGCCCGCTTCTACGAAGCGCGCTACATGGCGGGGATCCTGGCCGGCAAGCAGACGAGGACGAACATCCTCGGCTACGTCGCCGCGCTCCCGATTCCGGAAGTGCTCCAGGGCATCAACGCCTTCACGCTGGGCGCCAAGAGCGTCAACCCGAACGTCGAAGTCCGCGTCGTCTGGACCTCCGCCTGGTACGACCCGGCGAAGGAAGGCGACGCCGCGAAGAGCCTCATCGGCCAGCGCTGCGACGTGATCACGCACCACACGAACTCGACCGCCGTCGCCGCCGCCAGCGAAGACGCGAAGATCCCCGTGATCAGCTACAACTCCGCGATGAAGAAGGCCGCGCCGACGATGCTCCTGGCGGGCGTTGTCCACTTCTGGGACACGTACTATCAGAAGCGCATCCAGGACGTTTTGGACGGAACCTGGAAGCCCGAACCCGTTTGGGGCGGCGCGCCCGAGCACATGATCGACGTGATCGAAGTCTCGAAGGACGCGGATCCGGAAGCCGTGAAGCAGATGCGCGACGTCTACGCGAAGATGGAAAAGCGTGAATTCCATCCCTTCACCGGCCCGATCGTCACGAACGACGGCCGCGAAGTGATCCCCGCCGGCAAGACCGCCACGGACCAGGAACTCCTCTCGATGGAATGGTTCGTTCAGGGCGTGACGGCGAAGCTCCCGACGGCGTAAGGCCCGGGAAGCCTCCCGAAGAACCCGTGGACGGGCGGCGAGCCCGTCCCGGTTCTTCCCCGAAAAGAGCACGAGTCGACTGCGGCCCGTGCTCTTTTTTACTTGCCGGAAACGCCTGAACAAGGCGGCCGGTCGTAATATTTTCGGTTGAGCCGTCTCTTTCTTCCTATCCGCCCGGGGCTTCTCCCGGAGCGGAGCCTCCTCAACCCCTTCAACTCCACGGACGGCCGACACTCAAGAACACACCATGTCGAGCTCCCTGCCGCTTCTGACGAGCCTCGTGACGGGCTTCGGCCTCGCGCTTCCCTTCGGCTACCTTGCGGAGCGGTTCCTGCGGACGCCGGCCTTGGTGGGGTACATCCTGGCGGGCGTCTCGGCCGGTTTGATTCCGGGCCTTCCTGCGGTCGACGAGAGCCTTCTGGAGCAGACGGCGGAAATCGGCGTCATGCTCCTGATGTTCGGCGTGGGGCTCCACTTCTCGGTCAGAGACCTCGTGTCGGTGAAGGGCGTCGCATTGCCCGGCGCCGTCGCGCAGATGGCCCTGGCGACGCTTCTGGGCACGCTTTTCGGACACTTCGTCTGGGGCTGGAATTTCGGGAGCGCCGTGCTTTTCGGGCTGACGCTCTCGTGTGCCTCCACCGTCGTCGTCACGAAGGCCTTGGAGATCCGCGGGCTCACCTATCAGATGAACGGTCAGGTGGCCGTGGGCTGGCTCGTGGTGCAGGACTTGGTGACGGTCTTCATCATGGTGTGCCTGCCGCCCTTCGCGCAGGTCGTCCTGGGTGAGGGGAACGTCTCGGGCGCCGCCATCGTCGGGGACCTCGCCAAGACGCTCGCCGGGGTCGTGCTCTTCGTCGTCTTGATGATGGTCGCGGGGAAGAAGGCGCTTCCCTGGGTGCTGAAGCTCGTGGCCGCCACGGGTTCCAGAGAACTCTTCACGCTCGCCGTCGTTCTGATCGCGATCGGGATCGCCTACGGCGCGACCGCGATCTTCGAGGTGAGCTACGCCCTGGGGGCGTTCTTCGCCGGGATGGTGATGCAGGAGAGCCGGTACGCGCACCGGGGGGCGAAGAATTCGCTGCCGCTCCAGGACGCCTTCGCCGTGCTCTTCTTCGTCTCGGTCGGGATGATGCTCGACTGGCGCATCTTCATCGACCGGCCGGTCGACGTTCTCTTCGTGGCGGCGCTGATCCTCTTGGGGACGACGAGCGTTTCGTTCGGGTTGGTGCTCCTGCTGCGCTGGCCCCTCGACACGGCGCTCACCTTGGCGGCCTGCGTCGCGCAGATCGGCGAATTCAGCTTCATCCTCGCCGCGCAGGGGATCAACCTGGGGCTCGCGGACAAGGGTTTGATGAGCCTCGTCGTCGCCGCTTCGATCGTGACGATCGCGGTGAACCCGGTCTTCTTCGCGATGATCCCGAAGGTGAGGAACCGCTTGGTGCTGCGCTTCCCCTGGGCGAAGAAAGCCGCGGTGCGCCAGCCCCCGCATCAGGAACTCCCGAAGGATGCCGGGAAGGACTTCAGGAAGGGCCAAATCATCGTCGTCGGTTGGAACGAGGGCGTGCGGCAGGTGTTGGAAGGCCTGCGCGCGGCCGACCGCCGGATCATTCTCGTCGTGCCGCCTTCGGCGCCCTTGAACCAATTGGAAGCGCAGGGCTTCGGCGTGATTTCGGGGGACGCGACCGACCCGATGATTTTGGTCGAAGCGCACGTGACGAGCGCCTCCGTGATGCTTTTGGCGCTCCAGGACGAGATCCGCATGAAGCGGGTCTTCGACGTGGCGCGCGAACTCAACAATCGGCTCAAGATCGTCGTGCGGCTGCGGAACCATTCTTCGATCGCGCTCTTCCCCGCGGACGCGCAGACCGTCGTCGTGGACGAAGAGCTCGTCGTGAGCGTCGCCTTGGCGTCGAACGTCGTCGCGGCCTCGAAGGGGCGCGTCCCCGACGGCACCGAGGACGAAGACGAGGCGGGCGAGGCCGCGCTCGCCGCGCGCCGGCTCTTCGAGGACGAATACCGCCGCGCGGTGGCGAGAATCCGCGAGGGGTCGCCGACGGAAAAACCCGTGGTGCCGAACACCCCGGAAGCCGAAGCCGCACTGGCACGCATCAGGGCCGATGAGGCGGCGAGAGAGGCCAAGAAGGCGGCGCAGGAAGGCGGAGGTGCGCCGTCTCCGGCGACCGGAGGTTTGGAAACCGCATCCCCGAAGGCCGAAGAGCTCGTGGAGGTTCAGGAGGAAGGAGAGGGCATCGAACTCCCGAAGCCCGATGCCGACGGGCGCGGTCGTCCGGGGCTCGGCGGTCTGAAAGACCTTTGGGGCCGTTGGACGAAGCGCTGAGTTGCTCAAAGATGCGCTTCCATGATGGCGCGGAACGCCTTCGGGCGTCACGCATTCGGGGTCTTCGAAAGAGGACCCCGAACGCGCTTTTCGGCCCTCCGCTAGACTTCTCCTCAACGCAACTTCACCGAGGCGAACATCTTGGTCAACGACGGCATGCTCTGGGGCGCGGTGCTCCTTCTTCTGGTCGCGAACCTCTTTCTCGCGGCCTGGCTTCTGAAGCGGATTTCCGACCGGGACGACCCGGAAGAGGCCCGCGCGCAGGCGGAGACCGTCGTCGACGCGGTGCTCGAAGGCGTGATGGAGTCCCGGCGCGACCTGGAGCAGTCGATCGCGCAGTCGGACGCGCGCGTGACGCAGGGGATGGCGAACCTCTCCGCCTTCGTCTCGCGCGAGCAGCACCGCTCGGGCGAAGCCGTGCAGGCGCTGACCGTGGAGGCCCGGAACGAATTGAAGGGCATGAACGAGCGCCTCGGGAAGGAGTTCCTCGCGCTCCACACGATGGTGAACGACCGGCTCGTGAAGTTGGTCGAGACGAACGCCGGGGCGGCGGACGCCTTGAACAAGAAGCTCGCGACGGAGCTCGAGAGCATGCGTCGGCAAAACGACGAGAAGTTGGAAGCGATGCGCGCGACCGTGCAGGAAAAGCTCGACAAGACGCTGAACGAGCGCCTCGAGCAGAGCTTCCGCGTGGTGGACGAAAAGCTGGGGTTGGTGGAAAACGGTCTCGGCGAAATGCGCCGGATGGCGGAGAGCGTGACGCGCCTCCAGAACGTCCTCGCCAACGTCAAGACCCGCGGGACCTTCGGGGAGACGCAACTCGAGGCGATCCTCTCGACGATGCTGGGACCCTCGCAGTACGTCTCTCAGGCGAAGCTCTTCGCGGACGCGAACGTCATCGTCGACTTTGCGGTGCGGCTCCCGGGC
>NZ_JH605010.1:994-1152 GCF_000250875.1 Sutterella parvirubra YIT 11816 | reverse complement strand
TCGGGGGACGCCCCCTGTTGGCTCCCGCTCGATTCGAAATTCCCCTTGGAAGACTGGGAGGCGTTGGGTGACGCCGAAACCGCGGGCGACCGTGAGGCGACCGTGGCGGCCCGGAAGGCCCTGGAGCGCGCGATTCTCCGGCAGGCGAAGTCGATTCA
>NZ_JH605010.1:0-941 GCF_000250875.1 Sutterella parvirubra YIT 11816 | reverse complement strand
CGATTCTCCGGCAGGCGAAGTCGATTCAGGAGAAGTACGTGCGCCCGCCGGTGACGACCGAATTCGCGGTGATGTTTCTGCCCTCCGAGGGCCTCTACGCCGAGGTGCTGCGGACGCCCGGGTTGGCTGAGCGCCTTCAGCGCGACTTCCGCGTGACCCCGGCCGGCCCCACCGTGCTCTCCGCCCTTTTGAACAGCCTTTTGATGGGCTTCATGACGCTCGCGATGGAGAAGCGCTCGGGCGAAGTGTGGCGGCTTTTGTCGGAGGTGAAGAGCGAATTCGAAGCCTTCAGCAAGCAGTTCACGGTCGTCGAGAAGAAGTTCCGCGAAGCGCAGAATTCGCTCGAAGTGATGGGCGTGAAGCGCCAGAGGATGAGCCGCCGCATGAACGAGATCGACGGACTCTCCGAACTCCCCGACGGGCCTGAAGTTGCGGGGGTTGCGGAGGGTGCGGACGCCCTGGGCGCCCTTCCCATGAACCCGGTTCTGAACCTCGAAGACCTTGCCGGGCTCTCCGCCGCGGCGGAGGTGGGGGACGCTTTGGCGACGGAGACGGTGGTCGAGGAGGCGGCGGAGGCGAAGCCCTCCGAGGGGCCGACGCAGCCGAACTGATCCTGCCGTTGGGGCCGTGAGGCCTCCGGCAGAAAGAAAAAGCGCCCGGGCCGTGCGGCTCCGGGCGCTTTTTTGAATCCGGTGATCGCGGGAAAACTTATTCCACGGCGACCATGACCGAGCTCGCCTTGATGACGGCGTAGGCCTTTTCACCGACCTTGAGGCCGAGGTTCTTGGCGGAGGTCGTCGTGATCGAGGAAACGATCTTTTCGCCGGCGGCGGTTTCGATCGTCACTTCGGTCGAAACGGGGCCTTCCTTGATCTCAACGATCTTGCCTTCGAGGCAGTTGCGGGCGGAAATCTTCATAGAAATCCCTCAGGAAACCCTCG
>NZ_JH605009.1:195-9317 GCF_000250875.1 Sutterella parvirubra YIT 11816 | reverse complement strand
ACGTCGATCGCCCCGGAGCAGGCGCTCTACCGTTGGCGCACGCTCCGGAAGTACGTCTCGAACGTGCTCTTTCTCCGACCCAAGGTGGGGGAAGGGAACCCTTGGCTCAAGCAGTTCATCTACGGCGCGGCCGCCGCGTTCGCGATGCTCTTTGCGACCTTCGTCGCGTTCTTCTGGCAGTCGCGCTACGGGGCCCTCTCGATGAACCTCTTCATCGCGCTCGTCGTCGCCTACATCTTCAAGGACCGCTTGAAGGAGGGGCTGCGCGAAGCCTTGGCGAAGGTCTTCCGCCGGTGGCTTCCCAACCGCCGCACGATCCTCATGCGCCCGGACGGCGAAGAGGCCGGCAGGACCTTTGAGACCGTCGACTTCATGAAGGCGGACGAAATTCCGCCTGAAGTGCTGGCGCTGCGGCGCGCCGCGCATTCGCTGCCCTTCTCGGACGAATACCGCGAGAGCATTCTGCGCTACCGGAAGTCGGTCGAGATCGACGCCGAGGTGATCGCGGGCGAATTCGGCGCGCGCTCGCTCTACGACATCACGCGCATGTCGGTGACGCCGTGGACGGCCTCGATCGACCGGCGCTTCGAAGAACTCCCCTACGTCGACGACGAGGACGACGCCTCGACCGACACCGACGCCGGGCAGCACCGGGAGCACCTCATTGAAAAGCGCTACCACGTCTACCTCGTGCGCGTCGTCGAGACGGGCGCGGGGAAGACCGCGGACGTGATGCGCATCATCCTCTCGGAAGCGGGCGTGTGCGCGCTCGAAGCCGTGAAGGCGTCGGAGCCGTTCTGATCCGCTCTGATCCGCTCTGATCTGCTCAGAACCGCTCTGAGCTGATCGAACCGTCCTGAGGCGCTTGAGGGGAATGAAAAACGGGCGGACCCGCCGTGGGTGCCGCCCGTTCGGATTGTTGGTTGAGGTTGCCGCTCAGTCGACCTTCGCGCCGGAGATCTCGACCAGCTCGTCGTACTTCGCGTATTCGTCCGCGATGAGCTTGTCGAATTCGGCCGGGGTCATCGGGGCGGGCGTCGCGCCGAAGCCTTCGAAGCGCTTCTTCATTTCTTCCGTCGCCAGGGCCGGAGCGAAGGCGTCGTGGAGCTTCTGAACGACGTCGTCCGGGGTCGAGGCGGGCACCTGGAGGCCGAACCACGTGTAGATGTCGAAGTCGGGAATGCCGGACTCTTCGACCGTCGGGATTTCAGGCATCAGCGGCGTGCGGGCCTTGGTCGTGACGGCGAGCGCAATGAGCTTGCCGCCCCGGATGTTCCCCGCGGCGCTCGCGAGGTTGTCGATGATGAGGTCGGTCTGACCGGCCAAGACGGAGAGCAGACCCTGCGCGGCCCCGTTGAAGGGGATGTGCGTCATCTCG
Source organism: Sutterella parvirubra YIT 11816 (assembly GCF_000250875.1). Classification (GTDB taxonomy): domain Bacteria; phylum Pseudomonadota; class Gammaproteobacteria; order Burkholderiales; family Burkholderiaceae_F; genus Sutterella; species Sutterella parvirubra. The sequence continues at coordinate 7,939 of NZ_JH605009.1, read as the reverse complement.
ATGCCGCAGCGCTTCTGAAGGAGCGCCGCCGCGAGGTGGCCGGCGGAGCCGTTCCCGCCCGAGGCGAAGTTGAGCTTGCCCGGGTTCGCCTTCGCGTAGGCGACGAGGTCCTGCAGGTTCTTGATGTTGTTCTTTTCCGCGAAGGCGGGCGTGATCACGACGACGTTCGGGGCCGTGGCGACCAAGGTCACGCTCTTGAAGTCCTTCTTCGGGTCGTACGGGAGCGTCGGGTAGAGGTGCGGATTGATGGCGAGCGTCGCCACCGCGCCCATCACGAGCGTCTTGCCGTCGCCGTCGCGGCGCTTCGCCGTCGACATGCCGACGTTGCCGCCCGCACCCGGACGGTTTTCGACGATCGTTGTGCCGAGCTTGTCCTTCACCGCATCGGCCAAGGCGCGCGCCGAGACGTCGAGCGGGCCTCCCGGCGGGTAGGGAACGATGATCGCGGTTTCACCCGTGGCCGCGCAGGCGGAGGTCATCGGGAAATAAGAGGCACTGAGGAGTGCCACCACACCGATGGCACTCGTGAGAGCGCGACGTGAAATCATGATTTCTTTTCCTTCGAGAAGTGAGGGGAAGAAGCCGCCGACGGGGCCGCAAAAGCCCTGTCGGGAAAACCGGCCCCGGGTACTCGCCCGCGGGCCGTTCCCTCATTTGAACACGGCGAACGCCCCAACGGGTTGGGGGCTTCAACAAGTCTTGCGTTCCGACACGCCCGTTGGGCGGCTCTCCTTAGGCGCAAGTGCTCAAGGGTTTGCGCGCGGAAACGAAAACCCTACGCTTCGAGCTCCCACCGGGCGAGGAGGCGGCGAAGCGTATCGTCTTCTTCGAGCCGCGTCCAGGCGTTGCGTAGCCGCGAGGCGTCAGCCCAACCCTTCGCCATCCAAATCCCCTTCGTCTGCACGGGCGTCAGAGGGAAGGGGAGCACCGCCAACCGTTCGTCCAAAGCGGCGTAATGCCGCGCCTCGGTGACGTCGGTCACCATGAGGTCGCCGTCGCCTGCGGCGACGCGCGACGGGATCGCGACGTTGTCGGGTTCGAGGATCACGCGGGCGCGCGTGAGGTTGGCATCCACCCAACGCTCGTTGGTGCCGCCCGGATTCTTGATCACGGTGACCGAAGGGTCGTTGAGGTCCTCAGGAGACCGGAAGCGCCCGAGCGCCTCGCGGCGCACGATCCCGGTCTTCCAGAAGGGGGCGTAGGCGGGGAGAAAGTCGCCCCGGGCCTCGCGCTCCGGCGTGATGGAGACCCCGCCCGCCGCGACCTCGTAGTCGCGGCCCAGCCCCTCCGCCAACCCCGTCCAGTCCGTCGGGACGATCCGGAGTTCCATCCCGGCCTCGCGGGCGAGCGCCTCCAGAAGTTCGACGTCGTGCCCCGTGAGCCGTCCGTCGGGCTCCAGGCATGCGAAGGGTCGGAAGTCGCCGGGAATCCCGGCGCGAAGATACGGGGTCATGAATGAGGGGACTGGTGGTCTTGGTCTTTGGGGCGCGTCGCAAAGCAATGACCTTTGGGTCGCGCTCTGCCGGAAAGGTTAGCACGCGGAGCCGCCGTTTCCGGGCGAAGGTTCCTCAGGAAAAAGCCTGAGGGAAGGGACTTTCGGGTCAAGGCGCCTCACCTTCGCATCCCCGCCCCTTGTCCGCCGATGGGCACAAAGAAGCCCCGCCGGGCTTGCGGCCGGGCGGGGCTCCTCAATGTCGTCGGACGCTTCAGGAAAGCGCCCGGATTACGTCGATCAGTATTCGAACGTGCCCTTCACGACGATTTCGCGGTCCTTCATCATGCGGCGGCCGCGCGCGAAGACGTCGGTGAGCTCGAAGTCTTCGGTGAAGAGACAGGCGTTCGCGCAGGCGCCCTTTTCGACAACGCCCTGGCCGGCGAGGCCGAGAGCCGCGCCGACGTTCGACGTGACGAACGTGAGGGCCTGCTCGATCGGCATCTTGTAGTCGCGGATGAGGCGGCGGATTTCGTTGAGGTTCCCCTCGACGCCGCCGACGCCCAAGCCAACCATTTCGCCCTTGTCGTTGAAGCGCGGGACGGAGCCGTGGCCGTCCGTCGAGAGCGTGATGAGCTTCGGATCGACGCCCGCTTCGAGCGCGGCGATGACGGCTTCCGCAGGATGGTCGAAGCAGCAGGACGCCCCCGTCGTGATGTCGATGTGGCCGCCCTTCAGCGCGAACTGCACCGCGGCGTCGAAGACGTGGCGGATGCGGCCGCAGTGGGTCGGACGGATGTGCTTGATCGGGAAGCCCTTCGCGACGATTTCGTCGTACATCTCGAAGGAGCCGGGGATGTTCCCGGTGTGGACGTGCATGAAGCCGACCTTCCCCGCCAACATCGCGCCCACGCGGATGTCGGCGAGGAGCGCGAGCACCTGCTGCGTGGTCGGGAAGGAGGAGCGGTGGTCGCCCAACGCGATCTTGACGCCCAGGCACTCCGGCACGAAGAAGAGGTCGTTCGGGACCGAGTCCGTCAGGGTCGTCGCCGGATAGCGGTAGTTCGACGTGTACATCCAGGCGGAAACGCCTTCCGTCTGGAGCGCGCGGACCTTCGCGAGCAGGTTCGGGATCGAGCGCGTCGTGAAGTCCGTGCCGGAGACGCCGACCACGCTCGTCGTCCCGCAGGCGATGAGTTCGGAGAGCACGAGTTCGGGCGTGCGGGTCGAGGGACCGCCTTCGCCGCCGCCACCGGTCACGTGGATGTGCTGGTCGAAGAAGCCCGGCGTGAGGATCTTGCCCGCGGCGTCGACGGTTTCGAGCTCGGGGAGCGTGACCGAGAGGTCCTTCCCGACGGCGACGATCTTTTCGTCGACCATGAGGACGTCCTGGACGCCGAGGTCCTTCGGCGCGAAGACGCGCGCGTTGCGGATCAGAGTGGCCATGTTGGAATTCTCCTTTGGATGGTTTCGCAAACCGGTGGAAATCAGAGGAAGGCGGCCGACGCGGCGACGTTGACGATGAGCGCGAGGAGCATCACCGGCACGGTGCGTCGGACGATTTCAAAGGGCGTGAGCCCCGCGATGCCCGCCACGGCGATGATCACGCCGGCGATCGGGCACATCGTGCGGGCGAGGCCCGCGGACAACTGCACCGGCACCGCGAGCACGGCGGCGTTGATGCCCACCGAAGCGGCGGCTTCGGGAAGCAGCGGCGAGAAGGCGAAGAAGGCGGCGTTGCCGGAGCCCGTGACGACCGTGGCGACGACCATGATGCCGAGCATGACGAAGAGCATCACCCAGACGCCCGCGTTTTCCATCGACGCGGCGGCGGAAATGAGGGTGGAGACGCCGCCCAGCTTATTCATCCCGAGCGCGAAGAGTTCCGCGCAGCAGATGAGCCCGACGGTCGAGGTGAAGACCTTGCCCATGCCTTCGAAGACGGCCTTGGTGCGCTCGCACGCATCCTTGAAGCCGCGGTGCGTGAGGAGGTCGACGATGAAGGCGATCATGATCGAGACCATGATGCCGGTCTGAAGCGAGAGCTTCACGTCGGCGTAGACCATCGGCGAGAAGATGATGAGGAGCACGAGCGGGAGCATCGGCAGGAGGGCGTAGTAGGAGGGACCGGCCCCTTCAAAGGCCTTCTCGAGGTCCTGCGCTTCGGCGGCATTCCGGCTCACGCCCTTTTTCGCATCGCGCGCGTCGAACCAGCGCTGCACGAAGAAGTGCCCGACGGCGACCGTCGCCACCACGCAGAGGGCGACGGGAATCTGACTCTGCACGAAGTAGGTGACCACGTCGGTGCCCAGAAGGTCGGCGGCGCGCATCGCGTTCGAGCTCGCGGGACCGAGGTCCAGACAGCAGGTCGAGCCGATCACCGCGGCAGCGGAGGCGCGGGAGACGCCGAGCGCCACGAGGAGCGGGTAGATGGACGCCATGAGAAGGAGCCCGAGGCCAACGGCCGAGTTGATGAAGAGGGCCATGAACTGACCGATCACGTACGTGACGGCCAGAAGGATGTAGGGCGAGCGGATGGCGGACAAAGGCTTCACGCAGAGCTTCACGAGCGCCTTCGAGGCGCCGATGCGGTCCATGTAGACGGAAAAGCCCGCGATCATCATGATGTTCAAGCCCAGGCCCGGAAGGCGCCCGGCCATCAGGCTCGTGAAGGCCTGGTGGAGGTCGAAGCCGAAGAAGCCCGTGGACTTCCCTTCGGCGACCGGCATCTGGCCGTAGAACGCGGCGCAGATCAGCATGACGAAGCCCGCGAGGAGCAGGACGAACGGAGGATAGTAGTTCTTGAGCACGCAGTAGGCCACGACGGCCACGACCGCGAGCGTGATGAGGACGCCGATCACGACGAATCTCCTTTTGTGGGTATGGTCGAAAGCCTCCTCTCCGGGAGGTGCCGCGCATTCTATGACCGATACGCCTTTGGGGGTATCCGGAATAACCTCACTGGGGGTAGTCGTCTTTTGCGTCCATTTGATCAGACCGGGGCGGCGGGGCGCGTCTTTGCAATCACAGGGACCGACGGGGCGACGAAAACCCCAAAAGAAAGGCTCTGTTCTGACCAAGTGTTGATTTTCAGGAGTTGCTTCGTGAGGGATCGAATTCGCCTGGTACGCACGGATTTCGGCAATTTCGGTAGGTCGTCACCAACAATGCTGACAGCCATCCCGAAATCTGCGAGATGGTCCCGACCGGTGAACATCGGGAGAAATCAACACTTTGTCGAAACAGAGCCAAAAGAAAACCGCGCCGGTTCCGGAGAACGGCGCGGTTTTGTGAGGGATTCTCTTTCGGCGAAACCGTCAGATCGCGATTTCGTACCCGGCGCGGCGGGCGGCCAAAAGCGCTTCGGTGCGGTTCGTGGCGCCGAAGGCGCGGTAGATCGCGGCGACGTGGGTCTTGACGGTGCCTTCCGACAGGTTCAGGTCGCGGCAGATGCGCTTGATCGGGGCGCCCTGCGCGAGAAGCATCAGGACGTCCTTCTGGCGTTCCGTCAAGTGCACGGGTTCGGCTTCCTGCGGGATGAGTTCCGTCGTGCGGTTGATGAAGCCCGTCCGCTGGCTCTCGGCCAGGAGCTTCGACGGGATGAAGACGCCACCCTTCAGAACGAAGTCGATCGCGGACGTGAGCATGTCCGTGTCGAGCGACTTCGGGACGAAACCCGCGGCGCCCAGCTGCAGCACGCGCATGATGCTCTGCTCGTCGACAAGGCCCGAGACGACGAGGATCTTGAGCATCGGCTGGATGCGCACGATTTCTTCCATGAGTTCGGTGCCGGAGACGCCGGGCATCGAGAGGTCGAGGATGAGCAGGTCGGCGCTGTCGCCCTCGCGCGTGACGAGGTCGATCGCGTCGGCGGCGCTCCCCGCCGTGAGGACTTCGGCCGTGGGATCACGGTCGAGCAGCATCATCGAGAGGGCACCGGTGACGAGCGCATGGTCGTCGACGATCAGGTACTTCATGGGCTAACTGGGCCAAGGCCTTGTGTGTTGCGATTCGGGAAAGTTTAACGCGCAGAAGGGCCCCGCGCGACGCCTGAAATCGGAAGAAACAAGACGTCCCCGTCGGTACGGCACAACGGCGACATCCCGATCGGGATTTTTTGAGGTTGTCGTCGCCCCAACACCAGTCGACGTAGGCCGCGGCGGCCAGGAAGGGCCCCAAGGGGAGCCGCCCCTCGCGGAGGTTTCGGTCCATGAGCGCCAGCACGCCGAAGGCGGCGAGCGCGGCGAGGCTCGCCCCGAGAATGACGAGGGGAAGCTTCAGGACGCCTGCCATGGCCCCGATCGGGAGCATGAGCTTCACGTCTCCGAGCCCCAGCCCTTCCGTGCCGGTGCGCTTTTCATAACCCCAAGCGATCAGCCAAAAGACGCCCGTGCCCAGGACTGCGCCGAGGAACGCATCCATGGCGTCGCCGCGCCAGGAGGCCCAGGCGAGCGCCATCGCGGCGGCGGGGAGCGTGATCGCGTCGGGGAGGATGCGGGTCTTCAGGTCGATCCCCGAGGCGACCAAAAAGAGCGACGTGAGGACGAGAAGAAAGAGAAAGTCGGGCGTGGGCCCGAAGCGGAGGGCGAGGACGCCGTAGAGCAGGGCCGTGAGGATTTCGACGGCCGGGTACTGGACGGAGAGGCGCACGCCGCAGTGGCGGCACTTGGCGCGCAGCATCGTCCAGGAGAGGACGGGAATCAACTCCAAGGCGCCCAGGCGGTGCCCGCAGGCGTCGCAGGCAGAGGGCGGCCACACGACCGAGCGTCCCGCGGCGCCGAGGTCGATGGCGACGTTCAGAAACGACCCGACGAAGAGCCCGACGAAGGCGGCGCAGAGCGTGAAGAAGAGTTCCGGGGTCATGGGGTCGTCCCCGCCGTCAGAAGGGCCCCGGCGCGCCGCTCACGCAGTTCCGGGTGGCGGTTCCTGAAGCTCTCGCGGTTGCGGGCGCGCGTGAGCGCGGCCTCGGCCGTGATGAGGTCGGCTTCGACCAGTTCGGACAAGTGGTCGTCCATCGTGCGCATCCCGTAGGCGCGGCCCGTCTGCATGACGTTCATGAGCTGGTGGGGCTTCCCGTCGCGGATCATGTTCCGCACCGCCGCGGTGGCGACGAGGCTCTCCATGGCGAGCACGCGCCCCGCGCCGTCGCGGCGCACGACGAGGTTGAGCGAAAGCACGGTTTCGAGGGACTGCGCGAGCGACGAGCGGATCAAGGGGGCGCGCTCCGTCGGGAACATGTGGAGGATGCGCTCGATCGTGTCGGCGGCCGAGGGCGTGTGAAGGGTCCCGAAGACGAGGTGGCCGGTTTCGGCGGCTTCGAGCGCCAGGGAGGTCGACTCGGGGTCGCGCAGTTCCCCCACGACGATCACGCCGGGGTCTTCGCGGAGCGCCGCGCGCAAGGCCGGCGCGAAGCCTTCGGTGTGCGTTCCCACTTCGCGCTGACGCACGAGGGACTTCCCCGGCCCGTAGACGAATTCGATCGGGTCCTCGATCGTGAGGATGTGGGCGGCGCGGGTCCGGTTCGCGTGGTTGACGAGCGCGGCCATCGTGGTGGACTTGCCGCTCCCCGTCGCGCCCGTGACGAGCACGAGACCGCTCTCCAGCATCGCGAGGTTCGCGATCTGAGGGGGAAGGCCCAACGCGTCGGGGGGGCGGGATCTCGAGCGGAATCGGACGCACGGCGAGGGAGAGCCCCGAGACCGTGCGGAAGGCGTTCGCGCGGTGGTGCGCCAACCCCGGGACCTTGAAGCGGAAGTCGACTTCGCCCTGCTGCGCCAAGGTTTCCCGCTGCTCCGGCGTGAGGAGTCCGGAGAGCGTCGCCTCCATCCAGACGGCGTCCAACGCGGGCGCCGCGACCGCGCGGAGCTCTCCGGCGGTGCGGATCATCGGCGGGTGCGATTCGGACAGAAGCAGGTCGGACCCCTTCGCGTCGCGAAGGAGGCGCAGAAGCTCGCGGAGCGTGGGGAGGGCGGCGCTCGTCGTCAAGGGGAAGGTCTCGCGAAAAAGGCTGAAGAAGACTGAAAAAGGTTCGGGGCGGTTGAGTGCAGCCGAATGCGGCGGGGCGGGAGATGAGGGCCTTCCTGAGGAGCGGCGGAAGGCCCCGAAGAGGGGTGCGGGCGGGGTGCTTCCCGCCCATGTCCTTAGGACTGCGACGAGCAGACCGGGATCGGCAGGTCGTAGGTTTCGCTCACGTCGGCCGAGTTGGTGAGGCTGATCGTGACGTTGAGCTTGCCGTTCGACTGCGAGCCCGCGGTGACCGAGTACGGGTCGTCCAACTTGATCGCTTCGCCGGCGGTGGCGGCCGTGAGCGCC
>NZ_JH605009.1:0-134 GCF_000250875.1 Sutterella parvirubra YIT 11816 | reverse complement strand
CGGTGGCGGCCGTGAGCGCCGCGGAGCACGTTTCGCCCTTCAGAAGGGACTGCGCGAAGGTCGCGTTGATGCGGGCCTGAACTTCCGCGGCGGCGGCGTCGAGCGTGCGCTTTTCGGCGTCGGCGCGCAGATCG
>NZ_JH605008.1:31435-33095 GCF_000250875.1 Sutterella parvirubra YIT 11816 | reverse complement strand
GAGACGGTCGGCGTCCACGAGGTGTTCACGCCGAAGGCGTCCGGAGACCCCGAGGCGCCGGGCGTTCCCTTCGCCCCTGCCCGCACCTGCCCGGTCACCGGGTCGATCACGAGGTCGGGCGAGGCCATCAGGCCCCAGGCGCGCCCGAAGATGAGGAGGTCCAGGGGCGTGGGGAAGCCCAACACGAAGCTGCCGCCGGGAATCAGGAACCAGATTTCGTTCGCGCGGTCCGTGACGCGCTTCGCGCGGAGGATCTCGTCCCTCGCGCAGGACCAGTCCGTGCCGCCCGTGAGCGACCGGGCGTGAAGGCCCCAGTTCGTAACCCACAGGTCGTAGTCGTCCACCTGAATCCACGGGGAGCGCTTCGACGGGTGCGGACGGGACGCGGCGGTCTCATCGGCATCATCGGTTTCATCAGTCTTACGGGCCTCGGTGGTTTCGTTGGTTTCGCCCGCTTCGTCGGCTTCGCGGGCCTCGCAGGTGTGGGATGAGGCGTCCGTTTCCGAGGCGGCCTTTTCTTCCCGCTTTCCTTCAGGCTTTTCTGCCGCCTCTTCCGTCTTCTTCTCTTCGTTCTCCTCTCCCTGCGTCTGCGCCGCACGCTCCGCCCGGCCCACCCGCACGCGGGTGCGCCAGAAGGCGCGCTCGCCCGAACGGAACCCGGTGGCGCCGAGGTCGTAGAAGCGGTGGGTTCGGGCGGACTGCCGCCGCACGTCCCCGACGGTCGCGGGGGCGGCCGTCGCCGAGCGACAGAGAAGCCCCAACCCGATCGCGATGGAAACGACCGCGGCGAGGATCGGGACGTATTCACCTGCGGGCATCGCCGCGCCGCCCGTGATGCCGAGAAGCAGGAGGGCGTCCCCCAACACCGTCCGCCAACCCCAGCGGGGCGCCTCGTCGGGAAGGCGCCATTTGCGGGACGCGATCTCGACCCGGATCTCCGCATCCCGCCGGCACTTGACGAGCCCGAGCGGCACGACCGTCGAGATGAAGGCGAGCACCGGGAAGACGAACCGTTGGTCGAACCCCGACAGCTCCGCGCCCTGCGCCCAGGCCGAAAAGCACACCGCCTCGAGAACGGCGCCCCAAAGAATGAAGGCCCAGCCGACCGGACGCACGGCACGCGCGAGGGCGAGGCCCTGACGCAGTCCCCGCTTGACCGACGAGAAGGGACTCCGGGGGCAGTCGTCGTCGGCGAAGAGACTCGACGGCGCGAAATCGGGCGCTTGGGCTGATCCGGCGGAGAGGCCCTCTCCCGCGGACGGGCGTGACGTCCTCCTGGCGGACGGGATGGCGTTTTCGAGGGGATCGGTGGGATCGGCGGGATTGGTCGGGTCGGCAGGGGTGGTCATGATGGTCGTGCTCCTTGGGCTGCCGTATTGTCGCAAGCCGGTGGCCGAAACACCAAGTTTCGGCGACTTCCTCTGCCGACCGTTCAAAACGAACGACCGCAGATCCGAAAACCTGCGGTCGTTGCGTCGGGTGCGTGAAGGAACCCTATCGGCTTACGCCTTTTCAGCTCCCTCGGCGGCTTCCTCAGCCTTGGGGGCTTCGGCGGCCTCCGTACTCTCCGCCTTCGCGGCCTTCGCCTTCGAGGTCTTGGCGGTCTTCTTGGGCGCTTCTTCCGTCTTGGCTTCAGCCTTCACCTCAACCGACGCTTCCG
>NZ_JH605008.1:11860-31400 GCF_000250875.1 Sutterella parvirubra YIT 11816 | reverse complement strand
GGCCACCGTCACGGCTTCGGCTTCCGCCTTCGCGACGGTCTCGAAGAACCCGTAGTGCTCGATGCGCTCGGCGCGGCGGGAAAGGAGTTCTTCGGTGGTGAGGCGCTGGAGCGCGCGGAGTTCGTCGACGACGCACTTCTTCAAGGTCGTCGCCATCAGCTGCGGATCGCGGTGCGCGCCGCCGATCGGCTCCGAAATCACGCGGTCGACGAGCCCCAAACGGGCCAGGCGGTCGGCGGTGAGCGACAGCGCCTCCGCGGCGCGGGGCGCCTGCGCGGCGTCCTTGAAGAGAATCGAGGCGCAGCCTTCGGGCGAAATGACCGAGTAGGTCGCGTACTGAAGCATCATGACGACGTCGGCGACGGCGACGGCGAGCGCGCCGCCCGAGCCGCCCTCACCGATCACGATGGAGACCACCGGGACGCGCAGCTGGCTCATCTCCAGAAGGTTGCGGCCGATCGCTTCCGACTGCCCGCGCTCTTCGGCGCCGATCCCGGGATAGGCCCCGGGGGTGTCGACGAAAGTCACCACAGGCAAACCGAACTTCTCGGCCAACTTCATGAGGCGGAGCGCCTTGCGGTACCCCTCCGGGCGCGCCATGCCGAAGTTGCGGCGGGTGCGCTCCTTCAAGCTTCGGCCCTTCTGGTTCCCGATCACGACGACGTTCATGTCGGCGATGCGGGCCAAGCCGCCCACGATCGCCTCGTCGTCCGCGAAGGCGCGGTCGCCGTGGAGTTCGTGGAAGTCCGTGCAGAGCGCTTCGATGTAGTCGAGCGTGTAGGGGCGCTGCGGGTGGCGCGCGACGAGCGAGGTCTGCCAGGGGGTGAGTTCGGCGTAGACCTTCTTCAGAAGCTCGTCCGCCTTCGTTTCGAGCGAGGCGATCTCGCTCGCGACGCTCACGGTGCTCTTGCCTTCCTCTTCGAGGGCGCGGAGCTCATCGATCTTCGTCTCGAGCTTTTCGATGTCGTGCTCGAAGTCGAGAAAAACTTTCTTGGCCATTCGTGGTCTTCTTCGGATGTCGGGGTTGGGTTCGGGGGATTGTTCGGGTCATGGTCCGGAGGGGCTCCGGGGAGCCCCTCCGGCTTGTTGAGCCGCTTGAAATCAGGCGTATCAGATGCGGCGCCAGGTCGTCCCCTGCGGGCCGTCCATGAGTTCGATGCCTTCGGCCAAAAGGTCGGCGCGGATCTGGTCCGCGCGGGCGAAGTCGCGCGCCTTCTTGGCGGCGGCGCGCTCCGCAATGAGACCTTCGACGCGGGCGGCTTCGTCTTCGTTGACGCCGCCCTTCAGAAACGTTTCCGCGTCGCCCTGAAGGAGGTTGAGGATCTTGCCGAGGCCCAGGAGCTGTCGCACGAGCGCGGCGTCGCCGGTGCGGTTGATCTCAGCCGCCAATTCAAAGAGAACGGAGACAGCCTGGGGCGTATTGAAGTCGTCGTCCATCGCGGCCTTGAAGCGCGCGGCGAAGGCTTCGTTCCAGTCGAGGTCCTTGCCGTCGGAGGTCCGGCCCTTCAAGGCCGTGTAGAGACGCACGAGCCCCTTCTGGCTGTCTTCGATGAGGCCGGGCCCGAAGCTCACGGGGCTGCGGTAGTGGCTCTTCAGGAGGAAGAAGCGGAGCACCTCGGCGCCGTTCCCCTTGCCGTAGGCCTTTTCGGTGTCGGCCAAGGCGTCGCGGATCGTCCAGAAGTTCCCGAGCGACTTGCTCATCTTCTCTTCCGTGCCGTCGGCGTTGCGGACGCGAAGCGGCCCCGAGTGCATCCAGGTCTTCGCGAACGGCACGCCGGTCGCGGCCTCCGACTGCGCGATTTCGTTTTCGTGGTGCGGGAAGACCAAGTCCGGGCCGCCCCCGTGAATGTCGAAGGTGTCGCCGAGGAGTTCACGCGCCATCGCCGAGCACTCGATGTGCCAGCCCGGACGGCCCTTCCCCCACTTCGAATCCCACTGGGGTTCGCCCGGCTTCGCCTTCTTCCAGAGGACGAAGTCGAGGGGGTCGCGCTTGCCCTGAGAGACGGCGACGCGCGCGCCCGACTGGAGGTCGTCGATGCTCTTCCCCGAGAGCTTCCCGTAGGTGTCGAACTTCCTCACGGCATAGTCGACGTCGCCGTCTTCGCCCTGGTACGCAAAGCCCTTCTGCTCGAGCAACCCCACGAGGTTGAGCATCTGCGGGATGTAGTCCGTTGCGCGGGGTTCATGCGTGGGGGCGAGGCAGCCGAGCGCCAGCATGTCCTCCTGCATCGCGCGGGCGAATTCGGCGGTGAGCGCGTCGGTCGTGACGCCGCGCTCCGCCGCGCGGCGGATGATCTTGTCGTCGACGTCGGTGATGTTCCGCACGAACGTGACCTTGTTCCCGGAGGCTTCGAGCCAGCGGCGCACGACGTCGAACGCGACGAAGGTGCGGCCGTGCCCGATGTGGCAGTAGTCGTAGACCGTCACGCCGCAGACGTACATGCGGACGTGGCCGGGCTCGATCGGTTCAAAGGGCCGCTGCTCGCGGGCGAGGGTCGAATAGATGGAAAGCGCCATGTCGGATGACTCTCTTTTTTTCTTGAGCGTGGAGGGCGGACGAGGGGGGCGGGGTCGGTGCCGCCCGGGTCCGCGACGAATTCCGCGCCGAAGTCCTCAAGGGTCCGAGGTGGCGCCCCTTCCTCTTTGTAAGAAGTCGCGACGCCTCCGGTACCGGGGTCGCGTGTCGTTACCGTTTTTCAAATCGGCGGGCGGCCCGTTCCCTGTAGAATTCGGCATAAATCTTCGAGAGTATAGCCGTCCGCCGGGGCCCGTGCGCCCGGTCGCGGGCCTCATCAACCGTTGAGACTAGCCCGCGCCGAGAGCCCGTCCGGCCCCCTTCGAAAGCCCGCGGCACGCACCCGAAGGCGCCGGAACGCTTTTCCGGGGAACGGGGCGCCCAGAGGGCGCCCGGAGCCGTCCCCGGGGAGGCGTTCCTCCTTTTGCCAAACACGTTTTCCGAACCCGAATCATGCGCCGCAGCCTCTTCGCCGGGATCGCCGCCGGTCTTCTCGCCGTCGCCCTCCCCGCCTTCTCCGCCACGCAGATGGAGGAGCTTGCCCAAACGCTCCACGACAACGAATTTTCGGCGCAGGTCGAAAAGCTGATCAAGAACGGCCGCAGCGCCCAGGCGCTGGAACTCGCGGACCTGGGGCTGGAGCGTAACAACAGGAACGCGCAGCTCCGCTTCATGCGCGCGGTGGCCTTGGAAACGCTGGGCCGCAAGGAAGAGAGCGCGAAGGAATTGAGGAGCCTCATCTCCGCCTACCCGGAAATCCCCGAGCCCTACAACAACCTCGCGGTGATCGAGGCCGGGTTCGGGAATCTGGAAGAAAGCCTGCGGCTTTTGACCCGTGCCCTTCAGATCAATCCCGACTTCCAGCTCGCACGCAAGAACGTGGGCGACGTGTACCTCGCGCTCGCCATCGAAGCCTACGAAGCGAGCGCGCCCTCCTTTCCGAGGAACGCCGAACTTCAGACGCGCCTCAAAACCTTGAAGCGCATCACGGCTTCGGGCCTCTGATACGGGCGCTGATCCGAACACGCTCAAACCCAAACCACCCACACCCACCCCTGCACCACTTCCGGAGTTGAACCACATGCAGTTCCGCACCCGTCTCGCCCTCATGGCGACGCCTCTTCTTCTCGCGCTCGGCACGGCCCACGCCGCCGCGGGCGACCCCCGCGTGCTTCTTGAAACCTCGATGGGGAACATCACCGTCGAGCTCGCTCCCGAACGCGCGCCGATCACGGTGAGGAACTTCCTCGCCTACGTCGAGAAGGGCCACTACGACGGGACGATCTTCCACCGCGTGATCCCGGGCTTCATGATCCAGGGCGGGGGCTTCACGGCCGACATGAACGAAAAGCCGACGATGCAGCCGATTCCGTTGGAAGCCCGCGGGGGCTTGCCCAACGACCGCTACACGATCGCGATGGCCCGCACGTCGTACCCGCACTCCGCCACGTCGCAGTTCTTCATCAACGTCGCGGACAACGACTTCCTCAACGCCGACCGCGCCCAGGACGGGAACGGCTACGCGGTGTTCGGGCGCGTGGTCGCCGGTGAAGACGTCGTCGACAAGATCGCGGGCGTGAAGACCGGCGCCAAGGGCATGATGCGCGACGTGCCGATCGAGGCCGTCACGATCAAGGCGGCGAAGATCGTCAAGTAATTCCCCGGGCGCTCCCGACGGGGGACGCCCGACCCCACCCATCAACACCACCCAAGGCCAGCGGCGCGGAGAATCTTTCGCGCCGGGCCGGGCGGGCATCGGAACGAGAGGGATTCCACCCAAAGATCTAACCCCAAGGAGAACGCCCCGGCGCGAGATGCGCCGAAGGCCCTTCCGTTAAAATGCCCGCTTCCATTCATCCAAAGGACAACTGAGAAAGATGATCCGCTTCACCACGAACGTCGGCACGATCGACATCGAACTCGACCACGAGCACGCTCCCAAGACCTGCGAAAACTTCGAAACGTACGTCAAGGAAGGCTTCTACAACGGCGTGATCTTCCACCGCGTCATCAAGGGCTTCATGATCCAGGGCGGCGGCTTCGAGCCGGGGATGAAGCAGAAGGCGACGCACGACCCGATCCAGAACGAAGCGGACAACGGCTTGAAGAACGACCGCTACACGATCGCGATGGCCCGCACGCCGGATCCGCACTCCGCCACGGCGCAGTTCTTCATCAACGTGAACGACAACGACTTCCTCAACCACACCTCGCCCACGCCCTCCGGCTGGGGCTACGCGGTGTTCGGCCGCGTCGTCGCCGGCGAAGACGTCGTCGACAAGATCGCGGCGGTGCGCACCTCAACCCGCGGCTTCTACGGCGACGTGCCGATGGAAGACATCGTGATCGAAAAGGCTGAGATCCTCTAATCCGGATTTCGCCCGCGCGCGATTTTGAGAAAGGCCGACGGCCCCGAGGCCGCCGGCCTTCTTTAAAATCAGCAGGAACCACCACCCCAAAAGCCAACCACGTACGGACCCGCCATGGACTTCGCCAAGCTTCCCGTCAACGCCGGCCTCAAGGAAGTGCCGCCGCTCACCAACCCCGTCATCATCTCGGACATTCACCTCACGGCGCAAAAGCCCAAGACCATCATGGGGTTCCTGCGCTTCATGAAGACGGTGGCGCCGCGCTACGCGGAACTCGTGATCCTCGGCGACCTCTTCGACTTCTGGATCGGCGACGACGCGATGGGTGAGGCGCAGGCGATCGTCTCGCAACTGAAGCTCTACACCTCGACCGGCCGCCGCGTGATCATCATGCAGGGGAACCGCGACGTCATGCTGGGGCCGGACTTCGCCGAAGCCTGCGGCGCGGAACTCGTTGCCGACCCGATCAAGATCGACGTGATGGGCCGCCCCATCCTCTTCTCGCACGGCGACGCCTGGTGCCTTCGCGACGAAGACTATCAGGCCTTCCGCGCGATGGTGCGGAACCCCCAGTGGCAGGCGGCCGTCCTGCAGAAGCCCGTCGCCGAGCGCATCGCCATGGCGAAGGAAGCCCGCGCGAAGAGCGAGTACGACAAGGGTGAGAAGAGCTTGGCCGACATGGACGTGGTCGAACGCGCCGTGGCGGAGGCCGCCCGCGAAGCCGGCGTCGACATGGTGATCCACGGCCACACGCACCGCCCGGCCGCCCACGTGGGCGCCGCGATCGAGCGCTGGGTCCTCCCCGACTGGGAGCTGGACGACACGGAATGCGCGGGCCGAAGCGGCTGCATCACGTTCCTGGAAGGCGGTCGTCCGCAGATTCAGATGTTTTAAGAGCGGTCGGCCGCAGGCCGACGCTTGATTGACGGGAGGCGTTTCCGGAGACGGGGACGCCTCTTCCGTTTTTCGGGCTGCCGAAAAACAAAAAATCCCGCATATCCGACCGGATCCCGGGACTTTTCAGGCTTCAGAGGAACATGGGGTGGGCGATGGGACTCGAACCCACGACAACCGGAATCACAATCCGGGACTCTACCAACTGAGCTACGCCCACCATGTTTTCTGACTTCTCCGTGAGGCCTCAGCCCCGCGGGAGAATTGACATTCTACGGATAATTTGCGCCTTGTCAATAGCGCCCGGCACATAAAGTTCACATGCCCTCATAATGGTTGGATTGGCCCGCCGCTCTAGGCCGTAGGAAGGCGAAGAGCGGCCCCGACCGATTTCGGGCGGACCGCACGACCAAGACCATCCCGCGGACCGCCTTCGCCCCGAGCTCCCTCGTGAGCCGGGTGCGGAATCGAACAGATCCATCAGACCACAGCAACGACCACATCTGAGAGAGAAGAACATGACTGAGCGCACCTACAGCTTTGCCTACGGCCGCGGCGAAAAGAGCTTCACGATCGACGACGACCTCGTCATCTCGGAAGTCCGCACGCGCCCCTTTCCCGTGATCCCGAAGGATCAGATCCGCGAGAAGGTCCTGGAGACGATCCGCAACCCGATCGGCACGAAGCCCCTCGCCGAGATCGTCAAGCCCGGCGACACCGTCGCCTTCATCTGCAACGACCCGACCCGAGTCGCGAACAGCTTCGACTTCATGCCGGTGTTCGTGGAGGAACTGAACCGCCTCGGCATCCCCGACGAGAACATGCGGATCGTCTTCGCCCTGGGCACACACCGCGCGATGACGGAGGAGGAAATGGCCGCGCAGGTGGGCGCGGACGTCGCGAAGCGTTTGAAGACCTACAACTCGATCTCCACGATCGACGAAGACTTCATCGAGTTCGGGACCACGTCCCGCGGGACGCCGGTGCGCATCAACAAGCACCTCTGCGACGTCGACCACATCATCATGACGGGGACGATCGTGCACCACTACTTCTCCGGCTACGGCGGCGGGCGCAAGGCGATCCTTCCCGGCTGCGCCGCGATGGAGACCGTGCGAGTTAACCACAGCTTCATGCTGGACCCGAAGGCCGCCCTCGGCGTCACCGTCGGGAACCCCTGCTACGAGGACCAGATGGAAGGGGTGGAGATCTTCGCGAAGGGGCGCTCCCTCTTCCTCTTCAACGCGATTTTGAACGCCAAGCACGAATTCGTCGGGATGTTCGCGGGCGACTGGCGTGAAGCCCACCGCGAGGCCTGCAAATTCGTCGACCAGGTCTACGGCGCGGTGATCCCGCAGGAAGCGGACTTGGTCGTCGCCTCCTGCGGCGGCTACCCCAAGGACATCAACGTCTACCAGATGCAGAAGACCATGGACAACGCGATGTGCGCGGTCCGTGAAGGGGGCGTCGTCATCCTCTTCGCCGACTGCGAGGAAGGGTCCGGCTCCGCGGTTCTGGAAGAAACCTTCCGCAGGCTCAAGACCCCGGAAGCGATCCGTGCGGAATTGGAAGGGAACTTCAGGATCGGCGCCAACAAGGCCTTCGCCGTCACGCGCCCGCTCTCCAAGGCCCGCTTCATTTTGGTGACGAGCCTCGACCCCGAACTCGCCCACGACATGCTCTTCACCGCCGCGGTGAAGACGCCGGAAGAGGCGTTCGCCTTGGCGCGGGAATACGTGGGTGAAAAGCCCACCGTGATCCTGATGCCGGAAGGCAGCCTCACGGTGCCGCGCGTCGAGTGAGACCGGTGAAAGGCTGAGGACGGCGGGGGCTGCCCCCCCGCGGGCCGAGGCCTTCCAGGCAAAGAAGTTCAAACCCCGTCGGGTGCGCCCGGCGGGGTTTCTCATGAAAGTGCTCACCACGTCCAGGGGACGTCGTCGATGGGCTTCGAGAGGACGACCAGAGGGTCTTCGTCGGCCTTCTCCGCAGGCTTCTCCGGCGTCTTCCCGGAGGGCTTTTCCGGGGCCTTCTGCGGTTCCGTCTTCGGCGCGGACGTCGGCTTCGCCGCAGGTGCTTCCGGCTGCGGGGTGGGGTTCGCTGCGGGCACCCTCCCGCTCTCCTCGCCCACCTTGGGCGCCGCCGGGTCGGTGCGCATCGCGTCCACCGCACGGTAGACGGCCTCGGCCGTCGAGGGCTCGCGCCTGCGGGCGGCCTCTTCTTTGGCCTGCACCTTCGCTTCTCCGGGGGTCGGCACGTCGAGGAGCGCATCCAACCCCACGCCCGCGGCTTCGGTCGCGAGGCGGTTCGCGGTGGCCTGGGCGCTGCGGGCGTCTTCGAAGACTTCGCCTTCGAGGAGCACGCCCCGGCGCATGAGCCGCGCGGCGATGCCGAAAAGCTTTTCGGAGCGCCAGTCGGAGAGCGACCCGATCACGATCAGATCGCGCTTCGCGCGCGTCACCGCGACGTTGATGAGGTTCGCGGGGTTGCTCGCCCAGCGGCGCTGGGGGCGCCCGTCCTTCCCGTGGCGGCTCCCCAAGACGAGGATCACGACGTCGGCTTCGCGGCCCTGGAAGCTATGGACGGTGTCGGCGGCGTAGCGCTCCTCCCAACGGTGGGCTTCGATGAGCTTCTGCGCGGCGTTCGCGACCGCACGGAAGGGGGAAATCACGAAGATGCTCGTGCGCTCCAGGGCGGCGGTGCGGTTGAAGCCGCGAAGCACCCCTTCCAACACTTCAAGCTCGCACGCGTTCACCTGCTTTCGCGTCGCGTGCGCGCCGATGTCCATCTGCGGGACGCGCTTTTCCGACGTGTTCCCGGTCGCGGGCGTGTCGTCGACGTCGAGCCAGCAGGAGAGTTCCGGCACCGCCGCGTCCCGGCGCGGCGTCATCTGCACCATCTGACCGTCGTACGAGACGGCGTTCGCGATGTCGAACATCGGCGACTGGCATCGGAGGTGCGTGCGGAGCGGAAACCCGGTCCAAACGTCCGTTCCCGACACCGCGTCGCGGATCGTCGTGCCCCAGGGCATGACGCGGTCTGCGAGGTCCTGAAGCGAACTCTTCGCGGGAGACCACTTCTCGTCCACGCCGCGCGCGCGGCGGCGGAGGTGTTCGCACAAGCGCTCCGGCATCGGCACGATCGGTCGGAGCTGCCGCGAGTCCCCGATCACGACCGCCTTCTTGGCGCGGTCGAGTAGACCCACGGCGGAAGCGGGCGTCGCCTGACTCGCTTCGTCGACGAAGACCCAGCCGAGCTCACCCGGCCCCACGCCCCGGAAGAGCCTCCGGGCGCTCGCCAGGGTGGTGGAAATGACGGGGACCAGCATCGAGAGGGTTTCAAGGACGTTCGCGGCGGAGCCGGAGAGCACCGGTTCGCCCGGGCGCATGAGCCAGCGGCCCGCAGAGACGAGGTTCTCGATCCAGACGGGCGCTTCGGCTTCGAGCGTTGCGCGGTGGAGGTTCAGGGCGGCGAGGAAGAGTTCCGCGCGGGCCTTTTCAAACGCTCCGTCCACCCACACGCTCGTCTTGTGCTGCGCGGGGTCCTGCCGCATCGACTTCACGTAGACCGCGGGCGGGTGGTTCTTCGCGAGCATGTCGGCTTCGCGCGCGGCCATGCCGTCGCGAAGCTTTTCCACTTCCGCGAGGGCCTTCAGAAATTCGGTTTTGACCTCCTGCCAGCGCGTCCGGGCCTCCGATTGCTTCACGGGCTCCGCCCAGAAGGCAAGGCGGTCCGTGACGGTGGGGATGCGGTCGCGCGGCGACTTCTTCGGGTCACCCTTGCGGCGCGCCAGCACGTGCCGCTCGAAGGCCGAGCAGTTGGAGCTCCGCCCCAGGGTGGCGCTCGCCAGCCCCCAAACGCCGTCGATGAAGCGCTTTCTGCGGATCTTCGCCACGTCCGACTGCCCGCGCGCGGGGCGCGGGGCGGAGGGGCTCGTCGCCCAGAGGAAGGCCCCGGCGGGCTCGTGCCAGTAGCTGAAGGCTTCCGTCCTTTCGAGCGAGAAGGCGGTGGGGAGGTCGTCCGTGATGTTGCGGATGGCGGCGTTGTTGTTGGACGCCACGACGATCACGCCGTCGCCCGTCACGGCGGGGTTCGGGGATTGGATCGAGCGCTCGCGATCCCAGTCCTGGAACCGCACGACGGGGCCGTCCGCAAAGAGCGAGGCCGCGTCGGGGAGCCCGGCGATCCGCTTCGCGCGCTCGACCACGATGTCCGCGATGATGTCGCGCAGGATGAAGCTCTTCCCGGTGCCCGGAGGGCCGTTCACCGCGAGGAGCCTTTCGTCCATCGGCACCTCGTCCAGCGCCTTGCCGGCTTTCCCGAGACCCGCCATCAGCGCGACCGCACCCTGCTGCGCGACGTAGAGGTGCTGGTGTTGGTCCAACGGCCAACGGCCCAAGGGCAGCGCCGCGGGCGCGACGAAGGGTTTCAGGGCTTCGGGGTCGGTGAGCACGTCCCGGCGGGCCCGCTCGGTCGCCTTCTCCTCGAACATCGCGGAGAGCAGCCGCGCCAGGGGCATCCCGACGGCGGGGCGGACGTGGGCGAGGCCGGGGAGGTTCGATAAAGAGGACTCAGAGGATTTGGAGGTTTCCGACGACGCCTCGGGCTTCACGTCCGCCATCGCCATCGCGGCTTCGAGCGCCTTCTTCGCCTCTTCCGGGACGAGCCGCCCCCGCACGGACCCGAGGTCCTCGAGGTAGAAGCTCTCCAGCAGGTCTCGGCGGGGCTCGAGGTTGCGCGAGGGGTGCTCGAATTCGATGCGCACCGCGATCCCGAGGTCACCCTCCCAACCGATGCGTTCGGCCAAGCGCCTCGCGAAGGCTTCGATCCATTCGGGCGTGACGGGCTCGCCCCCGACGACGTTCCGGAAGCGGATGGGACGCACGCCGTCGAGGACCGCCGCGGAGGGTGCGGACCCGTCGGACGAGCCGCCGCGCCCCTGGCCGCCCTGCCCCGGGCCTCCGTACTCGTACCCGTCCCAGTCGTCCTCAACGGCGGGGGCGTTACCCTCCGTCTCGCCGGGGCGGGTGCGTTCCGCCACGTAGTTGATGCGCTTTTCCGGGGGCGCCCAGTTGAGCGCCTTGAAGGCGGCCTCGCGGAAGCGCCCCATGACGACGAGGTTTCTCATGAAGGCTTCGTCGGGCGTGAAGGCCTGGGGGTCGAACCCCATGCGCCGCGCCTCCGCGGGGTGCTTCTCCGCCCAGGCGCGTTTGAGCCTCACGAGGTCCAGAACGCCCACCGCCCCCGTGACGCCGTAGCTCTCTTCAACGAGCCGGCCCCAGGGATTCAATTCAAAGGACGCGAGGAACACTTCGCCCCGGATGTTGTCGAGGCCGCCCACGTCGGAGGCTTCGGTGCCGGGGACGAGAAGCGTACGCATCAGGTGCGCGTAGTACGCGCGCTTCGGGATGACGCCCACCATGACGCGGAAGACCGGAAGCACGGTTTTCAATTCTTCGGGCGGGGCGTTGAGGTCGAGGACGACGTCGTCGCCCTCCAAAATCTGCTTGGTCCAGCGCGTCCGGTCGACGCGCTCGGAGACGGTCTCAGGGCGCACGGTCCAGCGGGCCGTGCGCTCGTCGGCTTCGAAGTCGGGGGGCGTGAGAAGCTCGATCGACTCCCAGTAGCGGATCACCTCCGCGGAGCGCTCTGCGAGCGCCTTGGGGAGCACGACCGCGGAGGGCGAGAGGTTGACGCTCCACTGCTCGTTGACCGTGCCGTCGGGGCTCTGCGCAAACGCCGTCGGCGGCACCGTTGCGGGCCCCGCCGGGGTCCAGCCGGGGACGCTCTCGCCCACGACCCCCGCGTCTTCGAACTGCGAGGGGTCGTCGAGGTCGGGCGCGACGGTGACTTCCGGTGCGTCTTCTGCTTCAGGGGCTTCAGCGGCTTCCGCTGCTTCCACCGCCTCAACCTCTGCGGCGAGCTTCTTCGTCTCCACGGCTTCCTCCCCGGGCGCGGCCGTTACTTCCGGCCGCTCTCCTTCTTCGCGCGGGCTTCGAGCTTCCTGCGCGCGTCCTCACGGCGGCGGGCGCGGGCGTCCTTCTTCCTCGCCTCTTCCTTTTCGCGGCGGAGCGCGTCGGGAAGGTCCGCGAAGTTCACCGGACCGGCCGCTTCCCAGAGGCCCTTCTGCTTGTGGAATTCAAAGCGCACGCGCTCGGGGTGCTTCACGGGGTCGTCCGCCTGACGGAGGTCGAGCCCGAGACCAGACGCGTAGACCAAGGCCCCGTTGATGCGCAGAAGCGGCATCGCCGGACGTTCGAACGCGGGGATTTCCGCTTCGATGTAGAGGTCCTTCAGCGGAGCGCTCGGGCGCGCGGGCCAGAGCTTCATCTTGGCGCCGCCGCGGCGGTTCGAAACTTCGATCCGGGCGTCGGGATCGAGCAGACGCGTCAGCGCGATGCCGGGTTCGTCCTCGGCGCAGGGAATGACGGCCAAGACGCCGCCCCAATCGGGGAGCGTCCAGTCGCCGCCCGTGAAGCGGATCGTCTCGGTGCGGATCGCGGCGTCGCCCTGGGTTTCGGAGGCTTCCGGTTCCGCGTCGCGCACGACGAGGTCGCTCCCCCAGCGGCGCACTTCACGGTCCTTGACGCGCACGTGGACGTTGATGTCGGAGGACGCTTCGCGCAGTTGCCGGAGCATCTCTTCGAGCCGCGCTTTGGAGGGCGCCGCCATCCCGTGCTCGGCCATCCAGGCGCGCAGGCACCAGGCCTGGCGCGAGGGCACGAGCTGCAGGAGCGCGAAGATCGAAAGCGCCTGGGGGTTGCGGGTGGAGCGGCAGCGCTCCAGGTCCGTCTGCGCGACGCTCTTCAAGACTTCACAGGTTTCGGCCACGAGCGCGACGCTTCGCGCCGCGGCGGCGCGGAAGCCCGGCCGAATCGATTCGAGAAGCGGGAGGACTTCGTTGCGGATGCGGTTACGGATGAAGCTCGGGTCGGCGTTCGATTCGTCCTCGACCCATTTGAGCTTCATGTTCCGGACGTAGCGGTGGATTTCTTCCGCCGGGACCGCGCACCAGGGGCGCACGAGCATCAGACCGCCCGCGTGAAGCGGGTGGGGATCAGCGCTTTGAGCGCCTTCTCCCGCCATCGCGCCCAAGGCCGAGTCGGCCTCAGAGAAAAGACTCGGTTCCTGATCAGCGGCGGAAGCCGCGGCGGCCGCGCCCGAAAGCGGGAGCGCCCCAGGGCTCGTCAGCATCCGCTCGCGCGGGAAGGCCGCAAGGCCCTCGGGTCCCGCGCCGCGGAGCCACTGGATCAGGAACGTTTCGATGCGATCGTCCTCATGGTGCGCCGTCATCACGATGTCGGCTTCGAGCTTCACCGCTTCGTCGGCAAGCGCCTTGTAGCGGAGCTCCCGTGCGCGGGCTTCGACGCCGTCGCCTTCGGGCGTCACCGACACGCGGACCGCCCGGAAGGGCACCCCGCGGCGTTCGCACTCCGTGCGGCAGTGGGCTTCCCACTGATCCGCATTGGGCGAGAGCCCGTGGTTCACGTAGACGGCGGTGAGCTGTGAGAGAAGCGACTGACTCTTTTCTTTGAGGAGCCTCGCCGCGACGTCGAGGAGCGCCATCGAGTCGCGCCCGCCCGAGAGCGCCAGGACGACGCGCACGGGATTGAGCGGAACGAGGTTGAATTCGTCGGGGGCGCGGCCGACCAGGCGGTCGGCGGCGTCTTCGAGCGCTTCGTAGAGGAGACCGCGAAGCTTCGCGGTCAAGGGATTCGTGCGGGTGCCGAGGCCCAAGCGGCCCTTCTTCTGCCGCAGCGCCTCTTCGTCTTCGAGCGCGAGCCTCGCGCGCTCCACGAGAAGATGGTCGGGGAGACGCGCCGGCGCCGTGTTCGGCATCTTGGGGTCGACGGGTTTCGAGAGCACCCCCGTGAAGCCCCCCGGGGGTTCGGGGAGCGTCATCGGGTCGAACGGAATGTCGGCGTCGTTTTCGGGAAGGACGGGCTTCTTGCGCTCACGGCGCTTCGCGCCGAGACGCTTGGGGGCAGCCTCTTCCTTCGCTTCCTTCTCTTTCCGTTCTTCCTTGGGTTCCTGCGGCTCCTCGAGAGCGGGGGCCGCCCGGACTTCAGGTTCGGCGGACGGCGCGGGGTCCTCGGCGGCCGCAACAACCGCCGCATCGGTCACGATGTCGAACGCGTCGTCGGCGAAGAGGGACCCTTCGAAGAGGCCGGCGTCGGCTTCGGGCGCCTTGGACGTTTTGGGCGCCGCCGGCGTCTTCGCGACGGCCTTCGCACCCGCCTTCGTGCCCTTCGCGCTCTTTTGGCTCTGCGCACGCTTCGCCGCGGGCTTCTTCGCCCCCGACTTCGCGCGGCTTTTCCCGAGCACGGGCACCTCCAGCAGCGGGGTCTCCGTCGTCTGCGCTTCGTCCTTCTTCTTCGCCATCTCTCTACCGAAATACTGTCTCTACAACCGTCTTGCTTTTGTCCGACGACCCTCCCCGACCGCACGCTTTTCCTCTGCGCTGCCGGGCGTCTCAACCGTCTTCGGGAGTCGGATTCCGGGCGGGGAAAAGGCGGGGCCGCGGGGGCGGGCCGCAGGTGAGAGATTTTAGCCGATGGAAGGGGTGGGACCTGCGGGGGCGTCGACGCCGCGGCCCCACCCGGAAGGGGATCGAGAAAAAGAGCTCACCCGGGTGTCGGGCGAGCTCTTCCTCGATGGACTTACGCCGGATTACTGCGCAAACCGGTAGCGCCTGGCTTTCCGATTTCCAACCGCCTCCAAAAGTCCGCGCTCACAAAGCCTCGACAAGAGACCGTACGCCTGCTTGTCGGAGATATTGAGGAGCGACATGGCGTCCCTCCGCGCCAAAGGTCCTTTCCGGAAGGCCGCGTCCAGAAGCGTTTCCTCCGCGCTTGAAACGGGTTCCTTCAGATTGGGTCCCCGCCTCGGCCCGCGCCCGCTGGTTTGGCGTCCCGCGTACACGCTCCGCGAAATCATGAAGCCGGAACGCTTCGAACCCAGCCGTTCGACGAAACCTTCCTCCTCCAGCCGTCCCAAATGAAAGGCGATCAGTTCGGGCTTGTAGTGCGTCTTCTCCGCAAGCTCGGTCTTGGAAAGAACACCGTGCATCTGCAGAGCGGAAAGAATCATCAGCGTGACCATCGTGGACGCGCCCCTGATCTTTTTGAGGCGCTTGATCATCCGGTAAAACTCCACATCCATCGGACGCCTTCGCTGGATCAGACGAACGGAGTCGTCCGTTGAGTCGGAGTAGTCGGGCCATTCCCTGCCGCAAACGATCGAATCCTCAAAAATCAGATCGATGCCCCTGCCCGCACGCTCAACCAGTCCGATCTGACTCATCGCATTCGCCAACCGCGGATTCCGATAGCGGGGTTCAACGGTGAGGAGGTTGTCCAACGTGATGCCGCGCATGAATCCGCCGGGGCTAGTGATCGTGTAGCCCTCATCGTCAAAGCAAACGCTTATCCGGCTCGGCAGCGTGTAGTCCCGGTGAATGAGCGCATTGAGCACTCCTTCACGATAGGCCGCCGGAGAGAAATCCGGTATGCCCTCACGATAAAAGCCCTCCATGAGTTCCGTTTCCGGATTCACGTCCGTGAGCCTATCCATCAAGACCTCATACGTCCTGATCAGAGGGAGCCGCAACTCTTCGGTCTTATGGACGATCGTCCCGGCGAGACGCTGAAACACCACTTCCGCGTTCGGAAGCAGCGCCCGAATGCGCTCTTCATGTCCGATCAGAAGAAGACCGCAAACCGTGGGGAGCGTCGTCCCATCCTCAAACGTGTGCACGAGACCCAAAACCCTGTCCAGGTCCTCGTCCGAGAGCTGAAGAAGGTACGAGGTCGGTACGTTTTCAGCGATGGCCTTCCGCATGTGCTCGCGCTCTTTCGGATTGAGATCTTCCATCGAAGAACCGGGCACCACGGTCGCCGTGTAGTCGAACATCCCCTGCTGGGCCAAAAAATGCGCGATCCGGTAGGAATAGATCGGGAAGTTGCCGGGGCTCTTGTCGAATTTCATCCTCCGCTCCAAAAACCGGCCGTCCATGGTGGACACCAAGCCCGACGCCCTCGGAACGAGGATCATCAAAACAAGCCTTCCCTCCACGTCGTGAACTTCCGTTTCCGCCGCGACGGGCGGCATGGTGTTCGCATAGATGAACGCCTTGGCCTTCGCGGGGTCCGCCCACTTGATTTTTCGGTCTTCAATCCCGCTGACGGAGCCGTCGTCGGCAACGCCGACATAGATGACGCCGCCGTTCGTATTGGCCATGCCGACCACGGCATCGATGACCGTCTTGTCCTGGAGGCCGGATTTGGGAGCGGATTTGAACTCAACCGTCAGAGATTCGGTTTCGGGAATTTCAATCATGGCGGATACGCTCCTTGGTGGGGTCCGATTTGACCTTTAGTCAGAGTTTATCACCTTTCAACGGATATTTATAGCCCCATGCGTTATGGGTCTCTTTTATGGGAATTCATCCAAGTCGTTGATATTTCGAGAATCCATAAGCTCTTCAAGCATCAGCCTACAGAACTATCCGCCCGCGATCGCCGCTTACATCCCAACCTTGGACCGTCATCAATAAAAAAGCTCCGACCGAAGCCGGAGCTGGATGACACGCCGACGAAGCCCTCGGACCCCGTCGGCGTCGATGGTTCGTGCCGAGACTTACGCCATCTTCGGGAGCGCGGGCTTTTCGCCCTTCAGCCCGACGAGCGCGACCGTGATCAGGAGCGCCAGCTGCGGGCCCTTCTGCATATCGGTCGAGTCGAAGTATTCGCGCAGGCTGTGCTCGAGGCAGGTCTTCCCGCCCGTGCCGATGCAGACGCTCGGCACCCCGATCGACATCGGCATGTTGGTGTCGGTCGAAGACGGACGGCACTGACGGACTTCGAGACCCATCACGTTCATCGCGGCCAGGGTCGCCTGAACGGCCGGGCAGTCGGCCGGGCGAAGCCCCGCCGGGCGGTTGCCGATCTGGGTCTTGACGAGCTTCAACTGATGCTCGGCGTCGGCCTTCGGCCAGTGGGCGTTTTCGATTTCGACGGCCTTCTCAAACGCCGCCAACACCGTCTTTTCAAGCTTGTCGAGCTCTTCGACGGAGACGCTGCGCATGTCGACGTCGACTTCGCAGCGCGCGGCGATCGTGTTGACCGTCGTGCCCCCCTTGATCGTGCCGATCGTGTAGGTGGTCTTCGGGTCTTCGGGGAGTTCGAGGTCGGCGATGAGCGCACCCGCGCGGCACATCGCGTGAATCGCGGACGGGACGCGGCCGTAGTCGAGGTAGGAGTGGCCGCCCTGCCCTTCGATGGCGAGGCGCCAACGGTGCGAGCCCGTCGCGCCGTTCTGGACGGTGTAGACGTCCGCCATGTCGAGCGCGATGAAGCCGTCGATCTTGCGGGAGCCGTCAAAGAGCGCCTTCGCACCCTTGATGTCGCCGTTGCCTTCTTCGCCGACCGTGCCCACGAAGAGGATGTCGCCTTCGGTTTCGATCTTGGCGGCTTCCAAGGCGCGCAGAACCTGGAGCATGCTCCGTAGCCCCGACGCGTTGTCGCCGATCCCGGGACCGTAGTAGAGGTTCCCTTCCTTGCGGACCTTGAGGTCGGTGCCCGCCGGGAAGACCGTGTCCAAGTGCGCGGCGATCGCGAGCGTCGGGCCCGCGCCGGAACCCGGACGGCGGCCGACGACGTTCCCGGAGGGATCCATCACGACGTCCTTCAGGCCGTACTCACGCATCAGGCGCATGATCTCCTCGCCGCGGACCTTTTCGGCAAAGGTGGGCGATTCGATCTCGGCGATGTGGATCTGTTCGGCCATCGCGCGCTCGACTTCCGTCTCGCACACCTGAAGCGCGGCGGCGACGGCGGGCGTCGCTTCGAGCGTCTTCACGCGTTCGAGCATGTCGGGGCAAAGGGCGGGAACCGCGTCACGAGTGGTCATCTGGTGCTCCTTGTTCGAAAGAAAACGGTGCCGGGGGCGAAGACCTGGGACCGAAACGAAATGAACGAAACGATCGGCCGGCGGGCCCCTCAAACGGGTTGGTCCTGCGGGCGCGGGAAAGCGTTCCTGCCGGGGCCTCGGAGGCCGTCCGGAAGACGCCGCATCCGCGTCCAAACGCATCATAGCGCGGTGTCGGCCGTACGGATGAAGTACCGAGCCGGTCTGATCAAGGTCAAACCCGAAAGGGCTCCGTAAAAACCCGAAGACACCCGTCATTCAGCGCGACTTAATGGTTTTCCGCCATGCTTTCCGATACCTCCGACCGCCCGGGATTCGGGTACTAAGATCCCCCGTCGACGCCCTTCCGAACACGAAGAAGCCTCCGAGAAGGCTCACGGAAGGCACGGCGGGCGGCCACAAAGGATTTCGAGACCAAGACCATGCACGACAAGCTTTCGACGACGCCTCTGCGTCACGCCCTTCGCCGCAGCGCCGCGGCGACGCTCTCCGCCCTTTCCGTCTTCTCCGTCTTCGCCGTGACGGCGGCGCTCGCCTCCTCGGCCTATGCGGCCGCCCCGACGCCGATGAAGCCCGGCGTCTACGAAGAGGTCGTGCGCGGCAACAACGGGCCTTTGACCGTCCGCGTGACGCTCACCGCCGACCGCATCGAGGCGGTGGCGATCGGCGACAACTACGAGACGGACTACATCGCGCTCGAACCCATGAAGAACGTCGCGACCGAAGTCGTCCGCCGTCAGCGCCTTGACGTCGACACCGTGTCGGGGGCGACGGAATCGACCACCGCGCTTCTGCGCGCGGTCTTTCAGGCCGTCACCGAAGCGGGCGGGGATCTGAACGACTTCTTGAAAGCCGGCGCGGTCGACCCCGCGACCCTCCCCGGGAAGACCGTCAAGGCCGACGTGGTGGTCGTGGGCGGTGGCGGCTCTGGTCTCACCGCCGCGCTCACCGCCGCGAAGGCGGGAAAGAAGGTCCTTCTCATCGAAAAGCACGAAACGCTGGGCGGATCCACCGCTTTGGCCTGCTGCTCGCTCTCGAAGCCTTCGAGTCTCGACACCGGGGACGCCACGCCTGCGGGCGAGGCGCTCAGGAAGACCGAGCCCCAGCTTCTCGCCCTTTTGTCTGAGCTCGGCGTCAACTTCAAGAACGACAACGCCGGGAGCCTCGCCGTTGAGGGGATGGTGTTGGTCAAAAAGCTCGAAGACGCGGCCCGCGCGGCCGGGGTTGAGATGCTCACCTCGACCGCGCTCTACAAGATCGAGCGCGCCGACGGTTCCGACGGCGCCGTGACGCGGGTGCTCGCCCAGGACGGCGCCACCCGCTACGAGGTCGACGCCCCGGCGGTCGTGCTGGCGACGGGCGGGTTCGCCTACGACATCGAGCGCGTCATCTCGACGATGCCGCGCTGGACGGCGCTGACGCCCTTCGCCACCGCCGCGAAAACGTCGACGGGCGACGGGATCCGCATCGCGGAGACCGCGGGCGCCGCGGTCTTTGAGGACGCGCACGTGATCGCGGGCGGCTTGGGCGCCCGCTACGCGGAATTGGACCGTGCGGTGGCTTTGTCGGGCGGGATCCCGAACGGCGTGCTCGTCAACGGCCGCGGCGTGCGGTTCGTGAACGAAGCCGTGCCTGATCTCACCGAAAAGGCCGCGATGGAGGACATCACCTGGGTGATCTTCGACGCGGCGGACGCGAAGCGCGCCGAGACCTTCTCGAAGTACCTGACCTTTGAGGTCGTCGTCGACGCCACGGATTGGCTCACGCTCGCCCGCCGCATGGGCGTGCACGCGGAGACGCTGGCGCAGACCATGAAGACCTACAACGAAGGCGTCGC
>NZ_JH605008.1:0-11834 GCF_000250875.1 Sutterella parvirubra YIT 11816 | reverse complement strand
AAGACCTACAACGAAGGCGTCGCCGCCAAGAAGGACGCCTTCGGGAAGCCCGCGGAACACCTCCGCGCCGTGACGAAGACGCCGTACTACGCCGTGCGGCTGTGGCCGCGCATCGCCGGGACCGTGGGCGGCCTTCAGACGAACGAAGGCATGGCGGTTTTGGACCGCTCCGGGAAGCCCATCCCCGGACTCTTCGCCGCGGGCGAGACCGCGAACGGGAGTCTCCTGAAGGGGGCCGTGCCGGTCGGGGCGTCCCTCACCGAAGCGCTCGCCTCGGGGCTGATCGCCGGGGAGGCGGCCGCGAAGGCGGGGAAGTGAGTCCTCTGACGATGCTCCTCTGAGCTTCCCAATCCACGAACATCAAGGCCCGCAGGCGTCCAACCTGCGGGCCTTGTGTTCGTCACGAAGCGTGAGCGGAATCAGGTTTCCGGCGCCGCGGGCCTCACCCTTGGAGCGCCCGGTTCATCCACGCCGGACGCCCCGCCTCGTAGGCTTCGATCTCGGCGGCGTGGGCCATGGTGAGATCCATGGCGTCCAACCCTTCCATGATCGTGCGGCGGCGGAAGTCGTCCAACGCAAAGCCCCAGGACTTGCCGGCCGCTTCGACCGTCATCGTTTCGAGACTCACGGTCACCTTCATGCCGGGGTCGGCGTACATCGCGTCGAACAATTCCGAAATCGCGGCTTCAGGGAGCGTCACGGTGAGGAGCCCGTTCCCCAACG
The DNA here is from genome assembly GCF_000250875.1 of Sutterella parvirubra YIT 11816. Classification (GTDB taxonomy): domain Bacteria; phylum Pseudomonadota; class Gammaproteobacteria; order Burkholderiales; family Burkholderiaceae_F; genus Sutterella; species Sutterella parvirubra. The sequence continues at coordinate 11,111 of NZ_JH605008.1, read as the reverse complement.
CGTTGTTGCGGAAGATGTCCCCGAAGGACGCGCAGATCACGACGCGGATGCCGTAGTCCAAAAGCGCCCAGGGGGCGTGTTCGCGCGACGAGCCGTTCCCGAAATTCTCGCGGGCAACCAGAATCGACGCCCCCTTGTAGATCGGTTTGTTCAGCACGAACTCGGGGTTCGGCTGCGTTTCGGCTTCGTCCAGATAGCGCGCCTGGTGAAAGAGGTGCTTTCCGAAGCCTTTCCGGTCGACGGCGAGCAGAAACTGCTTCGGGATGATCTGGTCGGTGTCGACGTTCCCCGCATCGAGCGGGACGGCCACGCCGGTATGGGTTTTGAGCGGTTCCATGGTTGGTGTCCTCGTATCTCGATGGTGGGGTTCAGGCGTTCAAAAGCGTGCGGACGTCGGTGATGCGGCCCGTGACAGCGGCCGCGGCCGCCATCGCGGGGCTCATCAGATGGGTGCGGCTCCCGCGCCCCTGACGGCCGACGAAGTTGCGGTTCGAGGTGGACGCCACGCGCGAGCCCGGTGCCGCCTTGTCGTCGTTCATCGCGAGGCACATCGAGCACCCCGGCCAGCGCCATTCGAACCCGGCTTCGATGAAGATCTTGTCCAAACCTTCTTCTTCCGCCATGCGGCGGACCTGCATGCTCCCGGGGACGGCCAGCGCACGCACGCCCGGAGCGACCTTCCTGCCCTTCACGACGGCCGCGGCCGCGCGGAAGTCTTCGATGCGCCCGTTCGTGCAGGAGCCGATGAAGACGGTGTCGATCGGGGTCCCCGCAATCGGGGCGTCGGGGGTGAGTTCCACGTACGCGAGCGCGGCTTCGGCGCCGTGCTTTTCCACCGGGTCCGTCATGCGTTCGGGGTTCGGCACCGCGTCGGTGACGCCGATCGTCTGCCCGGGGTTCGTGCCCCAGGTGACCTGCGGGACGATCGCCGAAGCGTCGAGTTCGATTTCCGTGTCGAACTTCGCGTCGGGGTCGCTCTTCAGGGTCTTCCAGTCTTCGACGGCGCGGTCCCAGTCCTCGCCCTTGGGCGCAAAGGGACGGCCCTTCACGTACGCGAACGTGGTTTCGTCGGGTGCGACGATCCCCGCCTTCGCGCCCACTTCGATCGCCATGTTGCAGAGCGTCATGCGGCCTTCCATCGAGAGCGCCTCGACGGCTTCGCCCGCGAATTCGATCGCGTGGCCGGTGCCGCCCGCCGTCGTGATGCGGCGCGCGATCGCGAGGATCAGGTCCTTGGCGGCCAAACCGAGCTGGAGCTTCCCGCGGCAGTTGATGCGCATGGTTTTGAGCTTCGGCTGGCGGAGGGTCTGCGTCGCGAGGACGTGTTCGACCTCCGACGTCCCGATCCCGAAGGCGAGCGCGCCGAAGGCGCCGTGCGTCGCCGTGTGGCTGTCGCCGCAAACGACCGTCGTGCCGGGGAGCGTGAAGCCCGTTTCCGGCCCCACGATGTGCACGATCCCCTGGCGCTCGTTCCCAAGGCCGTAGAAGCGCACCTGATGGTTCGCGGTGTTCCTGATGAGCGCGCCCACCTGAGCCTTGGCGGCTTCGGAGCAGACGTCCAAGGTCTGCGCCTGGGTCGAGATGTCGTGGTCGGTGGTCGCCAACGTCAGGTCCGGGCGGCGGACCTTGCGGCCCGCGGCGTCCAACCCCGCGAAGGCCTGCGGGCTCGTCACCTCGTGGACGAGGTGGCGGTCGATGTAGAGGAGCGGAATCTCACCCTCGGGGGCGGCCACGACGTGGCGGTCGTAGAGCTTCTCGTAGAGGGTCTTCGAAGCGTGGTTCACTTGGGTCACCGTCATCTGTTGTCGTTGTTCTTCCATGGGTCTTGGGCTTCAGCGGATGCGCCCGCACACCGCCGCGCCGAATTCGGCCGTGCCGACCGCCTTCCCTCCGCGGGCGACGTCGCCCGTGAGGATCCCGGCGGCCAACGTTTCGCTCACCGCGCGCTCGATCGCCGCGGCGGCGCGCTCCGCGCCGAAGCTGTAGCGGAGCATCATCGCGGCGGAGAGGATCTGCGCGGTCGGATTCGCAATGCCCTTCCCGGCGATGTCGGGAGCCGACCCGCCGGCGGGTTCGTAGAGCCCGTAGCCGCCTTCCCCCAAGGAGGCGGACGCCAACATCCCCATCGAACCCGTGATCATGGCGCATTCATCCGACAGAATGTCCCCGAAGATGTTCGAAGTGAGCACCACGTCGAAGTGGGCGGGGTCCTTGATGAGCTGCATCGTCGCGTTGTCGATGTAGCAGTGCTCGAGCGTGACGTCGGGGTAGTCCTTCGCGACGTCTTCAACGACGCGCCTCCAGAGGCGGGAGGTCGCCAGCACGTTCGCCTTGTCGACGCTCGTCACGAGCTTCCTGCGCCCGCGCGCCGCTTCAAAGGCCGCGCGGGCGATGCGGACGACCTCGGGTTCGCTGTAGTTCTCGGTGTCGAAGGCGCGCGTGACGCCCTCCACCGTCTCTTCGCCCTTGGGCGTCCCGAAGTAGATGCCGCCGGTGAGTTCACGCACGACCAGCGCGTCAAAGCCTTTCGCGCTGATGTCGGCGCGAAGGGGCGAGAGGGATTCGAGCCCGGGGAAGATCTTCGCCGGGCGCAGGTTCGCGTAGAGCCCGTAGCGTTTGCGCAGGGGCAGGAGCGCCCCGGCTTCCGGACGGTCCTTGTGCGGGAGGTGGTCCCACTTGGGGCCGCCGACGCTGCCGAACAGGATCGCCGCGGCACGGTCGCAAAGGGCGACGGTTTCGTCCGGCAGGGGTTTCCCGACCGCGTCGATCGCGGCGCCGCCCACGAGGGCGGCTTCGAACGTGAAGCTGAGGCCTTCCAAGGCGCCCGCGAGCTTCACGGCCTCAACGGCGGGCTTCATCACTTCGGGGCCGATCCCGTCCCCGGGGAGGACGGCGATCAGGGTGTTGGCGGGGGTATTCGTGGTCATGTCGGTTGCGGATGGAGAAAGTATTCGGATCGTGGTCGTCCTCCCGGAAGCCGCCCGCCTTCATCAGAAGGACGGCCCGGGAGGGACAGGAGAAAGGGTTGCCGGAGGGTGACCTCAGGGTCAGAGCTCATCAGGGGGTATCGACCTGAAGCTTCTGGTCGTTGGGTTTGTCGGCCTTCTCGGCCTTCGCCGCGGCGACGCGGCGGTGGCGTTCCACCGCATTCAAGGCGTTGAGGAACGCGAGCGTGGACGCTTCCAGAACGTCGTCCGACACGGCCGAGCCGTAGAACTTGCGCTCGTCGTAGAGGACCGAGACGTTGACGCGGCCCAACGCGTCCATGCCCTCGCCGTTCGCTTCGATCACGTAGGTGAGGAGCTTCGTCTTGAGGTTGGTGAGGCGCGTCACGGCGTTGTAGATCGCGTCGACCGGACCGTTCCCGGTCGAGGCTTCCGTGCGGGTGCGCGACCCGCAGCGGACGACCACGGTCGCGGTCGGATCCACTTCGCCCGAACCCGTCATCACGCTGAAGCGCTCCAGCGTGAAGGCGTCGTCCGCCTGCTCCAGGCTCATCGAGAAGAGGAGCGCTTCGAGGTCGTAGTCGTGGACCTGGCCCTTGCGGTCAGCGAGCTGGAGGAACTTCGCGTAGAGCTGGTCGAGGTTGTAGCTCCCCTCGGGGTAGCCCAAGGCCGTCAGGGTCGACTTCACCATGTGCCGGCCCGAGCGCGCCGTCATGTGCATGACGTTCCCGTCGAAGCCCAGCATTTCGGGCGTGAGGATTTCGTAGGTGGAGCGGTTCTTCAAGACGCCATCCTGATGGATGCCGGACGAATGCGCGAAGGCGTTCCCGCCCACGATCGCCTTGTGGTTCGGGACCGGTTCGTTCGTCATCTTCGCGACCAACGCGCTCGTGCGGGCGATTTGGTTGAGTTTGATGCCGGTGTGGACGTCGCCCAGACGTGCCCCGCGCAGATGAATCGCGGCCGCGACTTCTTCGAGCGAACAGTTCCCGGCGCGCTCGCCCAGGCCGTTCACGCAGCACTCGATCTGGCGCGCGCCCATTTCGACGGCCGTCAAGGAGTTCGCGGTCGCCATGCCGAGGTCGTTGTGGCAGTGGACCGAGAGCACCGCCTTGTCGATGTTGGGCACGCGGTTCATCAGCATCGAGATGATGCCGCCGAATTCGGTCGGGACCGTGTAGCCCACGGTGTCGGGAATGTTGACGGTGGTGGCCCCTGCGCGGATCGCCGCCTCCACCATGCGGCAGAGCTGGTCCGGATCCGTGCGGCCGGCGTCCTCGCACGAGAACTCGACGTCGTCCGTGTAGCGGCGGGCGTGCTTCACGGCCGCGACCGCCATCGCTTCGATTTCGTCGTAGGACTTCCTGAGCTTCTCTTTGGTATGGATCGCGCTCGTCGCGATGAACGTGTGGATGCGGAAGTGGTCCGCCACGCGGAGCGCTTCGCCGCAGGCGTCGATGTCTTTGGCCACCGCACGCGCGAGCCCGCAGGGCGTCGCGGTCTTGAGCCGCTGCGCGATCATCCTGACCGCTTCGAAGTCACCGTCGGACGAGATCGGGAAACCCGCTTCGATGACGTCCACCCCGAGGTTTTCCAACGCCAGCGCGATGTGAAGCTTCTGTTCGGCGGAGAGGCTTCGCGATAGGGCCTGTTCGCCGTCGCGAAGCGTCGTGTCGAAAATCAGCACGCGGCCGGGTTGGGATACGTGGCGAACGTCGGGATCTGTCATGTCGTGGTCCTTCGAAACGTTGAAATGGGGCGCATCGGGCGGGCCGGTCGGGCCGGGAAGGCCCTCGCCGGACCCTTCCGATGCGGTCTTCCGCGGTTTCCGTTGTGTCCCGGAGCACGGAAGCGTTTTTCTTCTCTTCTGGAGTTGAAAGGCTGAGGGATCCGCCTTTGCAAAAATCGACTTTTTGCAAGATCAAACCTTATGCCTCGGGCTTCTTCCCCGTCAATGGAGAAACACCTCAGATCGCCCTTGTTTTGAGGCCTGATGCGCCACCCCGTTGACCGAAAAGAAGCCGGATAGGCGGTTCACCCTAGCCCGTTCGTTTTTGCAAAATCCGCCGTTTTGCAAAACAGGAAGGGTTCCCTGATGGGGTTCGACGGGGCGCCCGGAGGGATGTCCGGAGGGCGTTGACGGGCGGACTGAAGAAGCGCCGGAAGCGGAACTATCGGAGGGTTCTCCGGCCAACCCGGAGGAGGTGCCGGGTGCGGCGAAAGATGCGGACCGGGAAACTGAAATGAGGCGTCGGCGTGAGGAGGACCGGGTTCGACCCGCGGGGCGGCAGAAGCCGCCCCACCCGTTCCGGCCACCGTTCAAGGTAGGTGCAAATCACTGCAACGGCCCCTTTCCGACGGTCCTCCTCATTCGCTAAACTTGTGGGATTGCCTTAAGCAAAAACCCGTGCCCCGTCTTCTCTCCCGACGCGTCGGCAGCCGCCCCCCCGAACCGCGGGCGGCTCCGCGGACTGCGGCGCACGGACCCACGAAACAACCACCTTCCCGAACAAGGAGAACGACGCATGGGAAAGCTCTACATGGGTTTCGACGCCGGCACGCAGAGCGTGAAGGTTGCGGTCTACGACGAAAACTTTGAACTCGTCGCGGCCGAAAGCCTGCCCACCACCCTCACCTACCCGCAGCCCGGGTGGGTGCAGATGGACGTGGACAACTACCTCGACTGCTGCGTCAAGTGCATGGCGAAGCTCTCCCCGCGTTTGAAGGAACTCGGGCGCGATCCGTCCGAAGTCGTCTCCATCATGGGCGACGGCGTGATCTGCGGGATCTGCGGCATCGACGCCGAAGGCCGTCCCGTCACCCCCTACATCAACTACCTCGACAGCCGCACGACGGAAGACGTTGAGGCGCTCAATGCCCGCGGCCTTGAGATCTTCGGGCGCGAAACGGGGAACCCCGAGGCCTCCCCCATGTTCCCGGCGATGTTCGCGCGCTGGTTCGCGAAGAACATGCCCGACGAAATGACCCGCGTCGTCAAGTTCGTGCACGACGCCCCGTACATCCTCATGAGCTTGGCGGGCCTCAAGGGCGAAGACGCCTTCATCGACTGGGGCACGATGTCGGGCTGGGGCCTCGGGTACAAGGTCGAAGAAAAGGTCTGGTCCGAAGAGCAGCTCGAAATCCTCGGCATCGATCCGAAGCACATGCCCCGCATCGTCAAGCCCTGGGACCAGATCGGGACGCTCTGCCCCGAGATGGCCGAAAAGACGGGCTTCCCCGCCGGGATTCCGATCCTTGCGGGTGCTGGCGACACGATGCAGTCGATGCTGGGTTCCGGCGTCTTCGGCGCGGGTCAGGGGGTCGACGTCGCAGGCACCTGCGCGATGTTCTGCGTCTCCACGTCCGGCATCGTCCCCGAACTCTCCCGCCCGGGTATGGGCTTGGTCTTCAATTCGGGGACGCTCCCCGACACGTACTTCTACTGGGGGTTCGTGCGCACGGGCGGGCTGGCGCTCCGCTGGTTCAAGGACAACGTCTGCCAGAAGGCCGAAGACGGCTCGCACTACAAGGTTTTGTCCGACGGCGCCGCGAAGGTCCCCGCGGGTTCGCGCGGCGTCTTGTTCCTGCCGTACCTCACCGGCGGCTCGGGTGACGAGAAGGACGCCTCCGGGTGCTTCCTCAACATGACGATGGACGACGACCAGTTCGTCATGTGGCGCGCCGTTTTGGAAGGGATCGGCTACGACTACATGGGGCTCGCGGACAACTACCGTGCGGCCGGCGTCGACCTCACCCGCATCACCGTCACGGAAGGCGGTTCGCGCGACGACCTCTGGAACCAGATCAAGGCCGACATGTTGAACGCCGACATCGTCCGCTACAAGAACCCGGGCGGCGCGGTGCTCACGAACTGCGTCTTCGGGGCGTGGGCCACGTCGGGTGCGGAAAACGTCGAGGACGTGAAGAAGACCTTGGCGGGCGTGATCGCTTTGAACGGCGACTACAAGGCGGATCCCGCCATGGTGCGCCGCTACCGCACGCTCTTTGAGAGCCGCTCGAAGCTCGTCTCGGACGACATGAAGGCGGCGTTCAAGCGGCTCGTGGCGATGCGCGACGTCGAATAAGGTCGAAGTCTGACCGCTGAAGGAGAGGCTCGGGATTCCCGGGCCTCTTCGTCGTTTGACACACCCACAGAATCGTTGCGCTCCACGAAACGTTCGTACGACACGGTGCATAGATCCCCTCCACACAGTTTCCGCAACTCGGGAATAGAAGGTTTCGCTCCCCATGTGGAAACCTCTTCGACCACCAACATCCCGAAGGAGATACTCATGCAACGTCGCTCCCTCTTGAGCGCATCCATCGCGCTCGCTGCCGCACCCTCCTTTGCGGCCTCCTCAACCAAGCCTGAACAAGCCCCTGCGACGTCTCCACCCAAGGTCGCCATTCTTGCGACCGGCGGAACGATTGCAAGCCGCGGTTCGAACAGCCTCGCCCTGACGGACTACGGCGTAGGCTCCGGCCACAAGCCCGTGGGCATTGAGGTCCTGCTCGATGCGGTCCCTGAAATCAAAGAAATTGCCTCCATCACGGGCGAACAAGTCTTCATGTGCAAATGCGGCGTCGTTGCTTCCGAGCTCGTTCGCGAAATCTACAACCGCGCCAAGCACTGACCACAATCCGACCGCACGATCAAACAAGGAGTTCAGACCATGAAGACCACCTTTATCGCCGCAGGCGACAGCTTCATCACGCGGCGCATTCCCGAAGCGGGCTACCCCGGCTTCAACGAACTCAAGGCCCTCGTCGAATCCCACGACGTCCGCTTCGTCAATCTCGAATCGACCTTCCATGATCAGGAAGGCTATCCGGCCGCCACGTCGGGCGGCACCTGGGCGATGAGCGATCCGCGCACCCTCGACGACATCTGCCGCATGGGGTTCAACTTCTTCAACACCGCGAACAACCACTCGGGCGACTTCGGTCAGGGCGGCATCGTCGCGACCATCAAGCATCTTCGTGAGCGCGACATGGTTTTTGCGGGCACCGGCATGACGCTCCAGGATGCTTCCCGCGCAGCGTACCTCGAAACGGCCGAAGCCCGCGTGGCGCTGATCGGCATCACGTCGACGCTCGACCCCGCAGCCGCCGCCGACGGCCAGAACGGAGAAATGGTTGGACGCCCCGGCCTCAACCCTCTTCGCTTCAAGACAGTTCATCACGTCAACGCCGAACACTTTGAGATGGCACGTGAACTCGAAATCAATGCCCGTACGGAATCGCTGATTGCCCGCGGCTACCGTAATCCGTTCCCAGTCGGCACGCTTCCGCTCGGCAACATGAATTTCATGCTGACGGAGGGTGAAGAGTGGAACAAAACTTCGCCGAATCCCAAGGATTTGGAACGCACGCTTCAGGAAATCGAAGAAGCCCGCCGTCAGGCAGACATCGTGATCGTTAGCGTTCACACGCACGAAATGAAGGGCCCGGACATCATGAAGGCGCCGATGTTCATGGAAACCTTCTGCCGCAAGTGCGTTGAAGCCGGCGCTTCCGTCGTGCTCGGTCACGGACCGCATCAGCTCCGCGGCGTCGAGTGTTGGAAGGGCAGCGTGATCTTCTACTCGATCGGGAAGTTCATTTTCGAAACGGAAACCATCGCCCGGCAGCCCTTCGATGCCTTCGCCAACAAGAACCTCCCGCAGGACACCAAGATTGGTGCCTACATGAACCACCGCAGCGGCAACGGCACGAAGGGCGACGTCATCAATCCCGAAGTTTGGCGCGCCGTTCTTCCGAGTTGGACGGTCGAAGATGGGAAGATCACGGAGATGCGACTCTACCCGGTCGATCTGGGCATGACGACTGCGCGTCCGCGCCGCGGTGTACCGGTGCTCTCAAAGTGCGAAGACACGCTCAAGCATTTGGCCGAGCTCTCTGAGCCCTACGGCACGAAGATCGAGATCGCCGACGGCGTCGGGCGGATCGTACTGCCGTGAGACGATTGAAGCGCATCAAGCGCTGAGGAGAGTGGCCCGGTAAATCCCGGGCCTCTCTCCATTCACCCTCAGAAGTCGGGCAGCTCCTTGTAGCCGATCAACTCCAGGAAGCGGACGTCGCGGGCCCGGATCCAGGGCATGCGGTCGTCAGTCATGCTTCGGGTCAGCCTCGCGTCGACCCGGGCGAATTCGTCAAGGAAGCGCACGATGTCGGGGCCCTTCAGCCATTTCCGAAGAAGCTCGGCCGCATCCGTCTCCATCGGCGCTCCCGCTCCGTGTCCGGCATTCTGCCGGGCCTTCTCCACGGCCCGCTCAAAGAACGTCTTGTAGCAGAGCGCGAGGAACTGCGCGAAGCGCCGCCCGGTGAGGACGTCGCTCCAACGGCGCTCGAACCCGTCGCGGCAGAGCGCGAAGTGTTCCTCCACAGTCTCACGCGTCCGATGCGCCCACAGTGCTTCGAGGGGATCCTCGATCGCGTTCGAGACGATGACGAAAACGCTCATCGTCGCCTCCGCCTCGTACTGCGCTCCGTCGATGAACTCCGCCACCCAATCGCCCGGGATCGGTTTTCCGGAGTTGGCAACTTCGCCCACCTTCTTCGGCCGGATCTCGAAATGCCGTTGGATGAGCTCCAAAGCGCCCGGCGTGAAATGCCTTTGCTCGGCTTCAACGGCCTTCTTGAGGTCCCAAAGCGTATCCACAAGCCGATCGTTCTCCATGCGCCAAGCGCGCCAATCCTTGCAGATGTGGACGAAGAGCTCGCGCGTGACGGTTTCAAGCTCGTCCGAATCCGGCTTCCGCACCTCGAAGGTGAACTCCCGCCTGATCGTCGCGATGCCGACGTCTCCGCCGCTTTGGCCCCGGATGTCGTAGCTCTCGAGCGCCTTCTCCTGCTCGATCACGGCCTTGCGGAGCCACGGCTCCTGCAGAACCGAATCGTCCATGGTGAGCACGAAGGGCGTGCCCTCCACGGCCAAGTCCTCGAGTTTGGTTTCGGTCGCGGTCTTGGAGGTGGTGATGTTGCTCAACTCCGGTCCGGAAACCATCACCGGCTCGCAGGGCGATTGTGCCTTCAAGCCGCCGAGCGACGCACATATCTCCGATCCCGTCCGGAAGTAGACCGAAGGCTCCGCAAAGGCGACGGGGCGGAGACCTTCGCCGACCGAAAGAAGCAGGAGCTTGCGCACCCCAACGTGCGCTTTGCGACCTACACTCTGCGGTTCGTCTCGGGATCGCGCTCGTACGTGACCTCGTAGACGTAGACGTCGCCGTTGGCGACCTTTTGGCGAACCTCGCGGACTTCGCGCTACTCTTCTTCGGAAACTCGGGGCATCGGGCGCTCCTTGGAGGAAAGTGCCGCCCATGTTACCGCAGGGCGCGGAAGACTTGAGGTCGGCGCAACGGCTGATGCACGCGCGCGGCGCCGCCCCTCAGTGCCCGTAGAGTTCCGCCGCGTCCTTGAGGAGGCGCCGGAGCGCCGGGCTCTTCGCCAGTTTCAGATCAGAAGAGCGCACAGACTCCACGACCCTCCCCGCCTCCATCACGACCACCCGGCCGCAGAGCCGCGCGGCGGAAACGAGGTCGTGCGTGATGAAGAGCCAGGTTTCGTCGGGGCGTTTGAGCGTGAGGAGGAGTTCCGTGACGTCGTCCCGGACGGACGCGTCGAGACTTGCCAGCGCCTCGTCGAAGACCGTGAGATCGGGCTTCGCCGCCATGGTGCGCGCGAGCGCAGCGTGTTGGAGCTCCCCGCCCGAAACCTCGTGGGGATGGCGCCCCGCGTAGGACGCGGGCAGTCCCACCGAGACGAGGAGGTTCGCGATGCCCTCCTCGGAGAGCTTCTCCCCGCGGACCGCGGCCGCCTCGTTGACGATCCGCCCGATCGTCCACGTAGGGTTGACGGCATCCCCCGAATCCTGGAAGACGACGGTATTTCTCAGGGCGCCGCCGTCCGGATGCTCCGCAATCCCACCCACCGTCGGGGCCTCCAACCCCAGGATCACGCGCCCGAGCGTGCTCTTTCCCGCGCCCGACGCACCCACCACCGCCACGGCCTCCCCGCGCATGAGCGTGAGCGAGACGTCGTCGAGGATCCGGCGGGGTGCGGTCCCGCTGCGGCGGAAGGGATTCCACCGTACTGATAGATCTAACCGAATCTACTTATGTATATCCAAGCATGAGTAGATTCGAGATCCCATCTTCCCTAGTC
>NZ_JH605007.1 GCF_000250875.1 Sutterella parvirubra YIT 11816 | reverse complement strand
AGTAAATTTTATTTCTTTACTGTTCCTCAGCGAAGATTCTACGGGCGGGATCCGCGAAGCGCCTTAAGGCGGACGGGAAGGTATGTGGGTGCACACACGATGCATTGAAATAAAAATCCCGCACCGCAATGAACGGTACGGGATTCTTGAATTGGTGCCCCTTGTCCGACTCGAACGGACGACCTACCGCTTACAAGGCGGTTGCTCTACCAACTGAGCTAAAGAGGCGGAAGGCGCGATTATATCGGAAACGCCTTTTGGAATTAGGAATTGCGGCGGTGCGGGCGGAAGCGCTTCACCACGCCCTCGGTCCCGTAGACCGCGGCCGGGTACGGACACGTGTCGCGGAATTCGGGCGCCGTGGCCTTCTCGAAGAAGCGCACGCCCTGAGAGGGATCGTCCGCCGGGCCCACCTGCAGGACGCGCGTCAGGGGCGCGCAGACGAGCGAGTTGGGCGCATCCTGGAAGTCGCAGCGGAAGGCGATCCACCCGTCGACGATCTCCACGACGTCCACCGCGTCGGTGGAGATGTCGAGGCAGATCACGCGGTGTTCGTTCACGAAACGGCGGTCGACCGCGCAGTGTTCGTCGACTTTGATCCAGACGTAGGTTTCGAGCCCGCGCTCTTCGCACCAGGCGCGGATCTCCTCGATCACCTTGCCGCGAAGGCCGCTCAGCGCCACCGGGTCCTTCAGAATGTCGGACATGCCTTCACTCCTTCGGCCGGGCCGGATCAGCGGCGCATCGAGCGTTCCTGCGCCGTCATCGAGTCGATGAAGGACTGGCGCGAGAAGAGACGCTCGGCGTAGGTCATGAGACGTTCGGTTTCGGGCGGAAGTTCGATGCCGTAGTGGGGCAGGCGCCAGAGGATCGGGGCAAGCACCGCGTCGATCATCTGGAATTCGTCGCCGAAGATGAACTTCGTCGGGCCGATGCGCATCGAGAGCACCTGCAGGCACGCGAGGATGCGGCGGCGGGCGAGCGCCTTCTGCTCGTCGCTCGCGCGGCGGGCTTCGAGCATGCGCACGAAGGGCATCAGATCGCGTTCAAAGATCTGCAGGAAGAGACGCGTGCGCGCACGGGAGACGGGCTCCGTCGGCATGAGCTGCGGGTGCGGGAAGCGCTCGTCGATGTATTCGTTGATGACGTTGACGTTGTAGAGGATGAGGTCGCGTTCGACGAGCACCGGGAGCTCGCGGTACGGGCTCAGCTGCAGGAACTGCGTCTTCATCTCTTCGGAAATGCCCTCAAGGTCGATCGACTCGACTTCGAATTCACAGCCCTTCTCGTTCAAAACGATGCGGCTCATGTGGGAGAAGGGGCACGTCGGTCCCGAGTAAAGCGTCATCATGGCGGTACTTACCTCGCAGCCAATGGAAAAAAGCGGCTTCCCTCAGTTGCGCGCGGGATGGAGGTGCGCGCCTGGGACGATCGGAAGCGAAAGGGCTACCATTTTACCGAAGCCCTTTCGAAAACACCAAATTTTTAAGGGTTTTCACTTACTTCAAACCGGATTGCGGTCGTCGTAGAAGGAAACCTCGAGTTCGGGGAAGGTTTCGGCCAAAAGTTCGCCCAAAGCCTTGATCCCACAGCACTCCGTCGCGTGGTGTCCGCAGGCGAGGTACGGAACGTCCTCCTCGCGCGCCTCGTGCCAGGTGCGCTCCGAGATCTCCCCGGAGAGGTAGAGATCCGCCCCTTGGGCGGCGGCCGCGGAGAGTTCCCCCTGTGCGGCGCCCGAGCACCAGCCGATCCGCCTCACCATGCGTTCGCCGTCGCCGAAAAGCTGCGGCTCACGCCCCAAGGCTTCGGCGACGCGGCGGGCGAAAACCCGCGCCGGGACGGGTTCGGCCAACGTCCCCACATGAAGAAGGTCGTAGAAGCCGCTTCGCGTCTCCAAGGTGATCCCGAGCATCTTCGCGAGAAGCGCGTTGTTCCCGACCTCGGGGTGGGCATCGAGCGGGAGGTGATAGGCGACCAGGGACATGTCCGCCTTCATCATGAGGCGCATGCGCTTCGCCTTCATCCCGACGACGGGCGCGGGCTCGCCCTTCCAAAACCAGCCGTGGTGCACGAGAAGCGCGTCGGCGCCCACGCTCACGGCGTATTCGATCGCGGCTCGGCTCGCCGTCACCGCGGTGACGATGCGCCGGACGTCCGCCTTCCCCTCAACCTGAAGACCGTTGGGGGCATAATCAGAAAACCGTTCCGCTTCCAGATAGCGGTCCAACCAAGCCGTCAATTCCGCGAGCTTCATTTCCTTCTCTCTTCCCATTCCTTTATCCGGCCGACCCATGCTCCGTCGACTCTGGTTGATCTTTGCCCAAGCCGTCACCATCGCGAGCGCGGTGGGTTGGGCGTACGTGCTCACGACGTCGTCCCCGCACGAGGCGCCCGTCGAGGGCCCGCGCGGCGACTACAGCGACGCCGTCGGCCGGGCCGCGCCGGCCGTCGTCAACATCTTCACGCGCACGACGACGCCGGGGGACGGCGCCGAGGAGACGGGTTCCGACTGGAACGCCTCGCCCGAGCGCGAACTCCACCCCCTGGGGTCGGGCGTGATCGTCTCGAAGGACGGCCACGTCCTCACAAATTACCACGTCGTCGAGGAAGCGCCCAACCTTCACGTCGCGCTCCCCGACGGACGCACGTTCGAAGCGACCCTGGCCGGGGGCGACGCCGAGACGGATCTCGCGACGCTCGTCATCAAGGGTGAGGACCTCCCCGTCATTGAGTTGGGCGACAGCCGCGAGCTCAAGATCGGTCAGGTCGTGCTCGCGATCGGGAACCCCTTCGACGTCGGCCAGACCGTGACGATGGGGATCGTCTCCGCCTTGGGCCGCCACGGCCTGGGGTTGAACAACTACGAAGACTTCATCCAGACCGACGCCGCCATCAACCAGGGGAATTCGGGCGGGGCATTGATCGACCTCGAAGGGCGCCTCATCGGCATCAACACCGCGATCTTCTCGCCCGAGCACTCGGAAGGCTTCGTCGGGATCGGCTTTGCGATCCCGACCTCGATCATCCGGCAGGTGCTCCCCGCGATGTTGAAAGGCGAAGACGTCCGCCGCGGCTACCTCGGCTTCATTCCGCGTCAGTTCACGGAAGAGCTCTCGCGCGACCTGGGGTTGGGCGTCCCGGCCGGCGTCATGGTCCGCCGGGTGCTCCCCGGCACGCCCGCCGACACGGCGGGGCTCCGCCACTTCGACGTGATCCTTGAGATGAACGGCGTGAGGACGGAGCGCGTCAACCGCCTCCTGCAGCAGATCGCCGCGACGCCTCCGGGCACCGTCGTGAAGCTCAAAGTGCTCCGGAGCGGCCGCACGATGGAGATTTCGCTTCGCGCCGCGAAGCGCGAGGCGGGGTCGCTGGAGCGCGAGTCGGACGCGCCCTGACGGAGGGGCATCCTGTTCGGTGTCCGTACTGATAGATCTAACCGAATCTACTC
>NZ_JH605006.1:4131-8040 GCF_000250875.1 Sutterella parvirubra YIT 11816 | reverse complement strand
GCGAGATGGGGCCCATGATCTACGAGCGCACCGGCGCGGAAGCGGCGGATGCGCTCCGCGACGTGCGGGCGTCCTTGGAAGCGAAGATCCGCCGCGAAGAGGCCGTTCTGGCGGAGGTCAAAAAGGTGGAGGCTTGGCTTCGCGAGCGCTTCGAGAAGCCCGACGACTGGGAGATCCGGCGAAGTGAAGGCTTCTACTTCCTCCCGCACGCGAACGGCACGGACTTCATCAAGGATGAACGCATCTACGACATCCTCCCCGCCTGGATGGAGGGGATGCCGATCGTGAAGTCGGCGCTGCGCTTCACGCCGCCCGCGTGCGCCTTCGGCGACGAGGGCGCGGAGCCCCCGCCCCTTGACGACTTCTTCAGGAAGAACGCCGTCTGGGGGATGCTGGTGGGCGAATCCGCCGTGAAGCAGTTGGGACTCCCGTTGAACGACGTCGTCGAATACTTCCCGGCAGGCCGCCGCTTCGTGCATCACTTCGGCGGGTGCGGCGCCTTGGACGCCATGGCGTCGCTTGCCGACGGTTCGCACCGCCTCTACCGCGCGATGCGGGACGCGAACCAACGCCCCGCGAGTGCGGCTTCCGGTGCGGCGCAGGGCGGCTCCTGCTTCATGGAAATCCGGATGACCGCCAGGCGCGACCTCGACCGCGAGGCCTACGGGCTCTTCCGCGTGCTGCTCGACTGAGCGGAAGGGGGTGGAATGGGTGCGGCATCGGGGTCGAAAAAGCTTGGCTAAGGGTAAACCTCTATGTCTTCATAACTCTTTTGGCTGAGTTGTGCATAGGCAAGCCCTTGTTTTTCTTGGAGGAGGGATTTGAGCGTCCTCTTCTTCCTTTGACCTAGGTCCTACACCCAACTTGAGGATGACACCCGTCTCCGGCGGTTCGCATTCGACTCTCAGAGCCGCCGACGAGTAGATTCATCAACCACCAACTGGCGCCGACGCTCTTCCGGCACGAACCAAGCTCCGCACGACGCGAACTCCCAACGTCGTCCGTGCGGACCGGGAAGCGCCGCCGCGCCGCAAGGACTTCGAAATGCAGAAGACGCTCATCGCGCTCGGCCTCGCCGCCGCGCTCACCTCCTTCCAGGCCCAGGCCGCCGACGTGACGCTCTACGGTCTCGTCGACTACGGCTTATCGCTCCAGCACCGCACGCCGGTTCAGGGCGAATCCGACACCACCTTCAAGATGAATTCCGGCATGAACTCGGGCTCGCGCTTCGGTATGAAGGGCACGGAAGACCTCGGGAACGGCATGAAGGTCGGTTTCGTCCTTGAAAACGGCTTCAGCGCGGACTCTGGCGCGATGGGTCAGGACGGCCGCATCTTCGGGCGCGAAGCGTCGCTCACGCTCTCGGGCGACTTCGGTCAGGTGTCGTTCGGGCGCCTCGGCCCCGTGGTCGGCGACAACGGCACCTACGCGCTCTTCGGCGCGGCGGTGAGCCCGTTCTCCTGCGGTTGGGGCGACGTGGGCGGCCACCTCCAGGTGACCGCGCTCGGCTACGAATTCATCGACAACACCATCAACTACCGTACGCCCAACTTCGGCGGCTTCGACGTGACCGCCCAGTATTCGCTCGGCACCGACGCGAAGAACTACGGCGAGGGCGTCGAAGGCAAGACCACGGTCGAACGCATGGGCGCTATCGCCGCCCGCTACCGCGCGGCCGGCTTGATGGTCGTGGCCGGCGTCGAAACGATCAACTGGGCGCAGCCCGCCGCGGGCGACACGAAGCTGGACGACGCCATGTCGCTCAACCTCGCCGGCACGTACGACTTCGGCGTCATGAAGCTCTACGCCTACGGCCAGTACTTCCAGGACTACCAGAAGGCCGCGAAGACCACGACCTTCTCGGTGGCGTCCGGCGTCGACGGCTTCGGCATCAACCTGGGCGCCGACGTCCCCGCCTTCGGCGGCACGGTCAAGATGGGCGTCGGCTACGGCGACTTCGAGGGCTCCCGCGACTCCGACCTCTCGATGGACACGATTCAGGCGACCCTGGGCTTCACCTACAAGTTGAGTCCCACCACGTACATGTACACGGCCGGGAACTTCATCAAGGCGAACTATTCCGACAAGTACGAAGCGGCGCACCCCGATGCTGCGGAGCGCATCTGCGAGTACATCGTCGGCATGGTGCACAAGTTCTGAGCCTTGTGAGCTGATCGAAAAGTCTTCCTGAACACGGCTACGGGCGGCTTCCCTTGGGGGAGGCCGCCCGCGTCGCGTTTAGGCAAAGCGCTGTGTTGAAGAGCGCGGTGTCAGGTATTCGTGAAAAATGCCTTTGACAGGCCTGATTGACGGGGTTCTCCGGCGGTTTCGGGTCGGAAGGGAAAGCCGTGTACGCGTAGATACCCATAGGGCGGAAGTTTTCGCCGGGGTGTTTTCAGGTCAGACCCGCTTCGCGACTTCCGCGAGCATCACGTCCGTCATGGCGTCGAGGCTGTACTCCGGCCTCCAACCCCATTCCTCCCGCGCCGCCAGGTCGTCCAACACCTGCGGCCAACCGTCCGCGATCGCCTGGAGGTTGGGCTTCACCGCGTACGTGAGCTCAAAACCGGGGAGCTTCCGGCGGATGCTCTCCGCAATCTCGTCCGGCGTAAAGGAGAAGGCAGCGACGTTGAACGCGTTGAAGTGCTTCAGTTTCTCCGCGTCGGCCTCCATGACCTCCACGGTCGCGCGGAGCGCGTCCGGCATGAACATCATCGGAAGGCGCGTCTCCGGACCCAGGGGCGAGGCATAGCGGCCCCTTCTCACAGCCTCCCAGTAGATCTCGACCGCGTAGTCTGTCGTGCCGCCGCCCGGGGGCGTCACGTAGCTGATGAGGCCGGGAAAGCGCAGGCTCCGCGCATCGACGCCGTACTTCGCGCGGTAGTAGTCGCCAAGAAGCTCGTCCACGACCTTCGTGATGCCGTAGATCGTCTTCGGGCGCTGGATCGTGTCCTGCGGCGTCGGATTCCGGGGCGTCTCCGGCCCGAAGGCCCCGATGGAGCTGGGCGTCAGGACCGAGAGCTTCATCTCGCGCGCGAGTTCAAGGAGCCCGATGACCCCGTTGACGCCCACGCTCCAAGCGGCGAAAGGCTTTGCCTCGGCCGTTGCCGAGAGAATCGCCGCGAGGTTGATCACGGTGTCGATCCGATGCCGCTCCACGATGCGCTTCAAGGCCTCGGTGTCCATCAAGTTCACCGTCTCGGAAGGCCCGTCGGCCAGATGCGGGGGCAGCGGCGTCCGCCCGCTCGTGCCGGCCACGACCGTGTAGCCGCGCTCACGCATGTAGGGGACGAGTTCGGAGCCGATCTGACCGGCCGCGCCGATGACGAGGATGCGTTCCATGAAGCCTCCGGGATGAGGGTGAGGGAAGGGCGGCCGGGAAGGGCCGACGCATCCGTTCATCTTAGCGGGCGTGGGTCGAAATAGGGTGGCCGAAGTTCGCGTACCGTTGCTGTTGGAAACCTTAAGTTGTCCAATCGTCAGGGCGCTCCCGTAGAATGAAGGCATCCCATTTCACCCATCCCCACCGGACAAAAACCATGCTTCGCCGTCACTTCCTCACCGCTCTCACCGTCACCTCCGCCGCCGCGCTCACGGGCTGCGGCATCTACGGGATCGGGAATCCCGGGGTTGAGGACGTCGTGGGCCGCTGGATCGAAACGACGGCCGGCGTGACGGGCGAACAGGGCTACGTCTTCGCGGCGGACGGGAAGGTGACGTCCTTCGGGTTCGCGAACCGCGAGGCGCGCACGTACACGTGCTACCGCGGCCTCATGGAATTGAAGGGCGTCGTCAAGACCGCCTCGGGCGGCGAGATGGGCTTCACGCACAGCTACGTCGTCACGCAGGAAGGCGGCACGATGACGCTCACGCAGGGGTACGAACGCCGGACGTTCCGCCGGGCGGAGT
>NZ_JH605006.1:2621-4110 GCF_000250875.1 Sutterella parvirubra YIT 11816 | reverse complement strand
GACCGGATCGTCGGTCGGATCCCAAAACAAGAATCGCGAACAGAGATCCCCGGGTGCCGAACAGCTTCCGGGGATTTGACTTTGAGTGGGAGGAAACTCTCGTCGGAGCGGTTCGGCTCAAAGTCGAACGGACGGTGCAGACATGGAGGAGCCGACCAGAACAGAACGTCGCCGCCGACGGTCCAGGGACGGGCGCCGGCGAAACGAGACGAACGAAGACGACGGGGAAAGCCGAGCGCGGTCGAGTCAAACTCAACGGCAACCGCCGCCGCATTCAAAAGCCGAACGGATCGATCAACGAGACGAACCGCGCAAACGAACTCAAAACGCAGAACGAACCGTCAGAACGCCCACAAACCTCGTTTTTAGTACTCAACATAATAGTCGTTATGTTGAATTATGAAATTTCCAGCGTCGAAAGCCTCCCGGTTTGGGCTTTTCAACCAGCTTTCCCAATCCGTCGTCATCGGCGTCTCAATCCCGGTCTTCAAGTCTTCTTTCGTGCTTCGTACACAGATTTGCCCGCGGTCAATCCTCCGCATCGATCTTCGTTGAAGCGCACTCCCCAACCGTTCATCGTTCCGGCATGATGTGCGCCCGCTTTCTTTCGGGCACAATCATTCCCATCAAGCTTCACCAACCGCCGCACGCACCGCCATGACCGCCGTTTCCGACGACATCCTCATTCCGCTCGTGTTTTCCTTCGTGCTGGGTTCGCTCATCGGCCTTGAGCGTCAGTACCGTCAGCACGCCGCCGGTCTGCGCACGAACGTCTTGGTCGCCGTCGGCTCCGCCTTGTTCGTCAACATGACGCTGATCGGCTGGCACACGTACGGCGGCAATCAAACGCCCGTTCATGCGATCGGCGCGGTGATTACGGGCGTGGGCTTCCTCGGTGCCGGCGTCATCATGCGCGAAGGCGTCAACGTCCGAGGCATCAACACGGCGGCCACCCTTTGGACGTCGGCCGCCGTCGGCGCAGCCGCGGGCGCGTCGCTCTACTACGAGGCCGTGATCGGGACGCTGATCATTCTTCTCACGAACACCCTCCTTCGTCCGATCGCGAACTTCATCAATCGGATTCCTACGGACAGTAGTCATACTGAGGCGACCTTCCGCATCACGCTCACCGGCCGCAAGCCCGACGCGCACGAGATCCTCACAGCGCTCTCGACCGCGCTCCGGCAGCGCAACCTCCCGTGGCGCGACCTCCAGACGAAGTCCGTGGGCGACGACGTCCAGGTGGACGTGCTCCTCATTCCGTCCTCGATCGCTACGGAAGAGCTGGACGGGCTCGTCGCGCAGCTTTTCTCCTTGGACGTCGTGCAGAACGCCTATTGGGCCCCGAGCTACGGGCGGTGATGCCTTTTACGCCAAAAACTCCTGAGCCCCGGTTGATCCGGGTTCAAAACCGGTCCATATCGCCCAGGTGAACACTGAAACTGTCCGTTGCGCCCTGGGTACCCTGAGTACCCGGGCCGTGGACGAT
>NZ_JH605006.1:0-2529 GCF_000250875.1 Sutterella parvirubra YIT 11816 | reverse complement strand
AGCCGCCCTTCCCCGTTTCTCAACGCCTTGATATTGTTGGGGTCTTCCTTTCGAGTTAGGGTTATCCCTAAGGGTTTTTGCTCCCCCTATTCCTATGAAATGGCCGGACCGGGCGCATCAGACGCCCGCCGGAACAACTCCAGAGGAGACCTACCGATGTTCAAGAAGACCATCCTTGTCGCCGCTCTCGGCGCGATTTCCGCCGGCGCCTACGCCGCCGACGTCGAACTCTACGGCGTCGTCGACACCGGCCTCAAGTACACGCATGAGAAGTGGCAGGAAAAGAGCGCCGCCGGCAAGTACACCGAGAAGGACCAGTCCTTCACGATGGAATCGGGCACGAATTCCGCCACGCGCTTCGGCCTGCGCGGCTCTGAAGACCTTGGGAACGGCCTCAAGGTCGGCTTCAAGCTCGAAAACGGCTTCTCGTCCGACACGGGCGCCCTCGGTGAAAACCGCATCTTCGGCCGCGAAGCGTCCGTGAACGTCTCCGGCGACTTCGGTACGGTCTACGCGGGCCGCATGGGGATCCTGCGCTCCGACACGGGCTCCGTCGGCTTCTACGGTGCGATGGCCTCGGCCTTCGGTTCCGGTTGGTCCGACAACATCGCCGGCCACACCTTCGTGATGGCGGACTACGTCAGCCGCCGCGACAACGTCCTCACGTACGTCTCGCCCGAGTTCGCGGGCACGACGCTCTACGCCCAGTACGCGATGGGCGGCGACGACAAGATCGGCTCGGAAAACAAGACGACCGCCGACCGCTACGCCGCGATCGGTGCGAAGTGGGCGGGTGGCCCCTTTGAAGTGGGCGCTTTGGTCGACTGGCAGAACAAGAGCAACGCCGACGTGAAGATCGGCCAGGAGACGCTTCCGCGCAGCGGCTACTCGATCAAGGACGCCTACACGGTGAACCTCGCGGGTTCGTACGACTGCGGCTTTGCCAAGACCTACCTCGCGCTGCAGTACTTCAAGGATGCGAACGACGTCGCGGGTCTGATCCCCAAAGCCGCTTCCATCGTAGGTGACAAGGACGCCGAGCAGGTCATGCGCCTGCTCACCGTCACCGGCTACGGCGTGCACCTCTCGACCGCGTTCGACGCGCTGGGCGGCTCCTGGAAGGCCGGCATCGGCTACATGGACGGCGACGCGGACCTGCACTTCGCCGACACGAAGGGCTTCAACGGCGACGTCAAGGCCTACACGGCCTCGGTCGGCTACGAATACGCCCTCTCGAAGCGCACCATGGTCTACACCGGCATGGGCTACACGCAGCGCGAGCTCGACGTGACCTTCACGAACGCCCTGGATAATTCGAAGAACACGGTGAAGGGCTTCGACTTTGCGATGGGCCTCGTGCACCGCTTCTGATCGGTTGACCTGATCATCCAAGGCTGAGCCGGGGTCTCTCCCGGTTCGCCTGACAACCCAATCCCCGATGCTTCCGGACGAGGCGTCGGGGATTTTCGCGCGCTCATCCTCCGGCGCTTCTTTGCGGCATTTTTATGCCGCCCGCCGCTTTTTTGAGACGGCCTTTACGCGGCCCCCGATAGCATGGCTTCGTCGAAACAACGAACGGACACGCCATGACGATCGACGTTCTTCTTCTCGCCGCCCCCATCGGGCTTCTCGTAATCGGCGCGGTGCTCCTGCCGCGCTGGCTCTCCGGCATCCGCTACGACCGGCACCACCGCCGCTGCCCCCACCCCGCCCGCCGTCCCTTTTGCTCCTGCTGAGGAGAACGCCATGACGACGCTGCTTCTCCTCGCCGCGATTCCGCTCGCGGTCTATCTCCTCGTCGCGCTCGCCCGCGCCTGATAGGGCGACTGATGGGGCGACGCCCTCGGGCTTGGAGGGTCCCTCTCCCCTCTTCTCTTCTCCGAAAAGGGCCCCTGAGGGACTGAACGCCCCCGATCCGATTTCCATGACCAGAAGCCCCGACCTCTCGGGGCCGAGAATCCATGCTTTCCATCCATCTTCAGTCCGCGGCTCTTCTCGCCGGATTCCTCGCGCTTCTCGCGGCGGCGAGCGTCCCCGTGGGACGGCTCCTCACGGCCGTCGCCCGCGACCGCGCGCCGCGCTGGGCCGCAACGCTCGACGCGCGGCTCATGCGCGCGTCCGGGCTCGACCGCGAAGCCGGCTTCACGCCGCTCGCCTACGGCGCGGCGCTCCTCGCCTTCAACGTGTTGGGCTTTGCGGCGCTCTTTCTGATGCTGCGCTTTCAGGGGCACCTGCCGATCAACCCCACCGCCGCGCCCGACATGCCCTGGGTGACGGCGCTTCATACGGCGGCGTCGTTCGTCACGAACACGAACCAGCAGTTCTACGCGGGGGAGAGCGCCGTCTCGGCGCTCACGCAGACCGCGGGGCTGCTGGTTCAGAACGTGCTCTCCGCCGCCACCGGCATCGCCTTCGCGTTCGCGTTCATCCGCGCGGTCGCGCAGCGGTGCACGCGGGAGGCGGCGCAGGAAAACGCCCCCGTCACCGTCGGGAACCCCTGGCGGGACCTGCTGCGCATCGTCCTTTGGG
>NZ_JH605005.1:2098-8868 GCF_000250875.1 Sutterella parvirubra YIT 11816 | reverse complement strand
TCCGATCAACAAAACTTCCTTTTTTGAGGAGATCACTCCCATGCCCACGCTTGAGCAGATTTACGCCGACATTGAAAAGATTGCCGCCGACCGTCTCGCCATCAACGAACGCGAATCGGAACTGCGCAAGGCCGCGGTTGAAGAAGTGCGCAAAGTCGTGAAGGCCCTGAACATCACTCAGGAGGAACTCTTCGCCGAACCGCGCGCGCCCCGCGTCTCGCGCCCCCGCGGCGAAACGGTGCCCTACTACCGCAACCCGGAAAACCCGGCTGAAACCTGCGGCAAGCTGGGCCGCAAGCCCGCCTGGTACAACGAAGCGCTCAAGCGCGGCGTGAGCCAGGAAGAAATGCGCATCAAGTAATCAGGTCCTGTTCGGACTGAAAAGAAAAACCCGCTTCGCCGGAGGTCCGGCCGAGCGGGTTTTTCGTTATTGGGGTGAAGAGCCTCAGCGGAGGAACCGGTCCGGGCGGACGGCGTCGAGAATCGGGAGGCGTTCTTGCGCGATCGCCTTCTTTTCGATGAGGTCCGCCGTCATTTCCGCGAAGAGGAAGGCGCCTTCGGCGCCGTGCATGCCGCCCGCGCAGTTCCAGAAGAGGTCCGGGACCGCGGGATCGGGCCCGAGGATGGGCCATCCGTCCGCGGTCGAGAGCACCGACTGCGCGTAGTAGCGGGCGCCGTTCCAGTCGGCGCCGTTGGGGAAGTAGGTCATCATCCGCTGCCAGAGACGGCGGTGGTAGTCGTCCAGCTCCAGCTCCGAGCGGTGTCCGAGGAGCCACGGCCCCACGACGCGGAAGTGTTCGCCGGAGGGCGCGGCGAGGAGGTCGTCGTCGATGCGGAGCGCCGCCGGCGTCACGGGCGAGGTGCCGGTTTTGAGCGCCGTCATGCTCCCGCGCGTGAGCGGAGCGACGACGGCGTTGGGAAGATAGGTTTTGAGCCAGGGATCGGCGCCGAGCCCGGCGGCGATCACGACGGCCTGCGCCTTCTGGTCGCGGCAGTGTCCGGGCCCCTGTACGTGCGCGCCGCCCGTGGGAAGGAGCGACACGGCGCGCTCCATCGAGCTCACCGTGGTGATGTAGCTCGGGTCCTTGACGAGGCGCTCGCGGAGCGTCCTCGCGAGAAGGCTCGCCGAGAAGACGAAGGCGTCGGACTGGAAGGCGGCGGACCGGATGCCGGCGTCCCAGCAGAGGCCGGGTTCCGCGGCGAGCGCGTAGCGCTCGTCCAAAGCGATTTCGCCCTCCAGGAGTTTCGGCGCCTCGGAGGTCGTCCGGCAGGAGAGGATCCCGATCGAGCGGGAGATGGGAAGCCCGTACTGCTCGTGGGCGGCGAGAAGCGACGTCTGCGCGAGTCTGCGGAAAAGCGCTTGGCGCTCCAGGCGGGGCGCAAGGGGTTCCGAGCCCACCTTGGCGAGCGCGCGGATGAATCCCGGACGGCGCATCGCCGTCTTGGCGCCGTAGTGGAGCGCGGCGTCCCCGCCCGACATCCGACGCATGAAGCCCGCGTCGGAGTCGCCTGCGGGCCAGACGCCCCGCACGTCGCCCGACGCCGCGCCCACGTCGAAACTTGCTTCGCGGCAGGGCGCCGAAGCGGCTTCTACGAGGATGACGCGGTGACCGCGTTCGGAGAGGACGACGGAGGTGGCGAGGCCGGTCAGACCGGCGCCGACGACGAGAACGTGCATGGGTGTCGCGGGTTTCGTGGGTATTCGTGAATTCGTTTCAGGATTGTAGCCATAATACTTGGGACGACTACGGGGTCCGCCTGAGCAAAGGCACTTAGGCCGCCTGCGCCCGCAGGCACGACGCCCCGAAACGCATGCTGAAGGAGACAACCGTGCCGATTCCCGTTCTGCCGACGCCCGTTCCCGCCGCCGCCCGCGAGCATGATCCTCTGGAAGAGCGCACCGTCCGACAAGAGGTGCTGTTGGACGGCCGCTTCATCAAGATCCTCCGCGAAGAAGTGAAGCTCCCGGACGACTCGGACTCGATGCGCGTTTTTCTGACGCACCCCGGTGCGGCGGGGATTTTGGTGCTCTACCCGGACGGGACGGTGCTCCTTGAGCGCCAGTGGCGCCATCCGTTGAAGCGTAGCTTCTGGGAGATCCCCGCGGGGAAGCTCGACCCCAACGAGCCCGACCTCGACTGCGCGAAGCGTGAACTCAAAGAAGAGTGCGGCGTGACCGCGGCGAAGTGGACGTCCTTGGGCGTTCTTCACAACGCGATCGGCTACAGCAGCGAGCGGATCGCGATCTTCCTCGCGGAAGACCCCACGGAGGGCGAACAGGCCCTGGACGAAGGGGAGTTTCTGGAGTGCTGGCGCGTGCCCTTTGAAGAGGCGCTCGCCATGGCCGAAGACGGCCGCATCACCGACGTGAAGACGATCACGGCGCTCTTTCGGGCGGACAGGATCGTGCGTCGGCGCGGGGCGTAAGCCGCAAACCGCAAGCCGCCGATGATCGGGAAGACGAAGGAACTGCGGCTTCGCTTTCGGGAAGGACGCGAAGCCGAGAAGACCGTCTGCCGTCCGCTCTTTTTGATGGCGGACGAATCCGAAACCATGCTCGCGCGCTACCTCGACCGCGCGCGGCTCTTCGTGGCGGAATCGGAGGGCGTCCGCATCGTCGCTTCCGCGCTCGTGACGGACGAGGGCGGAGGCGTCGCCGAACTGAAGAACCTGGCGGTCGCGCCCGACCTGCGCGGGCGCGGCGTCGGGCGCCGGATGATCGAGGCGGTGCGGGAGGCGTGCGCCGGACGCTTCCGCACGCTCCGCGTCGGCACCGGGGCCGGGACCCCCACGGTGCGGTTCTACGAAAAGTGCGGCTTCCGCGAAGTCGGCCGGATTCCTGAGTTTTTCACCGAGAACTATCCGGAGCCCATTTGGGAAGAGGGCGTGCTACTTTGCGACATGGCGGTGCTGGAGATGCCGGTCGATCCGGCGGAGTCCAACGAGGCCGACGAATCCGTCGAGTCCGCTCCCCTCTGACGCCTGGCCCGCCCCGAATCCTCATTGCCCGTCGGCCTTCCCGTCCTCCTTCTTTTCGGGAAGCACCAGCGAGAACCAGTCGTCCATGTAGGCGCGCATGTTGAGTGGCCTCGCGCCCCCCAGAAGGCTCTGCCAGAGGATCGCCTGCATGAAGGGCGCCAGCACCATCTGCGGGTGCCGCCGGAAGGCGTCCGGCAGATCCGCCTTCGCCATCGCCTCGAAGAGCGGACCTTCGGGCGAGAGCTGCGGGAGGAGCATCTCGGTGAAGAAGGGCGCCGTGAGCGTGGGGTCGTGAAGGCCCTCGCTCCAAATCACGCGGATCGTGCGGGAGATGGGACCGTTCGCGTTCTCGTCGATGATGGGGCCCAAGACGTGCTCCAGGCGTGCGCGAAGCGTCGCGCCTTCGGGAAGAGGATCCTCGAAGCGGGCGACGAGTCGGCTGACGACGCTTTCGGCGAGCCCCTTGAGGAGCGCGCGCTTGTCGTCGAAATAGTTGTAGGGCGTTCCCTTGGCGACGCCCGCGGCGCGGGCGATGTCCTCCATCCGGGCGGCGGCGTAGCCGCGGGCTTCGAATTCGCAAAGCGCGGCTTCGAGGATCTTTTGTCGGCGGGCTTCGGTTTTGAGGGCCATGATGCGGGTTCCGGAAAAAGGACTTCGGCGGTCAGACGATCTTGTGGCGGAAGAGTCAGGACGCCCAAAGGAGCGTCGCGATCGTGGTGAGGCCGACGGGCGGATAGAGGTGAAGGGGGGCGAGGATGCCGGCGCCTTCGTTGAACCAACTCCAGGCGGTGACCGTCACGGCGTCGGAGGTGCCGGACGTGAGTGCGGCCGACGCCCCGCGGGTCTGCAGGGCGCCCGTCACGTAGGTGCGGATGATGGTGGCGGTCTGGGCGTCGACCGCGTTGATCGTGAGCCCGAGCTGGGCGTCGCCGCGGGCCATGTCGCGCGAGAACCCCGCGGGGATCTCGAGCACCGCGACCACCTCGTGCGAGGCCATGAGACGCTCGGCTTCGGTGCGGCTCGTCGTGAAGACGGGGTCGAACCAGGGCGAGTGGGTGAAGTCCCCGCGGATCGCGTCCCCGGCGGGGCCGGGTTCTTCGATCGCGACGGCGACGGGAATGCGCTCCAAGTCCATCGAGATCCCGTAGCCGTAGATCACGATGAAGATGAGGGGAAGGCCCATGGCGACCAAGAGGACAGACGGGTCCCGGAGGATCTGAAGGGTCTCCTTCCAGAGGAGCGCGAGAAGCCGCGCGAAGGAAAACGGGGTCTTCGTCGAGCTCATGCGCGGTCCTCCTTGGGTGAGGAGGTAGGGGCGGAGGGCGTCTGAACCTCGGGGGAGGCCGGAGCGCTTGGCGTCTCCACGGTCTCACCCGGGCGGCGTCGGCCTTCCTCGACGATCGCGATGAAGGCCTCCCCCATCGAGCGGCGCCCGCGCACTTCGTCGGGGGTGCCGAGCACCAACACCTCGCCCGCGTCCTGGATGAGGAAGCGGCTGCAGTATTCGGCTTCGTCCATGAAGTGGGTCGTGACGATGATCGTGGTGCCGGCTTCGGCCAGGGCGCTCATGCGCCGCCAGAAGGCGCGGCGCGCGGAGAGGTCGGCGCCCGAGGTCGCTTCGTCGAGGAAAAGGATGTCGGGGCCGTGAATGAGCCCGCAGGCTATCGCGAGCTGGCGGCGGGCGCCTTCGGGAAGGTCTTTGGCGAAGATCTCCTCCCAGGGGGTGAGTTCGAAGTCTTGGAGGCTTTTCGCGTAGACCGCGTCGAGCCGTGCGCCCGCGAGCCCGTAGCTCTGTCCGAAGAAAAGGAGGTTCTGCCGGACGGTGAGCTTTTCGTAGAGCGAGAACTTCTGGGCGACGTACCCGATCCGGGCGCGGATTTCGGCCTTGGCGTTACGCATGTCCATGCCGAGGACTTCGACTTCGCCCGATGACGGCGGCAGGAGCCCGCAGAGCATCCGGAAGGTGGTGGTCTTCCCCGCGCCGTTGGGGCCGAGAAGCCCGAAGATCTCCCCGCGGCGCACGTCGAAGGTCGTGTCCGCGACCGCGACGAAGTTCCCGAACCGGCGCTCGAGGCCCGCGACGCGGATCACGACGTCGGAGGCGTCGGGTGAAATGTCGGTGACGGGCTCGATGGCGGGCTCGGGCGCCGGTTCAGCCGTCGGGAGGGCGCCTGGGGCTTCCGGTCCGGCCGCTTCGAACGTGCGCGCCGCGTAGGCGTCTTCGAGCTGGGGCGCCCGCGGGGTGAGGCGGGCGAGTTCGTCCGTAGTGAGCACGGCGCCTTCGGCCGTCACCTTGAGGAGTGCGCCCGCCTGCGGGCGCACGTCGAGCCAGGGGGACGCGGGCGAGACCGCCCGGACGTCGCGCATCGCGCGCCACTGGGCGTGCAGGCCCGGGGCGCTTTGGGGAACGGAGGATGCTTCGGGGTGCGCGAGGAACGTGCGCCCGCGCATGTCGGCCAAAGCTTCCGCAGGCGTCGCGTTCATTTCGAGCTTCCCCGCTTCCATCAAGAGCACCCGGTCGGCGCGCTCGGCTTCTTCGAGGTAGGCGGTCGAGAAGATGCTGCGCATGTCGTGCTCGGCCATCATCCGGCGGATCGTCGCCCAGAGTTCCCGCCGCGAGAGGGGATCGACGCCGACGGTCGGTTCGTCGAGGATCAGAAGGCGCGGGGCCGTGAGAAGTGCGACGGCGAGCGAGAGCTTCTGCTTCATCCCGCCCGAGAGCTTCCCGGCAGGGCGCGCTTCAAAGGGTGCGAGCCCGGTGGCGGAGAGCATCTCGCGGGCGAGGGTCTTGATCTCCCCGCCGGGGACGCCCTTCATGCGCCCGAAGAAGAGCAGGTTCTCCATGCAGGAGAGCTCGGTGTAGAGCCCGAAGCGCTGCGGCATGAAGGCGACGGACAAGGCGAACGCGGCGTCGTTGGGGTCGGGCGTCATGCCGAGGACCGATAGCTCCCCGCGTCCGGGGTGAGGAGCCCGCAGAGCGCCGTCAAAAGCGTCGACTTCCCTGCGCCGTCGGGACCGATGAGCGCCGTCAACCGGTCGGCGGGGGAGAGCGTGAAGCCGATCCCGTCCAGGGCCTTCACGCGGGGGAAGGCCTTGACGAGGCCGCGGGCCTCGAGGATGGGGAGAGCGGCGGGGGCGGCGGGGGCGGCCATGGCGAAGCCTCCGTTACTTGGCGGCGCCCGCAAAGTCGACGGTGACGGGTTGCCCCAACTTCAAGGCGTTCTCGGGGTCTTCGACCGTCAGGCGCACCTCATAGACGAGCACGGTTCTGAGGTCCTGCGTCTGCACCGTCTTCGGGGTGAATTCCGCTTCGGGGCTCACGAACCCCACGACGCCCGTCATCGGGGGCGTGGTGTCGGTCGTGACGAGCGCCTCCGCGCCTTCCTTCACGAACCCCAACTGGGTTTCCGACACCCAGACGCGCACCCATTTCGGGGTCGTCACGGCGACTTCAAAAACGGGGGTCGACGTGGTGACCATGTCGCCGGGTTCCATGAGGCGCGCGCGGACGACGCCCTCCGAGACCGCACGGAGGCGGCTCTGGCGCTCGATGCGGTCCTCCAGAACCGCGACCGCGGCGTCGGCCTGGCGCATCGCGGTCGCCTTCGCGGCGATCTCGTCGGGGCGAAGACCGGTCTTCAATTGCTTGAGCTGTGCGGCCGCCGCCGCGACCTCGCCTGCGAGGCGCTCGGCCGCGTACTGGGCGTCGTCGTAGGACTGGCGGTCGGCGGCGCCCTTCGCCAGAAGCGCTTTGAGGCGGGCTTCGGTGGACTTGGCGGAGGCGAGCTGCG
>NZ_JH605005.1:0-2058 GCF_000250875.1 Sutterella parvirubra YIT 11816 | reverse complement strand
CGGAGGCGAGCTGCGCCAGAAGGGCCTTCACGGACGCTTCCTGCTTCTGGATTTCTTCCGCGCGGTAGCCGTCCTTCGCGAGCCGCCATTGGGCGGCGGCCGCGTCCGCGGCGGCGCGCGCTTCGTCGCGCTGCAGCGTGAGCGCCGTGACGTCGAGCGTGCCCATCAGGTCGCCGGGGTGAACGCGGTCCCCTTCTTCGAAGGCGAGCGAGGCGATGCGCCCCGAGGTTTCGAACGCCATCGAGACGCGCCGCGCGTCGACGCTCCCCCACGCGACCGTCGGCGCGGGCGCCTCGCGCGAGGTCCAAAGCCACGTGAAGCCCCCGGCCAGAAGGCCTGCGGCCACGATCCCGATGATGAGTTTGCGGTTCGGCATACGGACTCCTGAGCGCCGGGGGGCGCGGTGGGTTGGTGGTTGGTCCCGACTGGTGGGTTCGTCATTTTGAACTGACCGGTCAGTTCAGTTATCATCGAGGTGAAAAGCGCACGGATCCGTGAAAACCCGCGACTCCCTGCGGCGCCTACGGCTTGAGACTGTGGGCATGAATGGATGCTTGGGAGGACGTGGCGATGCGGCGACGTGAAGCTTTGAAGGAATGTTTGGGCGTGCTGCTCCTTCCGGTGCTGGGTGGCGCACTTCTGCCCTCTGACGCTCGAGCGGACGTTTGGGACGACCAACGGCCCGGGCGCCGGTACGACGAGCGTGGGCGCTACGAAGGCAGGGTTGACGACAACGGCCGCCAGTACGACCAGATGGGGCGCTACCAGGGCCGCATGGACGATTCCGGCCGCCAGTACGACTCGGCCGGGCGCTACCAGGGTCGGGTCGACCAGAACGGGCGCCACTACGATGCCTCGGGGCGCTATCAGGGGCGCATGGACGATTCCGGCCGGATCTACGACTCCTCCGGGCGCTACCAGGGCCGGATTGATGAGAACGGCCGCCGCTACGACGCCTCGGGGCGGTATCAGGGGAGCGTGCGGTAGGACTGCGCGTTTTCCACGGTAAGACTTCCCGAAAGGGAAGTCCGTTCCGCCTGCGCGTGGTTGTCGGCCGACGGGCGCGGGTAATTGCGGTAGGGACTGTTTCCTAGTCCTTTGCGCTTGTTTTTCTTGAGAAAACCCGCGGATTCTCGGGCGCGCCGCGCGGCGGCGCGGGAATCCGCTTTTCTTCGCCGCGGCGCCCCGTACACTCGAAGAAAGGACCATCTTCACGGCCGCGGCGCCTCCCCCGTCGACGCGGCCGCCGCGGCCGTTGCCGCCGTTGCCGGCAGGTCGGCCGCCCAGCCGCCCTCAAGGAGGCTTCCATGGCTTCACGCACCTCCCGCGCTCCGTCCGTCCGCTCATCCGGCGCATCCGGACGTCTTCTCCCCTGGGCTCTCCTCACGCTCGTTTCCGGCGCGGCCCTCGCCGCGCCCACGGTGCCGGGACTCCCCGCGCAGGGCGGCGACGCCGGGCGTGAGCTCCGGCAGCTTCAGAACGAAGTCGAACGCCAACGGGCGGCGTCGGCGCTGGTGCGGTGCCGAACCTCCACCTCTTCAGCACGATGCTCGAAACGACGCTGCCGCTCGTTGACCAGTCGGTCTTCTCGCCTTGGGACGCTTCGAACCCGTTCGTGAGCTGGCCGCTCGTCCGGATTTTGGACGGCACCGAAGAGGTTGATCGGCCTCAAAACCGGATCGAACTCACGTGGCCCGAACCGGTGTGGGCGCCGGGTTGGATCGTGAGCCGGATCACGGTGGAGTGACGGAGGGTGAGTGAACGTTGGGGCGCCGATGAGGCGCCCCAACGGCTTTGATGAGGAGTTGGAAGAACGAAGGCGCGGAAGAAGGGACGGGGCGCAGGCGAAAAAATCGGCCGGACGAATCGCCGTCCGGCCGTTGAAAGCAACCTCGTTGAGAGAGATGGAGAGGCTTCAAAAGTCGGTCTCGCAAGCGAGACCGAAGGGGTCGGCCGGGCGCAGGGCCCGGCCGAGAGGAGAACGTTTCCTTGGTTCGATGTGCCTACTTCCGCATCCGGGCGAGGAGACCCGAGCCGCAGAGGATGACGTAGAGAAGG
>NZ_JH605004.1:37557-40291 GCF_000250875.1 Sutterella parvirubra YIT 11816 | reverse complement strand
GGTGCTATCACGGTCACTCGGACGCGCTCCTCGTCAAGGCGGGTTCGGGCCTCCTCACCTTCGGCAACCCCTCGTCCTCCGGCGTCCCCGCCTCCGTCACCGAACACACGCTCGTTCTCGAGTACAACAACCCGCAGCAGCTTGAAGAAGCCTTCGCGAAGTACGGCGACGACATCGCCTGCGTCATCGTCGAAGCCTTCGCCGGCAACATGAACCTCGTGCGCGGCACGCAGGAATTCATCGACACGATGCGCCGCCTCTGCACGAAGCACGGCGCGCTTTTGATCGTCGACGAAGTGATGACGGGCTTCCGCGTGGCGCTCCACGGCGCCCAGTCGCTCTTCAACGTCACCCCCGACATCACGATGTTGGGCAAGGTGATCGGCGGCGGGATGCCGGTCGCCGCCTTCGGCGGGCGCGCCGACATCATGGAAAAGATCGCCCCGAAGGGCGCCGTCTACCAGGCGGGCACGCTCTCCGGGAACCCGGTCGCCGTCGCCTGCGGCATGGCGACCTTGAAGGAAATCCAGCGTCCGGGCTTCTACGACGAGCTCGGGGGCCAGACGAAGAAGCTCGTTGACGGCCTCACCGCCGCCGCGCGCGACGCGGGCGTGCCCTTCAGCGCCGACAGCGTGGGCGGCATGTTCGGGATCTACTTCCTCCCCGAGCGCCCCACGGGCTTCGCCGACGTGATGAAGGCCGACCAGCAGGCCTTCAACCGCTTCTTCCACGAAATGCTCGGCCGCGGCGTCTACTTTGCGCCTTCGACCTTCGAAGCGGGCTTCGTCTCGATCGCCCACTCGGACGACGTGATCGCGCAGACGGTGGAGGCCGCCCGCGGCGCCTTCGCCGAAGTCGCGAAGCACCTCTGATCGACCAACCCCCCGCCGCCAGAAGTATGACGACGTTCTTCTCCAAACTCATCCGGGGCGCCGCGGCCTTCGCCGCGTCGCTCCTCATCCTCGCCCCCGTCACCACCCCGGCTCACGCGGCCGGAGACAACGGCGGGTGGCTCTCCGCCATCGACCACGCCAAGGGTCCCAAGACGAATGAGCCCCACGTCCGGGCGAAGATCATCGCGGAGAACACGTCGCTCACGCCTCAGGCGGAAAACCGTCTCGCGGTCGTGCTGGAGCACGCCGACGGCTGGCACACCTACTGGCGCATGCCCGGCGACGCCGGGCTCGTCACCGAGTTCACCTTCACGAAGCCGTCGAACATCAAGGTGACGCCCCCGCGCTTTCCTTTGCCTGAGCGCATCCGCACGGGCGAGCTGATCGGCTTCGGCTACGAAGGGACGACGGCCTTCCCCTTCACGGTGGAGGTGCCCCGCCAGGTCCGCTTCGGCGACCGCGTGACGATTTCGGTGAAGGTCGACTACCTCGCCTGCGCGGACGTCTGCGTCCCCGGCACGGCGAACGCCTCGATCCGGCTCCCGCTCGCCGTGGTCGGCAAACCCAGCGGCGACGAAGCCGCGATCAAGGAAGCCGAATCCCTCATCCCCGAGACGATCGCGACCGACGCCGTCCGCGCGGTGATCGACGAAAACCGCATCCGCATCGAAGTGGCCCCCTCGGCCGGGATCGTCGAGCACACGCTCGACTTCTTCCCGTTGGAGGACGACGTCCTGAAGCTCGCGACCGATCCGGTCGCGTCGATCACGCCCGAAAACCGCACGATCCAGGTCGAAGCGGCCGCCGACTTCGCCGCCGAGCCGCGCGAGAAGATTTCCGGGGTCCTCGTCGCCGACGGCGGACCCGCGGAAGGCGGCTGGGCGATCGAAACCGAGATCCCCCTGGTGAAGGGCGCCGTGGCGCCTCTGCCCGTTCAGGCCTCGGCCGCGGCGCAGACGAACGGCGTCGAAGGCGTCCCCGCCGCCGCGCCCGTCCCCGCGGTTCCCGTCTCGAACGCGCCCTCGCTGGGCGCGTTGACCGCGATCTTCTTCGCGTTCGTGGGCGGGATCATCCTGAACCTCATGCCCTGCGTCTTCCCGGTCTTGTCGTTGAAGCTCCTGCAGTTGGTCGACGCGGCCAGGAAGGGCGAAGCCATCGCGCGCCACGGCATCGCCTTCACGGCGGGCGTCTGCGCGACGATGCTGGCGCTCTCGGGCGTCCTTCTCGCGCTTCGCGGCGCGGGCGCCGCCTTGGGTTGGGGGTTCCAGCTTCAGAACCCCGCGGTCGTCGCCGGGCTCATTCTCCTTTTCGGCGCGATCACCGCAAACCTCGCCGGGCTCTATGAATTCACCCTCGGCACGGGCGTCGCCAACATGTCCTTTGCGAAGGCGAAGAAGGACGGCGTTCCGCAGTCCTTCCTCACGGGCGTTCTCGCCGTCATCATCGCGAGCCCCTGCACCGCGCCCTTCATGGGGGCGGCGTTGGGCTATGCGTTGACGGCGACCGTGCCCGTCGCCGTCGCCGTCTTCCTCGCGTTGGGCCTCGGGATGTCGCTTCCGTGGCTGCTCCTTTGCATCTTCCCCGCCTGGGCCGCGTGGCTTCCGAAACCCGGCCCCTGGATGGAGACCTTCCGGAAGGTGATGGCCGTCCCGATGGCGCTCGCCATCCTGTGGTTGGGTTGGGTCCTCTCGAAGCAGGTCGACTTCTTCGGGATGATGGTGGTCGTGGCCGGTCTCGCGTCCCTCATCGTCGCCCTCTGGCTCCTGGGCCGCGAGCAGTGGGGCCGCGGGAAGAACCGCCCGCTCATGCTCTTCCTCCTCGTCCTTTCGATCGCCGGGGCC
>NZ_JH605004.1:35214-37490 GCF_000250875.1 Sutterella parvirubra YIT 11816 | reverse complement strand
AACTTCCGCCGCAGCACTCCTGCGGTCGCCGACGACGCCTCCGGTTGGGGCGTCTGGAGCGAAGCCGCCGTGTCGCAGGCATTGGCCTCCGGCCGTCCCGTCTTCGTCGACTTCACGGCCGCCTGGTGCGTCACCTGCCAGGCGAACAAGGTGGCGGCCCTTCGCACCAACGACGTCGCCAGCCGCATGGATGAGTTGGGCTACGTGCGCCTCACCGCCGACTGGACGAACCAGAACCCCGACATCACGAAGATCCTGGCGCAGTTCGGCCGCTCGGGCGTGCCGCTTTACCTCATCTACCGTCCGGACGGCCGCATCGACGTCCTTCCGGAACTCCTCACGAAGGGGATCGTTCTGGACGCGCTCTGATGCGTTTCTGAATGAGCGAAAAGCCGCGGCACCCTCAAGAGTCTCCGCGGCTTTTCTTCCTTCAAGGTCCCGAGCGTTCAGGTCGCTTTGGACGTCCCGAGGCTCACTTCTGAGGGGCTTCGGCAGTGCCTTCCGTCTCTTCTGCCTCGGCGGCCTCAGGCGCCTGCTTCACCTCCTGAGCCCCTTGGGCTTCCTGAGCGGCTTCAGCCTCCGCGGCCTTCTTCGCCCGCGCCTCGTCCGCCTTCTTCGCGGTCTCCGCGGTGATCTCGATCGTCGGCTTCTCGCCGAGGTCCCTCACCCAGAGAATCACGTTGTCGAGGAACGCGATCCCGCCCGGCATGTTCTTCGCGCCGTGCACGCTCGCATAGACCGCCCAACGTCGGCCGTCCATGCTGCGGACGTACCCGCCGATGCTCCTCACGTCGGTCAGGAACCCCGTCTTGATGCGGCCTTCGCTCACGGCGACCTTGCGCTTCACCATCGTGCCGTCCTCACCCGTGACGGGAAGGCTCGCGAGGTATTCCGGCATGTAGGGGGACGCCCACCCTGCGCGCAGGAGCGACGCCATCGCGCGCGCCGTCACGTGCGTCTCGCGGGAGAGGCCCGAACCGTTATCGATGTGAATGAGCGCGGGGTCGATCCCCTTTTCGCGCAGCCACTCGGAGAGTTCCGCCCGGGCGTCGGCAAGCGTCGCGCCGCGCACGGGCGGCATCTTGGGGGCCTTCTTGTCCTTCGCAGAGGGGTTCTGTCCGGCGGCCTGTTGCTTGGACTGCTTGGGCTGCTTGGCCTGTTCAGCTTTCTCCGCCTTGAGCTTCGCCTCCCAGGCTTCCTTCGCCTCACGCTCGACGCGGTTCGCGCCGACGGTGAGGAACAAATGCCGCGCCATCACGTTGTTCGACCACTTGTTCGTAAGCGTCGCGACTTCCGTCAACGCAGGCGAAGCGTGCGCGATGCGGCGCTCAGCTTCTTCCGGCACCCGGCCCTCGCGGACCTTACCCTTCCAGGTCCCGCCCGCGCGCTTCCACGCGGCGCGGAAGACCCGCTCGAAGTATTCGTCGCGCTTCATCGCGATCACGTTGAAGTTCTTCGCCCCGCAGGCCGACGGCAACGTCCCGTTGAAGCGGGCCCGCTTCGTGCCGTCCTTCAAGTTCTCCATCTTGAAGCCCAACTTCGTCTTCCAGTCGCCGCAGGCGCCCTTGGAGAGCTTGATCGTGGAGGGGAAGCGCACGCCCTCCATCTTCGGGAAGACGGCGATTCTCGCGATCCCCTTTTCCGTGTCGGGGAGGAATTCGAACGACAGATTCCGGTAGTTGATGAGCGCCGCGTCCGGGCTCACGTTGTAGGGACGGGAGCCCCGCCCGTCGAACGCATTTTCCGACGTGTCCGGCACGTCGAAGCGCGAGCGGTCGATGACGACGTCCCCTTCGATCGAGCGCACGCCCGAAGCGTAGAGCCTCGAGAGCTCCATCTCGAAGTCTTCGATGACGAAATTCGGGTCGCCGCTCCCCTTCACGTAGAGGTTCCCTTTGAGCTTCCCCTTCGCGTCGGGTTCGGCGTCGGTGTAGAAGCCCGTCAGCCACCGGTGGTTGACGCCGAGCTTCTCAAGAGCCAAGAGCGTCGTCACGAGCTTGGCGGTGGACGCGGGCGAGACCGCCGTGTCGGCGCGGTGAAGAAGCGCAGGCGCGCCGGTGCCCTCGACCGGCACCACCGCGATCGTCACGGCATTCGGGTCGACCTTCCAGCGCTTCGCCGCGCGGGCCAAGGGATTGGGAAGCGGTGCGCTCTGAGGCGTCTGCTTCGCTTCAGCGGCGCTCTTCGCGGGCGCAGCTGCCGGGGCGGCGTACGCCCCGCCGGCCATCAGCGGTCCGGCGAGAAACGCACCGGCCGTGGCCGCCGCAAGACGCCGC
>NZ_JH605004.1:24645-35204 GCF_000250875.1 Sutterella parvirubra YIT 11816 | reverse complement strand
TCCGCGCTCCGCGGCCCAACCGGTCATTTCATTCCTCGACGGCATCTCTCCACCCCCGGCCTCGTGAAAAAAAATGTTGCGGCAGCCCTTGAAAAGACGCGGGCCGCCCCCATATGCGAAGCAAATGGTAAAGGAAGGAGGATCGACGACGATCCTCCGTTCATTTTCTTTTTCATATCGACGCCCGTCACGCGCGCGGTGCCGATTTCGAATTGAACATTTGGAGAAAGCCTCAAATGCAGATCCGTCCGTTGCATGACCGCGTCATCATCAAGCGCCTCGAAGCGGAAACGACCACGTCCTTCGGCATCGTTCTCCCGGACACCGCCGGTGAGAAGCCCGACCAGGGTGAAGTCGTCGCCGTCGGTCCGGGCAAGCGCGACGAAGCCGGCCGCCTGATCACCCCCGACGTCAAGGTCGGTGACCGCGTCCTCTTCGGCAAGTACTCCGGCCAGACCGTCAAGGTCGACGGCCAGGAATACCTCGTCATGCGCGAGGAAGACATCATGGGCGTGCTCGAATAAGCCCGCACCCGTCCGCATTCAACGCATTCACATTTGAAGGAAAAGAGAAATGGCTGCTAAGCAGGTTCTTTTTGGTGACTCCGCCCGCGCGAAGATGGTCCGCGGCATCAACGTGCTCGCCGACGCCGTGAAGGTCACGCTCGGCCCGAAGGGCCGCAACGTCGTGCTCGAACGCGCCTTCGGCGGCCCGACGGTCACGAAGGACGGCGTTTCGGTTGCGAAGGAAATCGAACTCAAGGACAAGTTCGAGAACATGGGCGCCGCCATGGTCCGTGAAGTCGCCTCGAAGACGAGCGACAACGCGGGCGACGGCACGACCACCGCCACGGTGCTCGCCCAGGCGATCGTCGACGAAGGCATGAAGTTCGTCGCCGCCGGCATGAACCCGATGGATCTGAAGCGCGGCATCGACAAGGCCGTCGGCGCCGCCATCGAAGAACTGAAGAAGATCTCCAAGCCCACCACGACCAACAAGGAAATCGCCCAGGTCGGCGCCATCTCCGCCAACTCCGACGCGGAAATCGGCGACATCATCTCCGAAGCGATGGACAAGGTCGGCAAGGAAGGCGTGATCACCGTCGAAGACGGCAAGAGCCTGAAGAACGAACTCGAAGTCGTCGAAGGCATGCAGTTCGACCGCGGCTACCTCTCGCCCTACTTCATCAACACGCCTGAAAAGCAGGCCGCCGTTCTCGACAACCCGTTCATCCTGCTCCACGACAAGAAGATCAGCAACATCCGCGAACTTCTCCCCGTGCTCGAACAGGTTGCGAAGGCCGCCCGTCCGCTCGTCATCATCGCCGAAGACATCGACGGCGAAGCGCTCGCGACCCTCGTCGTGAACTCGATCCGCGGCATCCTCAAGGTCGTCGCCGTCAAGGCGCCGGGCTTCGGCGACCGCCGCACGGCCATGCTCGAAGACATCGCCATCCTCACGGGCGGCACGGTCATCTCGAGCACCGTCGGCCTCTCGCTCGACAAGGCCACGATCGAACAGCTCGGTTCCGCCAAGAAGGTCGAAGTCTCGAAGGAAAACACGACGATCATCGACGGCGCCGGCTCGGCCGAAGCCATCGAAAACCGCGTCAAGAACATCCGCACGCAGATCGACGCCGCCACGAGCGACTACGACCGTGAAAAGCTCCAGGAACGCGTGGCGAAGTTGGCCGGCGGCGTGGCCCTCATCAAGGTGGGCGCCGCGACCGAAGTCGAAATGAAGGAAAAGAAGGCCCGCGTCGAAGACGCCCTCCACGCCACCCGTGCGGCCGTGGAAGAAGGCATCGTCCCGGGCGGCGGCGTCGCGCTGATCCGCGCCAAGCTCGCCATCCAGGGCATCCAGGGCGACAACGACGAACAGAACGCCGGCATCCGCATCGTGCTCCGCGCGATGGAAGAGCCGCTCCGTCAGATCGTCGCCAACGCCGGCGAAGAACCCAGCGTCGTCGTCAACCAGGTCGCTCAGGGCTCCGGCAACTACGGCTACAACGCCCAGTCCGGCGTCTACGGCGACATGGTCGAAATGGGCGTTCTCGACCCGACGAAGGTCACCCGCACCGCGCTCATGAACGCCGCCTCCGTGGCGTCGCTCATCCTCACGACGGACTGCATGGTGGCCGACCTCCCGGTTGAAGAAAAGCCCATGCCCCCGATGGGCGGCATGGACGGCATGCCCGGCATGATGTGATGAACGGGCGGGCTTCAAGCCCGTCTCCCCTCAGCACGCCTTCGGCACGCTGAAACCCAAGAAAAGGGCGCTCTCCCACAAGGGACGGGCGCCCTTTTTGCGTCCGGAGGTCGCCGGAAGGCCCGCATCCTTCGGGACTTCCGCCCCCGCAGTGTTAAGATGAGCGGCGTTTCAAAAAACCCGGCGGCCCCGCAGGGCCGCCCACGCCGAGAAAAGGACTCCCCCTCATGACGTTCACCGAGATGCTCGAAGCCCGCTGGCAGGGCGCCGACACGCTGCTCTGCGTCGGTCTCGACCCCAACCCCTCGCGCTTCCCCGCGGAGCTTGCCGACCGCCCCGACGCGATTCTCGCCTTCTGCCGCGAGATCGTCGACGCGACCGCCGACCTCGTCTGCGCGTTCAAGCCGCAGATCGCCTACTTCGCGTCCTGCGGCGCGGAAGATCAGTTGGAAGAGCTCATCACGTACATCCATGAGAAGCACCCCGAAGTGCCGGTGATCCTCGACGCGAAGCGCGGCGACATCGGGAGTACCGCCGAGCACTACGCCCGCGAAGCGTTCGAACGCTACAAGGCGGACTGCGTGACGCTCTCGCCCTTCATGGGGTTCGACACGATCAAGCCGTACCTTGCTTATGAAGGCAAGGGCGCGTTCGTCCTCTGCCGCACCTCGAACAAGGGCGGCGACGACTTCCAGATGCTCACCGTCGACGGCGAACGGATCTTCGAGCGCATCGCCCGCCTGGCCTCTTCGGAGTGGAACCTCTCCGGCCAGTTGGGCCTCGTCACCGGCGCCACGTACCCCGCCGAGATCGCCTCGGTGCGCCGCCTGGCGCCCACCCTTCCGCTTCTCGTCCCCGGGATCGGCGCGCAGGGCGGCGACGTTGAAGCCTGCGTCAAGGCCGGGATCGACGCGAAGAAGGGCGGCATGGTGATCAACTCCGGCCGCGCGATCCTCTACGCAAGCCAGGGTGAGGACTGGCGCGAAGCGGCCCGTGCGGCCGCGGTCGCGACCCGCGACGCCATCAACGCAGCGCGCCGCTGATCCGCGGAGAACGGCAAGGGGCGCCGCAGCGCCCCCGCATGAAGAACGGGCCGAAGGCTTCCGCGCCGACGGCCCGTTTCGTTTCTCTTTCGCCTCTCCGCTCAGGAGGCGCCGGTCAGAAGATGATCACGACGTCGTTCGCGATGAGGTGCTCGGTCGTGAGCTCCAGGCTCGAAACCCAGAAGTCGCCCTCCAAGCGCATCGAGCCGTCGGCCGCGGCCTCCGTCTTCCACTTCTCGCCCAGCATCGCGTCCGGCACCGAGATCGTGAAGCGCCCGAGCGTGGGCGCGGCCCCGGGGCGCTCCGGCCCCACGTAGGCGAGGCGCCCCGCCATGCGGGCGGCGTTGCCGTCGCGCGCGAGGAGCGCTTCGTCCAACTCCCAAACGAGACCGTCCCGCATGAAGGCGTCTTCCAAGGCGGAAAAGGCCACCAGGAGCTGCGCCTCCGTCAAGCCGCCCAGCACCGCACCCGCGGAGACGACCCGCATGCGGCGAAGAAGTTCGTCCGAGATGCCGGTCAACCGGCTCGTCATCGCGAAGCGGTCCCAGGTGCTGCCCTCCGACGTCGGATTCATGATCTCAAGCGTCACGGTCTCCGTGCGGCGCACGTCGTCCAAGACGCCCGCGCCCTCATCCTTCGCCTTGGGCTTCTCGGGCTCCAGCCCGTAGGCGAGCGCGAAGCGCTTCCCCGAGACGCCGCCCAGGAGGAACGCGCCCGTCTTGAGGTTCAAGGTCTTGTAGTGCTCGCCCGTCGCGCGGAGCATCTCCATCTTCGCGACGACGGGACCGTCCGCGCCCCCGGCAGCGGGCGCCTGGCAGCGGAATCCGTCCGCTTCGAAGCTCCACGTGCGCATGTTCGTGCGAAGGCGCATGCCGTCGAAGGCGCAGCCCTCCAACCTGAAGGGCTTCACGGTCCAGGTGAAGTCCTTGGGCTCACCCGTGACGGAACTCGTGATCAGCCACTCGTCCGCCCAGTCCTGGACGCCCATCGCGGGGATGAGGCGCCCCAGACCCTTCGCCGTGTCGAGCTTCAACGCAATCTTCCCGCCCCAACCCACGGAGGCGGAGCCGCGCCAGTGGAAGGCGTCTCCGCCCACTTCGTAGGCGACGTCCAATTCGCGCGTCAGCCACGTGCGGCTCTTTTCCGTCACGCGGACGACGCCGCCCTCCAAGGTGATGCCGTCCGCCTCGCGGAGCCCATCGTCCAACTTCACGCTCTCCCAGTGGAGGAACCCCGCCGCGGCGGCCCCGGCCGCCACCGCCAAACCCACCCAAAAACCGGTGCCCGGCACGCGTCGCGTCATTCGTCAGTCTCCTCTCCGGCGGCCACGCGGGTCGCCAAAACCTTGTCGACGCGGCGCCCGTCCATGTCGAGGATCTCGAGGCGCCAACCCTGCCACTCGGCCACATCCCCTTCGCGGGGCACGCGTCCGAGCAGCCACATCATCACGCCCGCCAACGTGTTGTAGCGGCCGTGCTCTTCGTCCGGGACGCTCTTCAGGTGAAGAACGTCCTTCAATTCGGGGACGGGGATCACCCCGTCTAACAGCCAGGAACCGTCCTCGCGGCGGCTCACCCAGGCGTCGCCCGGTTCTTCCGGCTTGAATTCGCCCGCAATCGCTTCCAGGACGTCGCGGGGCGTCACCAGCCCCTGCACCTCGCCGTATTCGTCCACCACCAGGGCCATCGGCATGTCGGTGCGGCGGAAGTGTTCGAGGAGCTCCATCCCGGTGATCGATTCCGGCACGTAGCTGATGGGGGCGAGGCTCTGCGCGAAGTCCGCGCGCCCGTGGTCGATGATCTGCTGCAGAAGCGTCCTCGTCGAGCAGAAGCCCTTCACGTTGTCCAAGGACCCTTCGCAGACGGGGAGCCGCGAGCGGGCCGACGTGCGGATCTTCTCGATGTTGGTCTCGACCGGGTCTTCGAGGTCGATCCACTCGATGTCGGCGCGCGGGATCATGAGGCTCCCCACCTGGCGGTCGTCCAAGCGGAAGACGTTCCGCACCATGTCGCGCTCGGCCGTCTCGATGACGCCGCTCTCCTCGCCCTCGTCGATCATCGCGTGGATTTCCTCTTCGGTGACGCCCGCTTCCTCACCCTCACGCACGCCGATCGCGCGGAGCACCCGCGCGGTCGAGACGGAGAGAAGGTGTACGAAGGGCGCCGCGACGACGCTCAGCATGTGGATGGGACCGGCGACGCGGCAGGCGATCTTCTCGGGCGCCAGCTGGCCGATGCGCTTCGGGACCAGTTCCCCCAGGACGATCGAGAAGTACGTGACCAGCACGACGACGAGCACGATCCCGACCCCAGAGGCCGTCTCGGCGTTCATGCCGAGCGACACCAGCCAATCCGCCACGGGGCGCGCGAGCGCCGACTCGCCCACGATCCCCGAGAGGATCCCGATCGAGGTGATCCCGACCTGAATCGTCGAGAGCGCGCGCGTGGGGTCGGCGTTCAGCTCCTTGGCGCGCGCCGCGCCCGGTGCGGCGTCGTCTTCAAGGACCTGCAGACGCACGCGGCGGCTCGTGACAAGCGCGATCTCGGAGAGCGCGAACCAACCGTTCAGCCCGATCAGCAGAAAAAGGATGAGGACGTCGAACCAACCCGACATAGATCTTCCCGGAGTCTCGTGAGGGCGTCCCCGACACGGGGACGCGTAAGGTCGAATTTAGTCGAATTCGCAGGGCATGGTGGCGGGGTTGACCCCGCCCATCATGGCGATCAGCCCCTGGAGCGCCGTACGGGCCGCGCCCCAACGCACCGCGTCGCGGCTCCCTGTCACGAGAATCCGTC
Organism: Sutterella parvirubra YIT 11816; assembly: GCF_000250875.1. Classification (GTDB taxonomy): domain Bacteria; phylum Pseudomonadota; class Gammaproteobacteria; order Burkholderiales; family Burkholderiaceae_F; genus Sutterella; species Sutterella parvirubra. The sequence goes on along the minus strand of NZ_JH605004.1, from coordinate 29,158 downwards.
GCGCCGCGGTGACGATCTCCCCTTCGGGAGTCTTCTCACCCCAACCGATCCAGACCGTGCCGACGGGCGTCTCGGGCGTGCCGCCCGTGGGACCGGCGACGCCGGTGAGCGCCACGGAGAGGGTCGCCCTGCTTTTCGCCAGCGCACCCCGCGCCATCGCGCGGGCGACCGCTTCGCTCACGACGCCTTCGCGTTCGATCTCGTCCGGATCAACGTCCAAAAGCTCCGTCTTCGAGACGGTCGCGTACGTCACGAACCCGCGGTCGAACCACGCGGAGGAGCCCGCGACGTCGGTCAAGGACGCCGCGACGAGGCCTCCCGTGCAGCTCTCCGCCGTCGCGAAGACGTGCCCGCGCTCGCGCGCCGTTTCGCCGGCGAGCGCCGCCGCCAATGCCGTCTGGTGTCTCAGTTCGTCCATGGTCCTCCCTCGGGTCCTTTCTTTCGTGTGCGTGGTCGTGTGTGGTCTTTCCGGAGCCTTCGTCGTCAGACGGGCCAGAAGCCCAAAAGCGCCGCCGCGATGCGGATCGTGAGCCAAGCATAAAGCGCCGCAAAGAGGTCGTCGATCATGACGCCCCAGCCGTTCTTCATGTGACGGTCCAACCAGGAGACGGGCCAGAACTTCAGGATGTCGAAGACGCGGAAGGCCGCAAAGGCCGCGGCCCACCACGGCCACCCGGCGGGCACGAACGCGCAGACGAGCCAGACGGCGACCACCTCGTCGATGACGACGCCGCCGTGGTCCTCAATCCCGGTTTTGGCGGCCACCGCGTCGGCGGCGAACGCTCCCAAGACGCAGAAAAGGACGGCGAGCGCCACCCAACCCCAGGTCGGGACGACGGAAGCGAAAACCGCGAAGACGACCGCCCCGGCCAGCGTCCCCCAGGTCCCCGGGCCCGGGCGCATCGCGCCCGCGCCCCCGAAGGTGGCGAGCACCGTCGCGGGCGAGGACCAGCAGAATCTGAGCGTGAAGGGATGCTTCCGCGTGGGGGACGCCGCCCCGTATTTGGCTTTGAGATCCGCCGCCATCAGGCTTCCTCCGCCGCGAAGTGGTCGAACCCCGCGGTGATGGGAAGAAGCCCTTCGCCCGAGCGGACGACGAGCGCGGTCGAGGTGCGCTTTTCAATGCGGCCGATCCGGGTGACGAGGGTGTTCGTTGCGACGCCGATCGCGCGCACGCGGTCGGCAAGTTCGGCCGGTGCCGTGAAGACCAATTCGTAGTCGTCGCCCCCGGAGAGCGCCGCTTCGCGTTGGCGCAAGGGCGTCATCGACCGCAACGCGGTCGAGCGGGGCACGAGGTCGAAATCGATTTCGGCGGAAACCCCCGAGCGGTCGAGGATGTGCCCGAGGTCGGCGAGGAGCCCGTCGGAGACGTCCGCCGCGGCCGTCGCGACGTCAAGGAGCGCCTGGCCGAGGGCCAACCTCGGCACCGGGCGGTCCATGCGGGCGTAGAGCTGCGGGAGGGCGTCGGGCATCGCGTCCCAGTGCCCCTGGCGGCAGCGGAGCGCCGCGTAGGCGTCCCCCACCGTGCCCGAGACCCAAACGTCGTCGCCCGGCTTCGCGCCCGCGCGGGTGAGGCCCTTCCCTTCGGGGAGGTCCCCCATCGCCGTGATGCTGATGACGGCGGGGGAATGCCGCCCGTCGGCGACTTCAGGGGTTCGCGTCGTGTCGCCTCCAAGGAGTGCGCAGCCCGTGCTCTGCGCCAGGGCCATCATCCCGCGGGAGAAGTCGGCGAGCCACCCGTCGTCGCGGCGGGGGAGCCCGATGGAAAGAAAGAACGCGCGGGGGACCGCCCCCGCGGCGGCGAGGTCGGACAAATTCACCGCCAACGCCTTGTACCCCACGTCCTCGGGGTCGGCGTCGGGGAGAAAGTGCGTCCCCAAGGCCGCCATGTCGCAGGTCACCGCGATGCGGCGGCCGCCGATGTCGATCAGCGCGCAGTCGTCCCCCGGACCCTGGCTCGTCCACGCGCCGAAGGGCGCATGCGTGAAGAACTGTTCGATGATCTGAAATTCACCGCGTTGGGTCATGATCCCCCAAGCCTCCTTCCAAACAAAAGGCCGCCCGGTCTTCGGACGGCCTTTCTTCAAAACGTTCGGCGGGCGTGCGTCCCGTCCCGACGGACGTCAGGACGCGGGCGTTTCGGCGCCGACTTCGTCCTTCCTGACTTCGCGCGCGACGCGCTCCAGAACGGCGTTCGTGAAGCGGTAGCCGCTCCCGAATTCCTTCGCGAGCTCGACGCTTTCGTTGAGAACGACGCGCCAGGGCGTCTGCGGGCAGCGCAGAAGCTCGTAGCTCCCGACGTAGAGCACGGCATGCTCCACGAGCGAGACACGCTTCAGGTCACGGTCCACGAAGGGCGCGAAGGTCCCTTCGACCACGTCGGCCTGCGCGAGGATCCCCGTGAGGAGTTCACGGAAGAGCTCGCGGTCGCAGTGCTCGAAGTCCGAAGGCAGGATGTCGCAGCCTTCGAGCTGTTCGCCCTCGTCGTGAATGAGGCCGCCCAGGTGCTCTTCGATCTGCAGGGCCGTGAGCGTCTTGTCCGCGAGCCACTGGTAGAGCCCGAGGAGCACGAAGATGCGCGCGAGATGACGGGGCGAACGCTGGCGGCGGGTCGGATGAACCTTCTCCGTCATGCTTACTCCTCGTCGCCGTCAAAGTCGTCGACCTGGACGAATTCCTTCGCGAGATTCGCCATTTCGACGGCGCAGCGGGCGCAGTCGCGGCCCTTCATGTCGAGGCGTTCCTGAGCCTGTTCGTCGTTTTCGGTCGTGAGCACGCCGTTGGCGATCGGGATGCCGTAGTCGAGCGCGATGCGCGTGATGCCGGCGCCGGACTCGTTCGAGACGAGTTCGAAGTGGTACGTTTCGCCGCGGATGACGGCGCCCAAGGCAATGAGGGCGTCGTATTCGTCGGTGCCCGCGAGCTTCTGGAGCGCGAACGGGATTTCCAGGGCGCCCGGGACGCTCACCTTCGTGACGTCCTCATCCTGCACGCCCAGCTTGCGGAGTTCGTCCATGCAGGCTTCGAACTCACCGCGGCCGGCGTATTCGTTAAAGCGGGCCACCACGATGCCGATGCGCAGATCGGTGCCGTCCAACGAGGTGGGAACAATGTCAACAGCCATGGATGTCTCCTGAGGTGCCCGGGCGCGAACCGGCGCTCCGGGCGAGGAATTCAATTGAAAAGTCCGACAAGGCATCCCGCCCCATCGGACTCTCCATTTTAGCGCGTTTGCGGGGCGCTTTGCCCGCTGAAACGGCGCCCCGTGGGGCGCCTTCAGCCTCAGAAGAGCGAGTCTTCGTCCTTGAGGCTCATCATGCGCTCGCAGTAGCGGGCGATGAGGTCGATTTCAAGGTTGACGTAGCTCTGGGCCTTGAGGTTCTTCAAGGTCGTCACCTCGACCGTGTGCGGGATGAGGTTGATCGAAACCAAGGTGTCCAAAGCGGTGTCTTCGACCGAGTTGATCGTGAGCGAGACGCCGTTCACCGTGATCGACCCCTTGTAGGCGAGATACGGAGAGAGCTTCCTCGGGGCGCGGATGACGAGCTTCCAGGATTCCGCGATCTGCTCCATCGATTCGACCTGGCCCACGCCGTCGACGTGGCCGGAAACGAGGTGGCCGTCGACGCGGTCGCCCAAACGCATCGCCTTTTCAAGGTTCACTTCGCCGAACGTGTCGAGGCCCGTCGTCTTCGAGAGACTCTCGGCCGAGACGTCGATCTTGAATTCCTTGTCGGTCTTCTCGACGACCGTCATGCAGGCGCCGTTGACGGCGATCGAGTCGCCCACCTTCACGTCTTCCAGCCCCAGGTCGGGGGCGACGATCGTGAGGCGCACGCCGTTGCCGAGGGGTTCGGGTTCGCGGACTTTGCCGACCGCTTGAATGATGCCGGTAAACATGGCGTCAGTTTCTCCTACAGATGATTCGGATGTCCCCGCCCGCGAGCACGTCCGCGCTCACGGTCTTCCAGCGCGGCGCCGCGCCGGGGGATTCGGGGCGCGCCACCGCCGCGACGGGGAGGCCCTCCCCGAAGAAGCATGGCGCCTGATAGATGATGAGTTCGTCGACGAGCCCCGCGTCGAGGAGCGCGCCGTTCAAACCGGCCCCCGCTTCGACGTGGACTTCGTTCACTTCCGCCCCGCCCAACATGCGCATGAGCGCCGCGAGGTCGACGTGTTCGGGATTGTTCGGGTCGGGCAGGACGACGACTTTGGCGCCGGCGGCTTCGAGCGCCGCGCGCTTGCCCTCGTCGTCCTTCGCCGTGACGATCCAGACGGCGCCGCCCGGCGTGTGAAGGATCTTCGCCGAGGGAGGCGTCTTCATCCGTCCGTCGACGACGACGCGAAGGGGCTGCCGGGTGGTCTCCACGGGCCGGTCGGGCAGACGCACGTTCATCTGCGGGTCGTCCGCCAGAACCGTGCCGATCCCGGTCAGCACCGCGCCCGACCAGCTCCGATAGCGGTGGCCGTCTTCGCGCGCGGCCGGGCCCGTGATCCACTGCGAGCGCCCGTC
>NZ_JH605004.1:22336-24611 GCF_000250875.1 Sutterella parvirubra YIT 11816 | reverse complement strand
CCGTCCAAGGTCGCCGCCGCCTTCATGCGCACCCAGGGGGTGCCGCGGGTCATGCGGGTGAGGAACCCGGCGTTCTCCGCCCGGGCTTCCGCCTCCAATAGGCCGCATTCAGCCTTGATCCCGGCGTCGCGGAGCATCCTGAGGCCCCGCCCCGCCACCTGCGGATTGGGATCCAGCACGGCCGCGACGACGCGCACGAACCCCGCGTTGATGAGCGCCAACGCGCAGGGAGGCGTGCGCCCGTAGTGGGAGCAGGGCTCAAGCGTCACGTAGGCCGTGGCGCCCTCCAACGTGTGCCCGCGGGCGATGGCGTCCCGCATCGCGCAGACTTCGGCGTGCGGGCCGCCCGTTTCCTGGGTGAAGCCTTCACCCAGCACTTCGCCCGCGCGCATGATGACGCAGCCCACCGACGGGTTCGGGGGCGAAATCGGGCGCGCCAAGCGCGCGAGTTCCAGCGCGCGCCGCATGGCCCGCTCATCCTCGGCGGAAAAGACCGGCCGGGAGGCGTCGATTTCCTGTTCTGCGTCCGTCACGGTTCGTACGTCCCTTCGTTTCGTTCCCGCACCGCCTGATGAATCATGTCGATGAAGGCTTCCGGATCGTTGATGTTGAAGTAGACCGAGGCGAAGCGGATGTAGGCGATGGTGTCGAGGTGCTTCAAGGCTTCCAAAACCAATTCGCCGATGCGGTTCGATCGGATTTCGCGCTCGCCCGAGAGCATCAATGCCTGCTCGATGCGGTCCACCGCCTCGTCGATGCGGTCGGGCGAGACCGGGCGCTTCCGGAGCGCCAGCGCGATCGAGGCGTAGAGCTTCGCACGGTCGTATTCCATGCGGCCCCCGCCCTTCTTCACCACCCAGGGCATGTTGAAGATGACGCGTTCAAACGTGGTGAAGCGTTTCTTGCAGCGCGGGCATTGACGCCGACGGCGGATCACCGAGCCGGTCTCGGGTGAGCGCGAATCGGTGACGCTCGTGGCGGGGTTTTGACAGAAGGGACAACGCATGGGCGGTTCCTCGGATGGGAGGCCTTCAAGTTTAGCGCAGGCCCCGCCGGGATACCACGCGTGGTAGTCGGGACGTGAAGGAAGAACCACGCGTAGGTGTCGCGCCTCGTCAAAAGGGCGCCCGGCCCTTCGGCCGGACGTCCTTCGTCCGCTCGTCTGCGCCACGAGCCGGGGCGCACCCCGGCGGAGGCGGCGGTTGATCAGCCGCCCATGTAGACCGGGAACTTCGCGGTGAGTTCCGCCACCTCGGCCTTGACGCGTGCGAGCACGTCGTCCGACTCCGGCGCATCCAGAAGGTCCGCGATCCAGTTGGCGACCTTTTCGGCCTCTTCCAGGCCGAAGCCGCGGGTCGTCATCGCGGGCGTGCCGATGCGGATGCCCGACGTGACCATCGGCGGGAGGGGGTCGCCCGGGATGGAGTTCTTGTTCACCGTGATGTTGGCGGCGCCAAGACGCGCTTCGGCTTCCTTCCCCGTGACGGGGCGGCCCCTCAGGTCGACCAACATGACGTGGCTTTCCGTGCGGCCCGAGACGATCGGGAAGCCGCGCGCGGAGAGCACTTCCGCCATGCGGGCGGCGTTCGCCTTCACCTGCGTCTGGTAGGCCTTGAATTCGGGCTGGAGCGCTTCGCCCAGCGCCACCGCCTTCGCGGCAATGACGTGCATGAGGGGACCGCCCTGCGTGCCCGGGAAGACCGCGCTGTTGATCTTCTTCTCCAGATCTGGGCGCATGAAGATCAGGCCGCCGCGCGGACCGCGGAGCGTCTTGTGCGTGGTCGTCGTCACGATGTCGGCGTGGCCGAAGGGCGAGGGATAGACGCCCGCCGCGACGAGACCCGCGTAGTGCGCCATGTCGACCATGAGGAGCGCGCCGCAGGCGCGCGCGATGCGGCCGAACCGCTCGAAGTCGATCGCGAGCGAATAGGCGCTCGCCCCGGCGACGATGAGCTTCGGGCGGATCGCCATCGCCTTTTCTTCCAAGGCGTCGTAGTCGATCTCACCCCGGTCGTTGAGGCCGTAGGCTTCCGCCTGGTAGTAGCGGCCGGAGAGGTTCAGGCGCATGCCGTGCGTCAGGTGCCCGCCTTCGGCGAGCGAGAGCCCCAGGATCACGTCGCCCGGCTCCAACACCGCGAAGTACGCGGCGAGGTTCGCCTGCGCGCCCGAGTGCGGCTGCACGTTCACGGCCATCTCGACCCCGGCGGGTTCGCAGAAGAGCTTCTTCGCACGCGCGATCGCGAGCTCTTCGACGACGTCAACGTACTGGCAGCCG
>NZ_JH605004.1:21777-22318 GCF_000250875.1 Sutterella parvirubra YIT 11816 | reverse complement strand
GGCCGGGGTAGCCCTCGGCGTACTTGTTGGTGAGCACCGACCCCTGCGCCGCGAGCACCGCGGGCGAGGCGTAGTTTTCGCTGGCGATCAGCTCGATGTGCGCTTCCTGACGGGCGCGCTCCGCTTCAATGGCGGCGAAGACCTCGGCGTCCTGCGCTTCGATCACGTCGGGACGGTTGATCGGGGCGTCGAAGCCCCCGGCGGGATGATTCACGGGGAATCCTCCAGAAGTTTGAAAAGTCGAATTCGGTTCTGTTCGGTGCGGTGCGCTTGATGCGCTCCCGGGCATCAGCCCGCGGGACGAAGCCGCGGGTTGAGCGTGTAGCGGCCGCTCACTTCGGCCGTGCCGAGGACGTGCCCCTTGACGAGGGCCTCCACGTCGGCCAAACGGAAGACGGCGGGAAGCGCGAGCTCGACGTCGAGCGCGAGGACCACCCAGCGGTAGACGTGCCAGCGGGCGTCGAAGAAAGGCGGGCGCGGGCCGTCGTAGCCCAATCCCGTGCCGTCGGCCTCAGGAGCGTCGCCCGAAACGTAGTCGTTC
>NZ_JH605004.1:0-21711 GCF_000250875.1 Sutterella parvirubra YIT 11816 | reverse complement strand
CCGAAACGTAGTCGTTCAGGCCCGCCGCGCCCGGCACGTCGCGGCGGCCGGTGCCTTCCGCGACTTCGCGCACGTCCGCGGGGACGTTCGCCTGCACCCAGTGCACGAACCGGCGGCGCGGCTGCGAGGCGGGGATTTCGCCCGAGAGGTCCCGGTCGTTCCACCCCGTCGGCACGTCGTCGTCGATGCAACAGAGGACGAACGTCTTCGTCCCTTCGGGGACGCCCTCCCAGGCGAGCTGCGGGAGAAGGTTCTCACCCTTCACCGTTTCGCCCGAGGGGGCCATGCGGCCGTTGGCGAAGCGTTCGGGGATGAAGCCGTAGGAATCAAAGGACGTCGAGCGAAGCTCCATGGGAAGGCCTCCGAGAAAAAATGCGCGGTCGGCCAAAGGAAGCCGACCCAAGTCCTTCCGAGTGTACCCGGAGAAATGCGGCATCCGAATCGGCTGAAAGACTTAGAAAAAAAAACGGCCCGTCTCCGCTGCGGGAGACAGACCGCTTGTTGTCGGCGCCGGCCGGACGGCTTCCCGTGCGCTCAGGCCGGAGGCATCCGGAGCCAGAAGGTCGCGGGGCCGTCGTTCACGAGCGAAACGCGCATGTGCGCGCCGAATTCGCCGGTCTCGACGTCAACGCCTTCGGCGCGCAGCGCCTCGACGTACGCGTTGAAGCCCGCGAGTCCCTCTTCGGGACCGGCCGCCCCCGAGAAGCTCGGGCGGTTCCCGTTCATGCAGTCCGCGGCGAGCGTGAACTGCGAGACGGCGAGCACCCGCCCGCCCACGTCGGCGACCGAGCGGTTCATCTTCCCGGCTTCGTCCTCGAAGACGCGAAGCTTCGCGGTCTTGCGGGCGAGCTTTCGGACGGCTTCGGCCCCGTCGCCGGGCTCCGCGCAGACGAGCGCGAGAAACCCGCGGGCGACTTCGCCCGTACGGCGGACGCCGGTCTCCTTGACCACGTCGACCGAAGCGCCGTCGACGCGCTGCAGCAGGACGATCACGTCACTTCACCGTAATCCTCTTCCAACGACGCTTGCCCACCTGCACGGTGAGCGTTTCGCCCGCCTTGATCTTCAGGCCGCGGTCGGTGACGGTCTCACCGTTGATGCGCACGCCCTTCTGATCGATGTTGCGGTTGGCTTCGCCGTTCGATTCGACCATGCCGGCGGCTTTGAGCATCGCGGCGACGCCGATCTGGCCGTCGACCGATTCGACCTCAACGGACTCGATGTCGTCCGGCACCGCGCCCGCGCGGAAGCGGTTGTTGAATTCGGCTTCCGCCGCGTCCGCGGCGGAAGCGTTGTGGAAGCGCGTGACGATTTCCTTGGCGAGCAGCACCTTCGCGTCGCGCGGGTTGCGGCCTTCGGCGCATTCGCGGCGAAGCGTCGCGATTTCGTCGTTACCGCGCAGCGACAGGAGGTCGTACCAGTTCCACATCAGGTCGTCGGAAATCGACATCACCTTCCCGAACATGTCGTTCGGGGCGTCGGTGATCCCGATGTAGTTGTGCTTGCTCTTGCTCATCTTCACGACGCCGTCGAGACCCACGAGGAGCGGCATCGTCAGAATGCACTGCGGTTCCTGGTCGTACTGGCGCTGAAGTTCGCGCCCGACCAGGAGGTTGAAGCGCTGGTCCGAGCCGCCCAACTCGAGGTCGGCCTTCAAGGCGACCGAGTCGTAGCCCTGCATGAGCGGATAGAGAAGCTCGTGCATGGCGATGGGGAGCTGTTCGGCGTAGCGCTTCGCGAAGTCGTCGCGCTCCAAGAGGCGCGCCAGCGTGTAGCGGCTCGCGAGCTGAATGAGGCCCGTCGTGCCGAGCGCGTTGCTCCATTCGGAGTTGTAGCGGACTTCGGTGCGTTCGAGGTCCAACACCATCCCGGCCTGATTGAGGTAGGTCTGGGCGTTCGCTTCGATCTGTTCGCGCGAGAGCGGCGGACGGGTCGCGTTGCGGCCCGACGGATCGCCGATCGCGGCGGTGAAGTCGCCCACGAGGAAGATCACCTGGTGCCCAAGGTCCTGCAGCTGGCGCAGTTTATTGAGCACCACCGTATGCCCGATGTGAATGTCGGGAGCCGTGGGGTCCAACCCCAGCTTGCAGCGAAGCGGCTCACCCGTCGCTTTGGAGCGCGCGAGCTTCTGTTCGAACTCCTCTTCGATGAGGAACGTGTCGGTACCGCGGCGGATCAACGCCATCGCCTCACGGATCTCGTCCGTGACGGGAAACTTCTTGTCAGTCATTTTGTTCTCTATCCAGGTCTCGCCGCATGGCGGGGGCGCATCGTCGAGCCCCCTGCGGCCGTTCACGCACTTTAACACGAAGTGTTTCCGCGCCCCCTCAAAACCCCGTCCGTACGCGGGATCTCGCCGCCCCGTTGATACAATGAGCGCTGTTTTGCATCACGCCGCCTAATAGCAACCTCCCATGACCGGACCGTCGATCATCGCGAACAGCCTGAGAAGCGTGGGCTCGGCCTACCTTCACTGGCAGCGCCACATGCTCGCGCAGAAGCGCGCGCCGATTTCGCGCGCCCGCGCGCGCTGGTCCGTGCTGGCCGGGATGGTGGGCGGCGTCGCCGCGGCGGCGGGCGCGGTCTTTCTTTTGGGGCCCTCCTTGGAATCCGCCGAGAGTCCCTCGGCGGTGCGCACCGTGGCGGTGACGCCCCCGGACCTCTCCAAGACCGTCGCAGCGCTCACGGACCGCTCGAACATCCGCACCGCGTCGACCCTCGTCCGCACCGGCGAAACCTTCCTCTCGCTCTTTTCCGAGCTCGGGATCCGCGACGCGCAGGCGGCGGCCTTCGTGCGCCGCACGCCCGAAGCGCAGGCGATCGTGCTCCCGCAGGGCGGGCAGTTCGTCTCGTCGGGAACGTATGAGAGCGGGCGGCTCGCGTACCTCCGGCTCTACCTTGAAGGTCCTTCTTCCGGCGACGGCCGCACGGTCGAAGTGCTCCGCGAAGGCGAAGACCTGACGGTGCGCACGCTCCCCTACACGTTCGAAGCCAAAGAGACGCTGCTCTCGGGGTCGTTCGACAAGTCCTGGGCCAAAACCGTCCGCACGATGGGGATTCCGCCCAACGTGGCGGAGTCGCTCCAAAACGTTTGGGAAGGGGGCCGCAACCCGGTGAACGACCTCAAGCAGGGCGACCGCATCCGCCTGGTCTACGCGAAGGAGTTCGCGGACGGGAATTTCGTCAGGAACGGCGACCTGCTCGCCGTGCAGATCGTCCGTGGGGACGAAGTCTCCGAAGCCTTCCGCTTCACGAGCGGGCAGGCGGCTGGGTTCTATACGCTTGACGGCCGGTCGGCGTCGCAAACCTTCATGCGCGTCCCCTTGGACGTCAAAGACGTGAGCAGCGAGTTTTCGCCCTTGCGCCGTCACCCCGTCACAGGCGTCTTGCGCGCCCACAACGGCACCGACCTGCGCGCGCCCACGGGCTCGCGCATCTTCGCCGCCGCCGACGGCGTGATCCGCACCATCGCCTACGAAGCGCGCGGGTACGGCCGCTACATCAAGATCGACCACGGCGCGGGCCGCACGACGGTCTACGCCCACATGTCGAAGGTCGCGCGCGGGATGCGCGTCGGCCGCCGCGTCGAAAAGGGCGAGGTGATCGGCTACGTCGGGATGACGGGGCTGGCGACGGGCCCGCACCTTCACTACGAACTCATGATCGACGGCGTGCAGGTGAACCCCAAGACGGCGGATCTTCCCGACACGGAAAACCTCTCGCCCTACCAGACCGCGCTCCTTCGCGCCCGGGCCGTCCTCTACGGCGAACGGTTCGACGCCGCCGCGAAGAGCGAAGGCGAGGCGCTGCCGTCGGAGATCAAGCGCGAAAAGGCGCTTCGCGACGCCGAAGCCGAGAAGGCGGCGGAGGCCGGCGCCGACCGCGAAGAGGCCGAGCGCGAAGCGGAAGTCCGCCGCGCCGACCAGAAGGCGCTCGAAGACGAAAAGGCCGGACGCACCGTCCCGACCGAAATGGACAAGGGCGCGTAAGGCTCTGAGCGCCTTCGCGCCGCCGCCCCGAAAGCGAGGATCCGCCCCATGCCCAACGACATCCGCACCACGATCGGCCTCATGTCCGGCACGAGCCTCGACGGCGAAGACGCCGTCATGGTGAGGTTCGGTCCGGGAAACCGGATGGAGGTGCTGGGGCACGCGCACCTGCCTTTCACCGACGCGCTACGCCGCGACCTCCTCTCGCTCGCCCTGGGCGACGCCCCCGACGAGATCGAACGCATGGGAGACGCCTCGGTGGCGCTTGCGCGCCACGGGGCGGAAGTCATTGAAGCGCTCCTCCGGACCACGGGCCTCACGCGCGGCGCGGTCGACGCGATCGGGAGCCACGGTCAGACGATCCGCCACCGCCCGCAGCGGGGCTTCACGATTCAACTCAACCACCCGGCGCTCCTCGCGGAGCTCACCGGAATCGACGTCGTCGCGGACTTCCGTAGCCGCGACGTCGCGGCCGGAGGGGAAGGCGCCCCCTTGGTGCCCGCCTTCCACGCGAAGATGTTCGGAGGCGACCTGCCGACGGCGCTTCTCAACATCGGCGGCATCGCCAACGTGACGCTCGTGCCCGTTGCGGGGGACGAGGCCCCCGTCACCGGGTTCGACACCGGCCCCGGGAACATGCTCCTCGACCATTGGATGCGCACGCACTTCGGGCGCCCCTTCGACGACGCCGGCCGCGTCGCCTCGACGGGGTGCGTGTCGGACGCTTGGCTCGCGCATCTTTTGGCCGACCCCTATTTCACACTTCCCCCTCCGAAGTCGACCGGCCGCGAGTACTTCTCGCCCGCGTGGTTGGAAGAGAAGCTCCGCCACCCCTCGGCCCAGAGCCTCCGCCACGAAGACGTGGCGGCGACGCTCACGATGCTCACCGCCCGCACGGCGGCGGAGGCGGCCTTGAAGGCCATGCCGGGGCTGCGGCGCTTCTTCGTCTGCGGGGGCGGGGCGCTCAACCCCGTCATGATGGCGGCCCTGGAGGCGCGCCTGCGCGACGCGGCGCCCGAGCTCACCTTCGGGAGCACGGCCGAGGCCGGGCTCGACCCGATGATGGTCGAAGGCGCGGCCTTCGCCTGGCTCGCGGACGCGTTCCTCACGAAGACGCCCGGGAACCTCCCCGCCGTCACCCATGCAAAAGGGCCCCGAATCCTCGGAGCCCTCTATCCGGCGAACTGAGCCGCCTGCGGGGCCTCGTCAGGAGGCCCCTTCGTCCTTCGTCTTCCTCAGACCGAGAAGGACGACCCGCAGCCGCACGTCGTGACGGCGTTGGGGTTGTCGATCACGAACTGTTCGCCCGAGAGATCTTCCTTGTAGTCGATCTTGGCGCCGACGAGGTACTGGTAGCTCATCGAGTCGATGAGAAGCGTCACGCCCCCCTTTTCCATCACGGCGTCGTCTTCGTTCTGGGCTTCGTCGAACGTGAAGCCGTACTGGAAGCCGGCGCAGCCGCCGCCCTGCACGAAGACGCGGAGCTTCAGGTTGGGGTTCCCCTCTTCGTCCATCAGCGCCTTCACCTTCGCCACGGCGGCGTCGGTGAAGTTGATCGGATCGGGCATGAGCTCGGGAACTTCTTCCTGAGCGGCCGTCGTCTGGGTCTGTTCAGTCATTTGGAATCTCTCGGGATGTCGGAGGGCGCGGGGCTCATCGGCTCCGCCGGGGGTGTCCGGGCGCGGCCTCCGGATGTTGATTTTGCTGAGGAGACTATCCTACACGATCCGCATCGGGCGTCGTGCCTCCGAGGTGCAACAAAAAACCGCCGGAGCGGTGAGCTCGCGGCGGTTTCTGTTGCTGCCGGTTCGGCGAAGCGGTTAGCGCTTCGAGAACTGCTTGGCGCGGCGGGCCTTGCGCAGACCCACCTTCTTACGTTCGACTTCACGGGCGTCGCGGGTGACGAGGCCGGCGTTCGAAAGAACGGCCTTGAGGCCTTCATCGTAGTCGATGAGCGCGCGGGTGATGCCGTGACGGACGGCGCCGGCCTGGCCGGATTCACCGCCGCCGGAAACGTTGACCATGATGTCGAACGTTTCGACGTTTTCCGTGAGCTGGAGGGGCTGCATGACGATCATGCGGCCGGTTTCACGGTTGAAGTACTGGTCGAGCGAACGGCCGTTGATCACGATCTTGCCCGTACCGCGCTTGATGAAGACGCGGGCGACCGAGCTCTTGCGACGGCCGGTGCCGTAGTTGTAGTTACCGATCATCTTGAATGCCTTCTCAGGGAATTAGAGGTCGAGGACCTTGGGTTGCTGGGCGGTGTGCGGGTGTTCGGCGCCGGCGTAGATCTTGAGCTTCTTGATCATGGCGTAGCCGAGGGGACCCTTCGGAAGCATGCCCTTGACGGCGATTTCGAGCGCGCGGCCCGGGTGCTTCGCCTGCATTTCCTGGAAGGTCGTTTCATAGATGCCGCCGGGGTAGCCCGTGTGGCGGTAGTACGTCTTCTTCGACGCCTTTTCGGCGGAGAGGACGAGCTTGTCGGCGTTCACGACGACGATGAAGTCGCCGGTGTCGACGTGGGGCGTGAATTCGGGCTTGTGCTTGCCGCGCAGGCGCAGAGCGATTTCGCTGGCCAGACGGCCGAGCACCTTGTCACTGGCATCGACCACGAACCAGTCGCGCTTAACCTCAAGCGGCTTGGCCGAGAAGGTCTTCATTGCGTTCACCTAAAAGTAAGATCCCGTCGCCGGACGCAGCGGATGGCGCCGCTTCTTTGTCGCGCACGCGGCCGATGGGACGATAAAAACAAAAAATCCGACGCAACCGAGCGGAGCCTGAGGGCCCGACGACAGCGGCGCGCCGAAATGAATAAGGTTTGTTCCGACTCTGTTTGAAGCCGCGGCGCCAGTGGAAAAACGATGGGGTAAGCAATCCGCGACACAAAGTCAGGGAGCGGATTTTACCCATAAAAGAAGGGGCGTGTCCACAGACACGCCCTGTTTTTTCGATTCCCTCCGGGCGCCGGGGCGCTTTCTCCGCCCCGGCCGGCCTTGGGCCGAACTCAGCCCGCCGCCGGCATGAAGCGGGAAATGTAGGATTCGAGCCCCGAGAGGAACATCTGCGTCGCCATCATCGCGAGGATGAGGCCCGTCAGACGCTCGATCGCGAGGGTCACCTTCTCACCCAGGCGCCGCTGCATCCACTCGGCCGACGCTAGCACGAAGAAGCTCACGACGCACGTGATCGCGACGATCGCCGCCCACTCCCACATGCGCTCGGGACCCGAAGCCGCGAGCATCATGATGGTCGCCAAGGTCGAGGGTCCCGCGATCGCCGGGACGGCGAGCGGCACGATGTAGGGCTCTCCCCCGGGAATCTCGCCGAAGACGCCTTCGGCCTGCGGGAAGACCATGCGGATCGCGATCAGCATCACGATCACCGAGCCCCCGATCGAGAGTGCGGCGTCCGAGAGCCCGATCGCCTCCAGGACGCCCCGGCCGAAGAACATCGCAAGAAGGAGCATCACCATCGCGATCGCGCACTCACGCGCCAAGACGATGTTCTTCCGCTCGTTCGGCACGTTCTTCAGGCACGCGAGCGCGATCGGGATGTTGCCGAGCGGGTCCGCCATCAGCACCATGAGCGTGAGGGCGCCCCAGAAACCGTACTCCATAGTCCTTTGATCCTTGGCTTGAAAAGATGCGGGTGTTGCGCCCCGTATTCTCCGTCCTTTCGGGGTCCGCGCGCAAAAGGGAGAAACGCGGGGATCCAAAAACGGCGAAGCGCCCGACGTCATGCCGGGAGCTCCGTGGCGGGAAGTCTTGCGCGGCGCCTCACGCGCCGCGCATCTTCATCAGGCGTCCTTGCCTTCTTCCGCCGCTTCCGTCACTTCGACGGCTTCGACGACTTCCGCGACTTCGGCGACTTCGGGCGCCGCATCCGGCGTCCATTCGCGGCCTTCGAGCGCGGCGGCGACCTTCGGAAGGAGCGCCTCCGTGCGGGCGGAATTCATCTGGCCCAGGCGCAGACGGCGGTAGAGGACGTCCTCGGCCGTGACCGCGGCTTCGTAGTCGCGGCAGTGGAGCGCGTAGGCGATGACCTTCTCGTCCGCGGCGTCGCTCTTTTCGGCTTCGACTTCGATCGCGGCCGGGTCGAAGCGTTCGTCGTTGACGATCGGGAGGTCCTTCGTGACGCAGAGGCGCGGCTCAATCAAGTGGCGCAGCGTCGCGACCAGCATGGCGTGTTCGGCCATCTTGCGGTAGGCCGTCCACTTGCCGCCCGTCACCGTGATCATGTTCCCGAATTCGGGGATGACGGCGTGTTCGCGGGAGACCTTGGCGGTGGAGCCGGCAGACCCCGTCGCGGTCGGGTTGAAGAGCGGACGCAGACCCGCGAAGGTCGCCTTCACGTCGGCGCGGGTGATGGGCTTTTCAAGGTAGCCCGAGGCCGTTTCGATCATGAAGTTGATTTCTTCTTCGCTCACCTTCGGATCGAACTCGGCGTCGCGCTGCTCGACGTCGGTCGTGCCGACCAGGAGCATGTCGTGCCAGGGAATCGCGAAAAGGACGCGCCCGTCGCGGGTCTTCGGGATCAGCATCCCGGTTTCGCCCGGCATGAAGGACTTGTCCAAAAGGATGTGCGAACCGCGCGAGACGCGAACGAGCGTGCTCGCTTCCGGATCGACCATGCGGCGGATCGGGTCGACCCAGGCGCCCGCGGCGTTGAAGACCATCTTCGTGCGCACGCGGATCGTTTCGCCCGTCTTTTCGTCGCGGACGTTCACGGCCTGAATCCAGCCGCTCTTGTAGTCGATGCCGACCACCGGGCAGTAGTTGAGCGTGACGGCGCCGTGCTCGTGCGCGGTGCGCATGAGGGCGATGTTCAGACGCGCGTCGTCGAATTGGCCGTCATAGAACTGCACGCCGCCCATGAGGCCTTCGGCCTTGACGCCGGGCAGGCGCGACATCGTTTCTTCGCGCGAGAGCGAAGACGTGCGGCCGATGCCGTAGCCGCCGTAGGTCATGGCGGAGTAGAAGCCGAGACCGACGGTGAAGTATTCACGCTCCCACTTCTTGTACGTGGGAAGAATGAAGGGCTTGCTGTGCACGAGGTGCGGGGCGTTCTTGATGAGGAGACGGCGTTCCTTCAGCGCTTCGCGCACGAGACCCCAGTCGCGGGGGTTCTTCATGTAGCGCACGCCGCCGTGGATGAGCTTCGTCGAACGCGACGAGGTGCCCGCGGAGAAGTCCTGCGCCTCGACGAGCACCGTCTTCAAACCGCGCGACGCGGCGTCGACCGCGATGCCGGCGCCCGTGGCGCCGCCGCCGATCACGACGACGTCCCACACGGTGTCTTCACGAAGGCGCGCCAGCTCGTCGGCGCGGATGATGGGCTTGACTTCAGACATGGTCATGTATTCCATTTGCGGGCGCGCCCCACGGCGCGTTCCCATTGGTTCATCAAACTGTCGCGTTCGTCGTCGGACATCGCCGGTTCAAAGACCCGGTCGACGCGCCAAAGCGACGAGATTTCCTCTTGGTCGGCCCAAAGACCGACGGCGAGCCCCGCGAGGAAGGCCGCCCCGAGAGCGGTCGTCTCCGTGATGGCGGGACGGATGACGGGCACTCCGGAGAGGTCCGCCTGAAACTGCATGAGAAGGTTGTTGCGGGAGGCCCCGCCGTCGACGCGGAGCTCCTTCAAGGGCATCCTCGCGTCGCGCCCCATCGCGTCCAAGACTTCCGCACACTGGAAGGCGATCCCTTCCAACGCGGCGCGGGCGATGTGCGCGCGGGTCGTCCCGCGCGTGAGGCCGATCATGAGGCCGCGGGCGTCCGCATCCCAATGCGGGGCGCCCAAGCCCACGAAGGCGGGCACGAGGTAGACGCCGCCGTTGTCGGGGACGCTCCCCGCGAGGTCTTCGATCTCTTCGGCGCTCTTGAAGAATTGGAGGCCGTCGCGCAGCCACTGCACCACGGCGCCCGCGATGAAGACGCTGCCTTCGGACGCATAGACCGGGCGGTTTTCGCCGATCGACCAACCCACGGTCGTGATGAGGCGGTGGTTCGAGAGCTTCGCCTCCTCGCCGATGTTCATGAGGAGAAAGCCCCCGGTCCCGTAGGTATTCTTCGCGCACCCCGGATCGAAGCACGCCTGACCGAAGGTCGCCGCCTGCTGGTCGCCGGCGACGCCCGCGATCGGCACGGTGCGCCCGAAGAGGTACTCCGCCGTCACGCCGAAGTCGCCCGAGCTCGGACGGATTTCGGGGAGGATCGCGGCGGGCACGTTGAAGATCTGAAGGAGTTCGTCGTCCCAGCGGCAGGTGTGGATGTCGCAGAGCAGCGTGCGCGACGCGTTCGAGACGTCCGTCGCGTGGACCTTGCCGCCCGTGAGGTTCCAGATGAGCCAGGTGTCGACCGTGCCGAAGGCGAGTTCGCCCTTTTCGGCGCGCTCGCGCGCGCCCGGAACGCGGTCCAAGAGCCACGCGATCTTCGTCGCGGAGAAGTAGCTGTCGATGCGCAGACCCGTCTTCCCCTGCACGACCTCTTCGAGGCCGCGGGTGACGAGCGCTTCGCACTGCTCGGACGTGCGGCGGTCCTGCCACACGATGGCGGGAGCGATCGGGCGACCGGTCTTGCGGTCCCAGATCACCGTCGTTTCACGCTGATTCGTGACGCCCACGGCGGCGAGCTCTTCGGGGCGCACGCCCGCCTTGCGCAGGCACGCGCGGGCGACGGCCAGCTGCGTGCGCCAAATTTCTTCGGCGTCATGCTCGACGCGGCCGGGGCTCGGGTAGAACTGACGGAATTCCATCTGCTCCAGGGCCACCACCTGCGCACGGTGGTTGAAGAGCAGCGCACGGGAACTCGTCGTCCCCTGGTCAAGGGAAAGGATGTACTTCATCGGATGAGGCCGCCGGCAGGGTTGCCGCGGGCACACTCGAAAGGCCTCTCGGGCCTCGTAATGGGATCTCGCCCCGCATTGTACGAGAGGAAGACTGTCATCCGCCTTAAGAATTAGCTTTTCAGGGCTAGGGCTTTCATCGGAGTCGAACCGAAGACCCGGGTACCCTCGTTCGGGGCCCCTCAAAAACCGCGCGCCCGAGGCTTTTCGGCCCGGGCGCGGGGGTCGGGCGCCGTGCGGGGCGCCCCGGTGCGAAGTGTCGCGGAGCCGTCCTTATTCGGACTTCTTCGCGTCTTCTTCGGCGGCTTCTTCAGCCTCTTCGGCCTCTTCGGCGGCCTCAGCCGATTCCTCGGCTTCCTCGGCTTCTTCGGCTTCAGCCTCGGCGAGCTCAAGCGCTTCGCCGTATTCGGCTTCGTCGTCGTCCTCGAGGTCCGTTTCCGCGAAGAGCGTCGCGGCGGTTTCGGGTTCGATCGCGGGCTCGGCCTTGGGCTCAGGCTTCTTCACGAGGAGGCTCGCCTCGACGAACATGCGGAGCACCTTGTTGACGGCCTCGGCGTTTTCGAAGTAGTCGGCGATGTCGGCGTCAAGGCGCACCATCGCGTTCTTCGCGAAGTCGCTGCGGTCCGCGAAGCGGCGCGTTTCGAGCGCGCGGGCGCGGGGGCCGGAGCGCACGCCGAAGTCCTGGCGCGGACCCTTCTTTTCGAAGCGCTTGCCGCCCTGGCGGCCGGCGAAGCCTTCGCGGCGGCCGCGGAAGTCGCCTTCGCGGCGCTCAAACCCTTCGCGGCGGTCGGAGCGGCGGTCGGAACGCTCGAAGCGGTCGGAGCGCTCGGCGCGGTCCGCACGGTCGAAACGGTCGAAACGGCGGTCCGAGCGTTCCTGACGGTCCGAACGGTCGAATCGATCAAAACGGTCGAAGCGGTCGGAGCGGCCTTCGCCGCGGTCACGGTTCTCAAAACGGTCGGAGCGGCCTTCACGGCGGTCGCTGAAGCCGCGGCGCGGGCCGTTGTCTTTGAACTTGCGATCCATGGTGGTTCCTAACGGAGGAAAGAGCCGTCGGGCCAGGCCGGCCGGACGGCTGCGGAATTCGGGACGGGTACGGGAGGGCGCGCCTCTAATGAATCGTCGACGTCGGGACCCGGGCGGGTCCGCTTCGCACGCCCCAATCAGAAGATGCGCGCATTGTAAGGGATGAGCCCCGAACCTTGCCGGAGAGAATGCACCTTTTCTAGCCTAGAACAAAGAGCGCGGGGCACCCCTCCACAACGGCGGGCGTTTGGGCATAAACTTGAATCAAACAAGGACGGATTCCCGGACTTTCCTCCGGGAGCCGGAACCCTCCGGTGCAAGCTCCGGGATACCGGTCCGACACGGATCCTCCCCCCGTTTGCGTGGGTGTTTCAAGTGAGGTATTTATGCCCCTGCAGATCGTCTTTCATGGCATCAATCGTTCCCCCGCCGTCGAAACGGCCGTTCAGAAGGAAGTGGAGGGTCTGAAGCGCTTTGACAATCAGCTCGGTCCGTGCAAGGTCACGGTGACGCAGGAAGGTCACCAGACGATCGGCGCCTTTACGGTGCAGGTCACCCTGACGGCGAGCGGCCATGAAGTGGTCGTCTCCCGCTCGAACATGGACGTGATGGCCGCGATCAACGAAGTCTTCGACGTCGTGCGCCGTTCCGTCAAGGAAGAAGCCGACAAGCGCCGTCATCACTGACGACGCCCCGACACCCCGACCCAGAGCGTCCGGACCGCCGGCGCGGTCGGGGATGTCGCGGAAGGCTCCTCTTTCGGAGTCCGCAAATGCCAAAAACCCGCCAGGCGCTGACCTGACGGGTTTTCTTTGTTTGGCGTCCCCACGGGGATTCGAACCCCGGTACCGACCGTGAAAGGGTCGTGTCCTAGGCCTCTAGACGATAGGGACCCGAACGAAGTGTGGTGGAGGATAGCGGGATCGAACCGCTGACCTCTTGCATGCCATGCAAGCGCTCTCCCAGCTGAGCTAATCCCCCGAAGCAGGGAATCGCGATTCTATCAGAGAAAGACCGCAACATGCAAATTTTTTCACTGCCCCTCTTTCCACCTCGTCCGCACGCGCTTCCGGACTTCGGAAGCTTGGCGTCCCCACGGGGATTCGAACCCCGGTACCGACCGTGAAAGGGTCGTGTCCTAGGCCTCTAGACGATAGGGACCCGAACGAAGTGTGGTGGAGGATAGCGGGATCGAACCGCTGACCTCTTGCATGCCATGCAAGCGCTCTCCCAGCTGAGCTAATCCCCCACGGGGCGAGGGCCGGAAAAAACCAACCCTCTCATAAATAGCCGAAAACCCGCCAGGCGCTGACCTGACGGGTTTTCTTTGTTTGGCGTCCCCACGGGGATTCGAACCCCGGTACCGACCGTGAAAGGGTCGTGTCCTAGGCCTCTAGACGATAGGGACTTCGTCTTGGTGGAGGATAGCGGGATCGAACCGCTGACCTCTTGCATGCCATGCAAGCGCTCTCCCAGCTGAGCTAATCCCCCGTAAATCGGAGAAATTGGATTATGCAGAAGTTCTTTCGACTTGGCAAGAGTGCTTAGGTGATTTCTTACAATTGCTTACATACGAGATTTCCAGCTTCCCTCCCCGCTGGGGGACCCCGCGAGCGCGTCCGCCGAATTTGCTACGCTCATCCCACATCGCAGATTTTTCACAGAGGACTATCGTGAAGAACGAAGAAGCCGTGCGCGGCGCCACCCCCGATGAGAACGTCATCCGCATCCGTGGCGCGCGGCAGAACAACCTCAAGTCGGTCGACCTGGACATTCCCGTCGGGAGCTTCACCGTCGTGACGGGGCTCTCGGGCTCGGGGAAGAGTTCGCTCGTCTTCGACACGCTCTACGCCGAAGGGCAGCGCCGCTACGTGGAGACCTTCAGTCCCTATGCGCGTCAGTTTCTGGACCGCATGAACCGTCCAAAGGCGGACGCCGTCGAAGGCGTCCCGCCCGCGATCGCAATCGACCAGGAGGGCGCCATCCGCACCTCGCGCTCGACCGTCGGGACGATGACGGAGTTGAACGACCACCTGAAGCTCCTCTTCGGGCACCACGCCCAACTCTTCTGCCCGCACTGTGGGATTCCGGTCCCCGAGCACACGCCCGAGACGATCCTGCAGGACGCCATGGCGCGACTCCCCGAGCCCGACGCCCGCATCCAGTGGGCGTTCGAACTGCGCGTTCCGAAGACGCTTCCGATCGAAACCGCCGAAAACGGCCTCTCCGCCCAGGGCTTCACCCGCATCATCGCGAGGAGGAAGACGAAGGACGGCACGATCCTCACGGTTTCCGCGGACCGCTTCCGCGCGGACGCGGTGGAGGTCTCCCGCGCCCGCCAAGCGGTCTCGACCGCGCTGGAAAAGGGTTCGGGCGAAGCGCTCCTCTTCGTGCGGAACGACGAGGGTGAGGACGAACTGCTCGCCCGCTACCGCGAGGGTCGCGTGTGTCCCACGTGCGGGCGCACGTTCTCCGCTCCCACGCCCAACAAGTTCAGCTTCAATTCGCCGGTCGCCGCCTGCACGCTCTGCCGCGGGTTCGGCCGCGTCATTCAGACCGACATGAAGTTGGTCATCCCGGACGAGTCGCTCAGCCTCGCCGCGGGCGCCGTGCGCCCGTGGCGAAGCGGCACGCAGCGCGTCTGCCAGGAGGACCTCATCCGCTGCGCGAAGAACGAAGGGATCCGCACCGACGTCCCCTGGCGCGACCTCACCGATTGGGAGCGCCGGTGGGTGACCGACGGCTCTCCCCTTTGGAAGGGCGACTGGAAGCGCGAGTGGTACGGGATCCGCCGCTACTTCGAATGGCTGGAAACGAAGAACTACAAGATGCACGTGCGCGTGCTTCTCGCCCGCTACCGCTCCTACGACGGCTGCCCCGCCTGCGGGGGCGCACGGCTTCTCCCCAAGAGCCTCGCCTGGCGCTACGGCACGAAGGAGGCGCGTGAGACGCTGATCAAGAGCCTCCCCGAAGCCTCCCGCGGAGCATTGCGCTTCGTCCCTCAGGGGACGGACATGCCGGCGGAAGCCTACGACGCGCTTCCCGGCTTCAACATTCACGAACTCATGAGCGCGCCCGTCGGGAGCCTGCGCGGGTTCTTTGAGGGGATGCTCGCGAACACCCGCGACGAGAGCGAAGCGATGGTGCTCCGCGAAGTGGTCGCCCGCATCGGCTTTCTCACCGACGTGGGGCTCGGGTATCTGACGCTTGACCGCCAGGGCCGCACGCTCTCCGGGGGCGAGGTCGAACGCGTCAACCTCACGACCGCGCTCGGCACCAACCTCGTCAACACGCTCTTCGTGATCGACGAACCCAGCATCGGGCTTCACCCCCGCGACATGGACCGCGTGAACGGAGTGCTCCGCCGCTTGGTCGCGGCCGGGAACACCGCGGTCGTCGTCGAACACGACCCGCAGGTGATGCTGGCGGGCGAACGGATCGTCGACCTGGGGCCGGGCCCCGGCGCCGCAGGGGGCCGGGTGCTCTTCAACGGCACCACCCGCGAGATGTTGGCGGGCACCACCCTCACGGCCGAGTACCTCTCGGGCCGACGCATCATCTCGCGTGAGCGCACGCCCGGATTGGACGAGGCGCCCGTCCTCACGCTCGAACACGTGACGATGCACAACCTGCGCGACCTCAGGGTCGACTTTCCGCTCAAGGGCCTGACGGCGGTCGCCGGCGTCTCGGGGTCGGGCAAATCGACCCTCATCGCCGACGTGCTCGTCCCGGCCCTGACGGGCGAAGCGCCCTCGGGCGTCGTCACGGGGACGCGCCCCGACGACGTGATCTTCGTCGACCAGAGCCCGATGGGCCGCACGGCCCGCGGGAACCCCGTGAGCTACGTGGGTGCCTACGGCGACCTGCGCGACGCGTTGGCCGCCGAGGCCGAACGCACGGGCGCGCCCTTCAAGGCGGTCGACTTCTCCTTCAACGCGGGGAAGGGCCGCTGCCCCCACTGCCTGGGGTCCGGCTACGAGCAGATCGAAATGCAGTTCCTCTCGGACGTGCTTCTCCCCTGCCCCGAATGCGGCGGGAAGCGCTTCATCCCCGAGGTGCTGAACGTCCGGATCCCGACCGCCGACGGCCGTCGCCTCAACATCGCCGAGATCCTCGACCTCACGGTCGACGAAGCGGCGGAAGCCTTCGCCGACATCAAGGGCTTCGCGCCCAAACTCACGCACCTGCGTGAAGTCGGGCTCGGCTACCTCACGCTGGGGCAGCCCCTTCCGACGCTCTCGGGCGGGGAGCGCCAGCGCCTCAAGCTCGCCGCGCACTTGGCCGAGAGCCTCGGGAACCGTCGTCGCCCCAAGACGAAGCTCTTCGTCTTCGACGAACCGACGACGGGACTTCACTTCGCCGACGTCGAACGCTTGGTCGGCGTCTTCGACAAGCTCATCAAGGCCGGACACGCCGTCCTCGTGATCGAGCACAACCTCGACGTCCTCGACTGCGCGGACCACGTGATCGAAATGGGTCCGGGCGGGGGCGACGAAGGCGGTCAGGTCGTCTTCACGGGCACGCCCGACCAGATGTGCGACGCCGCCACGCTCACCGGCACGGCGCTCGCCGCCTGGCGGCGCGCGCGTGCGGGGGACGCGAACCACGAGAGCTTCTTCAATCTGCCGCCCTTGGAAAAGAAGCGCGAACCCTTCCGCGTCCCGGCGATCCCGACCCGCGCGATGGGCCGCTCGATGCAGTCGCTCCTTTTGGAGAAGCGCGCGATTGCCGTCGAAGGCGCGCGCGAGCACAACCTCAAGAACCTCACCGCCGCGATTCCGCACAATGCGCTGACGGTCGTGACGGGCCCCTCGGGCTCGGGGAAGTCGACCTTGGCCTTCAACATCGTCTTCGCGGAAGGCCAGCGGCGCTATCTGTCGAGCCTGAACGCCTACGCGCGCAGCATGGTGCAGCCGCCGCCCGTGCCGGACGTCGACGCCGTGCGCGAGATTCCGCCCACGGTGGCGATCGAACAGCGTACGAGCCGAGGCGGCATGCGGAGCACCGTCGCGACGATGACGGAACTCCACCACTTCCTGCGCCTCATCTACGCGAAGCTGGGGACGCAGTACTGCCCGGACTGCAACGTCCCGGTGGAGGCGCAGTCCCCTCAGGCGATCGCGCAGTCGATCCGGGAGACGTTCGGCGACGCCGCCTCGGTGCGGCTCCTCGTTCCGCTGGTGCGCCACCAGAAGGCTCCCGCCCGCAAGGAAATGGAGGCCCTTCAGGCGTCCGGCATCAAGGAGCTTCTGATCGACGGCGAATGGGTGTCGATCGAAAAGAAGGTCCCGGCCCTGAAGCGCGCGGTCGAGCACAACATCGACTGGCCCATCGCCGAGGTGGACCCCAAGGGCGACATTCACGGGAAGGTGGAGGAGGCTTTGGTCGCCTCGCGCTTCCAGTCGCTCACCGTTTGGGATCCCGCGACCGGGCGCTCCCACTACTATTCGGCGGCGAACGCCTGTCCGGAATGCGCGCGGAGCTTCCCCGAACTCGACCCGCGGCTCTTCTCCTACAACGCGAACGTCGGCGTCTGCCCCACCTGCATGGGCTACGGCGTCGTCGCGAAGAGCATCCGCGACGCGATCAAGAAGGGTGAAGCCTTTGACCGCGACATGACGCCGGACCCGGATGAAGAACGCACGGTCTGCCCGGACTGCAACGGCGCGAGGTTGAATGCCGTCGCGCGCGCCGTCCGCTGGAAGGGCGAAGGCATCCACGAGTGCGAAGCCCGCACGGTGGACGAAACGGCGGAGCGCTTGAAAGCGCTCCGACTCACCGAGCGCGAAGAGGCGATCGGGCGCGACGCTCTGGCCGAAATCCGCTCGAGGATCGGGTTCCTGCAGCGCGTGGGGCTCGGCTACCTCACGCTCGACCGCAGCGCGCCGACGCTCTCGGGCGGCGAAGCGCAGCGCATCCGTTTGGCGAGCCAGTTAGGGACCGCGCTCCGCGGGGCCTGCTACATCCTCGACGAACCGACGATCGGTCTTCACCCGCGCGACAACGCGATGCTTCTCGACGCCATGGGCGAGCTCGCCCGGCTCGGGAACACGCTTCTCGTCGTCGAGCACGACGAGGAGACGATCCGTCACGCCGACTGCGTGATCGACATCGGTCCGGGTGCGGGCGTGCGCGGAGGCGAACTCCGCGCGATGGGGACGGTGGAGGAGATCTCGGCGAACCCCGACTCCGTCACCGGCCGCGCCCTGGCCGAGCCCCTCACCCACACGGGTGAAGGCCGGCACCCGGTCGAGGCCGACACGCCGAAGCTCGTGCTCCGAAACGTCCGCATGCACAACCTCGCCTTGGACAAGGTCGAGATCCCGTTGGGACGCCTCACGGCCTTGACCGGCGTCTCGGGGTCGGGCAAATCCACGTTGGCGCGCGAAGTGCTCTTCCGCAACCTCACCGAAGCGCTTCACGCGAAGCCCGGGCAAACGCCCGCCTGGAGCCACACGGACGGGATCGAAGGGGTGGAAAAGATCCGGCGCGCCTTGGAAGTCGACCAGACGCCGATCGGCAAGACCCGGCGCTCCTGCCCCGCGACCTACGTCGGGTTCTATCAGGCGATCCGCGACCTCTTCGCGCAGTCCCCGGACGCGCAGGAGCGCGGCTTCGGGCCCGGACGCTTCACCTTCAACCGTACCGAAGGGGCCTGCCCCGACTGTGCGGGCATGGGCTTCCGCACGGTCGAGATGGCGTTCCTCCCCGACGTGCAGGTCCCGTGCGAGACCTGCCGCGGCGCGCGCTTCAATCCGGAGACGCTCGCCGTCCGCTGGAAGGGGAAGACCATCGGCGACGTCCTCAACATGTCGGTCGACGACGCGCTCGTCTTCTTCGAGTCGATGCCGACCGTGGCGCGGCCCCTGCAGCTCCTTCAGGACGTGGGGCTCGGGTACCTCACCCTGGGTCAGCCTTCGCCCACGCTCTCGGGCGGCGAAGCGCAGCGCATCAAGTTGGTCTATGAGCTCTCGAAGATCCGCGGGGCGTCGAGCCCCCACACGCTCTACGTGTTGGACGAGCCCACCGTGGGGCTTCACATGACCGACGTCGCGAAGCTGATCGAGGTCCTGGAGCGGCTCGTCGAAGCCGGGCACACCGTGCTCGTGATCGAGCACGACCTCGACATGGTGGCGAGCGCCGACCACGTGATCGACCTCGGTCCCGAGGGCGGTGCAGGAGGCGGCCGGATCGTGGGCGAAGGGACGCCGAAGGCGCTCTCGAAGAAGGCCACGCACACGGGCCGGGCGCTGAAGGCGTTCCTCGCGCACAGGAAGCCGAAGAAGACTTCCGCGAAGGATGCCAAGGCCTCCAAGGCGAAGTAAAAGAAAGGCCGGTCGTCCTCGGGACGGCCGGCCTCTTCGTTTGAGCTATCGGTGCTCCACCCAGTACATCGCGCCTGCGGCGAGTGCGAGCATCACGACGGATGGCGTCAACGTCGCCACCAACGGCGGCCACGTGTTCACCGTCCCCACGTAGCTGAAGACGTTGTTGAGGGCGTAGAAGAGAATCCCGATCAGCACCCCGAAGAACATCTTGATCGCAAGACCGCCCGATCGCGCGTTCATGTACGCAAAGGGCATCGCGAGCGCCAGCATGACGAGGACGGCCACCGGGTAGAAGGCCTTGCTCCAGAGCGTCACCTGGTAGCGCTCCGCGCTCTGCCCCGTCGATTCCAGATGCGCGATGTAGCGCGCGAGGTCCTGCATCGACATGTGTTCGGGCTTCGAGGTCATGACGTTCAAAATGTCGGGACCGACTTCGGACGGAAGGTAGTAGGCCTTCTCCTGCGTCACGCGGATCGGTTCCTGAGGAGCCGTCGGGTCCTCGCGGTCGATCTCCGGATATTCGACGATGCGCACGTCGCGCAGCTCCCACCCGTGGCCGCGCTCAAAGCGCGCGGCCTCGGCGTGCACCATGCGCAGGAGCCTCCCGCCCGCGTCGTACTCGAACATGCGCCAGGCGCCCGTCGACGAGCGGTCCGCGGCGGAGAGCGCCTTCACGTTGATGTAGCGGATGCGCTCGTTCTCGACGACGTCGCGCACCCAGACGCCGGAATCGAACCCCCGGGCCGTGATCGCGCGGTCGCGCACTTGGCTTTCCGCCGTGAGCGCATAGCGGCTCGCCCAGGGGGAGACGTATTCGCCGATCGTGAAGGTGAGCCCCACGAGGACGATCCCCGGGATGAGAAGCGCCGAGGTGAGGTGCAGCGGCGAGAGCCCCGCCACGCGAAGCGCGGTGAATTCGGACGTGGACGCCCAACGCGACATCGTGTAGACCGCGGCCAGAAGCACCGCGATCGGCATGATCTCGTAGACGCGCAAGGGGAGCGTCAGGCCAGTGAGGAGCAGCGCGAGCGAGATCGGATAGTCGGCGCGGACCTCCTCCAACTGCTGGATGAGCTCAAAGAAGCCGAACAGGGCCACGAGCACGAAGAGGACGAAGGCGGTCGACAGGAGGACCTCCTTCGTGAACTGCTTGGTGACGACTCTCATCAGCGGCCTCCCTCACGACGACGGTGGAAGCGCAGCCTCAGGCGGTTGACCGCCTGGGCGGCCGGAGCCGGAAGCCAGCGCTGCATGTAGACGCGCCGGATGAAGAGGATCACGGCGAGGATGAAGACCGCACTGTGAATCCCGATGAAGGCCTTCCACAAGCCGACCCGCTCCTGTTCGATCCAGGTCTGCATGATCGAGATGCCGTTCAGGTACAGGATGAAGGAGAGCGCGGCGATGATGAGGTTGAGGCTTCGCCCTGCGCGGGGTGCCGTGCAGGAGAGAGGAAGCGCCAGGAGCGCAAGGTTCAAGGTCACCAGGGGCCAGGAGAGACGCCAGGCGAGCTCGCCTTGGTGCTCCGCCGTGGGATCGGCCAAAAGAAGCGGGAGCGGCTGCGAAACCAGGCGGCTCGCACGCAGCTGCGTGTCGACCTTGATGTCGAGGCGCATGCCGTAGTTGTCGAATTCGACGACGCGGGTCTCCGCCGTCTGGCGGTTCGTCTCGTAGCGGCGGCCGTCGTGGAGCACCACGTAGCGGTCGCCTTCGCGGTTCACTTCGATGCTGCCGCCGGCGGCGTTGACGACGACTTCCTTGTCGCCGTTCTGTTCTGCGAGGAAGACGCGGCCCACTTCGTTCTCACGGTCGCCGAGGCTCTCGATGAAGAAGACGCGGCGGCCGCCCATGCTTTCGATGAACTTGCCGGGAGCGAGGGCGTTCACCTCATCGCGCTGCTTGAATTCGGCGCGGATCAGTTCCGACTGCGCCTTCGCCCAGGGCGTGACGACGAGCGAGAGCGCGCCCACGAGGACGGCGATCGGAATGATGAAGCGGAGCGTGGGATCGATCCAGGAGAGGAGCGAGCGGCCGCCGGAGGAGTACCAGACGACCATTTCGTTGTCCTGCCACCAGCGCATCATCGTCATCAGCACGGCGACGAAGCCCGTGAGCGAGATGAGAGGGGCAAGATTCCCGAGCACCTGATAGACGATCATCTCGAGCACGGTGGCCGAACCGATGCGTCCGCCCGCCGCAAGATTGAGCACCTGAACCATGCCGACGGCGAGCACGATCGTGAACATGACCGTGAAGGCTCCGCCCGCGCTGTTCGTAAGCTCAGAGATGAAGGACCGTTTGAGAATCATGTGGGGCGAATGGAGTTGTGTGCGGGAACCGGGCGCGCGGAAGAAGCCGCGCAGCAGGCGGCGGAACCCGTCGATCTAAAGTATTGGGATTTTAGACGATGCGGCTTCTTTGAGGGATCAGCGAGGCCACATTGAAACCCAAAAAACAAAACCCCCGAACTCTTTCGAGATCAGGGGTTTTGAAATGGCGAGCCCGGCGATGTCCTACTTTCA
>NZ_JH605003.1:58522-58855 GCF_000250875.1 Sutterella parvirubra YIT 11816 | reverse complement strand
GGCCGCGACGCCCGCGTCCGCGTTCGAGAGGTTGTCGTAGAGCACGACGTGGTGGCCGGCTTCGAGAAGCGTGACGGCGGTGTGCGAGCCGATGAAGCCCATGCCGCCCGTGAGGAGAATGCGCATGACGGCGTCACCCCTTAGACTTGGAAAATGCTTTTGGAACTCAAAGTCTAGCAGGGGGCCCGGCCCCGGCCGACCTTTCTCATGATCCGTCTTCGTGAACTCACCGCGGCGCTCGCGGCCGCCCTCATCCTTTCGGGCGCCGCCGACGCCAAAACGCCGGAGGAAGTCCGCGCGGCTTGCCGCGCGGAGGGCCGTCCCTGCGTGGGG
>NZ_JH605003.1:48351-58452 GCF_000250875.1 Sutterella parvirubra YIT 11816 | reverse complement strand
CGGGCGGCGGCGCGCGCGGGTTCGCGCACGCGGGCGTGCTCAAGGTCCTCGAAACCCTGGGCGTCAGAATCGACGTCGTCACCGGCACCTCGATGGGGTCGATGGTAGGCGGCGCCTACGCGGCGGGCTACACCGCGGAGGAGATCGAGAGGATCGTGCTCTCGGTCGACTGGGACCAGATGCTCGCGGTCCGGCCGGAGCGCGAACTCCTCCCGTGGCGCAGGAAGGCCGAAGACTTCCAGGGGCTCTCCTCCGCCGCGATCGAAATCACGGCGGACGGCCGGGCGCGGCTCCCCAAGGCGATCGTGCCCTCGCAGGAGCTCGACATCTTCCTCATGCGCCACACCGGGATCGTCTCGATGGTGGAGGACCTCTCCTACCTCTCGATTCCCTTTGCGGCGTCGGCCACCGACCTCATCACGGGCGAGCGCATCGTCATGCAGAAGAACTGTACCCTCGGCACCGCGATGCGCGCCTCGATGTCGGTGCCGGGCGCCTTCGCGCCCTTGAACGTCGGCGACCACATGCTGGTCGACGGCGGCCTCGTCGACAACCTTCCGGTGGAGTTGGCGCGCGAGATGGGCGCGGACGTGATCATTGCGGTGAACGTCGGGACGCCGCTCTCGGGCCGCGACGAACTCCAGTCCGTCGTGGGCGTGATGGCGCAGATGGTGAACATCCTCACCGAACAGAACGTGCGCCGCTCGATCCGCTCGCTCGGCGACCGGGACATCCTCATCACGCCGGATCTGACCGGGCTCTCCAGCACGGACTTCAAAAAGAGCGCCGACATCATCCGCGCCGGGGAGACCGCCGCGCAGACCCACGCCGAAGCGTTGGAGCGCCTCGCGCGCCCGCGCGCCGAGTGGGCGGCCTGGGACGCCGAGCGCCGAAACCTCATCACCGAGGCACCGAAACGCACCGAGCACGTCATCAGCGCGATGCGCGTTGAGGGGAACGACATGGTGACGCCCGAGCGCGTGATCGCGGCGACCGGCATTCCGCTCAACAAGCCCGTCACGAACGAAGAGGTCGAACAGGGCGCCCGCCGCGTCTGGGCGGAGGGCTACTTCAGCAGCCTCAAGTACCGGTTCGAACCCGGCCCGGGCTCGACCGAAGTGTTGGTCTTGGAACCCCAGGAGCGTGAAGAAGGCTATTCGACGGTGCGGATCGGCGGCTCCCTGGAGACCGACTTCGAGGAGAACAACAACTACAACGTGATCTTCTCGCACACGTGGCACCTCCTCAACAGCTGGGGTGCGGAGTGGCGAAACGAAGCGGCCTTCGGCGACCAGCACCGGTTCCTCACCGAGTTCTATCAGCCGATCGGCCCCAACACGAACTGGTTCGTGGAGTTGGAGGGCTCGTACGAGCGCACGCCCTTCGACATCTACCGCGGGGGCGAACCCATCATGCGGTGGCGAAACGAGGTGCTCGACGGCCACGTCATGTTCGGCCGCGAATTCCCCGGGTTGGGCCACGCGGGCGTGATGGGCGGGTGGCTTCGCACCAAAGCGAAGCGCGAGATCGGCGTCTCGGACATGGACTACGAACAGGGCGTCGTCTCGACGGGCTACCTGGGCGGCCAGATGGTGTTCGATACGTTGGACGACGTCGACTTCCCGACGAAGGGGTATCTCTTCTCCGCGGAGGGGCTCGTCACCGAAGCCGACGCCGACGGGCGCTCGCCCTACATCTTCATGGCGGAGGCGCTCGTTCCCTGGAGCGTGGGCCCGTGGACGGCGCTCCTTCAGGTCGAAAAGGGACGCTCGACCCAGCCGGACGCCTTCCGTCTGGGCGGCGCCTTCAACATGGCGGGCGTGCCCGCAGGGCGCTGGACCGGGTCCGACTACGACTACGCGAGCATCGCGCTCGCGCGGCGCTTCGCGACGCCGCTCCTTGAAAACACGCCGATTTGGGTGGGCGGGCGGCTCGAAGCCGGCCGCGCCTACAACGGAAGCGATCCGGGCTGGTCCGAGAGCGGCGACGACAAGTGGCGTTCGTCCGCCTCCGCGTACGTCGGGCTCGACAGCGTGATCGGGCCGCTCTACCTCATCTTCGGGCGCACCCGCAACGAAGGGAGCGCGCTCTACTTCGTTTGGGGCCACCCACACTGAGGGGCGCGACCCCGAAGGAAGCCCTTACTCCGTCTTCTCGGTTTGCCCGGCAGGACCTTCCGGCGCCGGAGGCATGTTGTCGATCGCCATCTTGAGGGCGTGGAGCGACAGGTTGATTTCCGCCGAGAAGTAGAGCGTCGAGACGACGATGAGCGTGATCGCGCCCATGAGGAGCCCGCCCTCAACGTAAAGCAGACTCACGTCGGTGAAGTCCGCCAGGACGCAGAGCGTGACGAGCAGCGCCGAGAAGACCGCGGAGAGCGCCACGCAGAGCATCCCGCGGCGCACGAGGCTCGCGCGCTCGTAGATGAGGTCGATCTCCGCGTCGATCACGGGTTCGAACTTCGCCGCGGCGGTGGCGCGCTTCGCCATCAGCTGACGGATGCGGTTCGTCGCGTGGTTGTAGCGCGCCGTCATGCAGATCATCAGAAGCCCGACCCCCGAGATGAGCGTGATCGGGGTGAGCGACGAGGCGAGGATTTGGTTGAATTCGTTGATGTCGACCATGATTCACGCTCCTCAGTGCTGCGTGCGCTTCTTGCCGGGGAGGTGCTTCACCGCCATGCCGAGGGCATGGAGCGACACGCCGATCTCCACCGAGAAGAACGCCGTGGAGACGACGATCAGAAGGAGCGCCGCCACGAGAAGCAGGCTCGAGAGCGCCACGAAGCTCGTCCCGCTGAAGTGTTGGATGACGTTCGCCGCCACCATGAGGCCCGAGCACAGGGCCGAGAGCGAGAGGCAGAGCATCGCGCGGCGCAGGAAGAGCGCGCGGCGGAAGATGATCCGGATCTCGCGGTCGATGTCGGGTTCGCCCGCGAGCCCGAGGTCCTCGCGCTTTTTGATGAGCTGCCGGATGCGGTCCGTCGAGTGGTTGTAGCGGTTCGTCATGCAGAGCATGATGAGGCCGACGCCGGAGATGAGCGTGATGGGCGTGAGCGAATTCGCCAGCATGCCCTGAAACTGTGCGGCGATCATTTGTCTTCCGTCTGGGTGGGTTCTTCGTCGCGCAGGAATTCGACCTCGCGGGGCGCGACGATGCGGCGGTAGTCTTCCGTGTTGATGAAGATCGAGACGTCGCGCTGGCCCGCGTTGAAGACGAGTTCTTCGTACCGGGTGAAGAGCGACGGATCGGCGACGATCTCCAGCTCCGGGTGCAGGCTCACCGGCGGGACCGCGCCGAAGACGCAGCCCGTGAAGTTCATCACTTCGTCGGGGCTCGCGAGCGAGGCACGGCGCGCGCCGAACGCCTGGGCGAGCTTCGTGAGATCGGCCTGCATGTCGGCGGGAAGGATCGCGAGAACGTGCTTCTTGACGCCGTTGCCCTTGACCGTGCAGCAAAGGGCCTTTGCGCCCTGGCCGAGTTCGGTCCCGCGGATTTCCGAAACGGACTTGCTCGACGTGCCGCAGGCTTCGTGATGCATGACGCGGAAACGCGCGCCTCCCGCGCTGAAGCGTTCGACGAGTTGATCAAGGACGTTCTCAACCATTGGGCATACTCCGGAAGGTGTGGGGTCGTGGGGCGCCCGGACCGGGTGGATTTCGGGCGCGGGAAAAGACGAAGACGATAAAATACGCCGATCCGCGCGGTTTGGCATCTTCCCGGCCGCGCATCGGCTTTTTTTATAGGGATACTCATGACGGAAGGTACGGTGCTCTGCTTCGATTTCGGCCTCGCCCGCACGGGTGTGGCCGTCGGCAACACGCTCACGCGGACCGCCGAACCGCTCACGATCATCCGAGCGCAGACGAACGACGCGCGCTGGAAGGCGATCGAGGCGCTCGTCGCCGAATGGGATCCCGCGCTCTTCGTCGTGGGCGTCCCCGTTCACGGCAACGGCACCGACTCGACGATCACGCAGCGCTGCCGGCGCTTCGCGCGTCAGTTGGAAGGGCGCTTCCGCCGTCCCGCCAAGGAAGTCGACGAACGCTACTCGTCGGTTGAAGCCGACGACGGGAGCGGCCGCATCGACGATCTTGCCGCCGAGGTGATTCTCCGGCAGTACTTTGAAGAGAACGCCGACTGAAACGTCCGCCCTCCGACCTTTCTCCTTTTCCTTTTATGACCTCGATCCGCAAGGCCTGGCGCCTCACGCTCGTCGCGCTCCTCATCCTGATCATCCTCTTCACGGTGACCGTGCTCTTTCCCATCGCCGGGAACGCGGGCCGCGGGCGCCTCACGCGCACGTTGGCGAAGTTCAGCATGTGGGTGATGGGGATCCGCGTGCGGGTGACGGGCACGGTGCCCGACGCCTCCGCCGCGGCGATCGGCTGGGCGTCCGAGGGTCCGGGCTACATGGTCTGCTCGAACCACGTCACCTTCGTCGACATCTTCGCGCTCTCCTGCGTGCTCCCCGTGCGCTTCGTCGCGAAGAAGGAGATCGCCTCGTGGCCGGTCTTCGGGTTGATTTCGAAGCGCACCGGCACGATCTTCATCGACCGCACGCGCCGCCGCGCGGTGCTGGAGATCGCCGAAGCGATGACGAACGCGATGAAGGAGGGCCGCAACGTGCTCTTCTTCCCGGAAGGGACGACCGGGACGGGCGAAGGGCTTCTCCCCTTCCACGCGAACCTCTTCGCGTCGGCGGTGGCGGCGGAAGCCCCGATTCTTCCGGTGACGCTCCGCTACACGAAGGACGGCGCCGTGACGACGCTCGTCTCCTACGCGCACCGCGACCTCTTCACGGTCCTCAAGGACATCTGCGCGACGCCGGGCCTCGCCGTCGACATTCAGGTGCTTCCGGTCATCGAAGCCGCCGGGCGCGAGCGCCGCGACATCTGCGCGGAAGCCTCCCGCGTGATGTCCGCGGCCCTGGGCGTCGAAGACGCGACGGCCGCACTCGAGGCGAAGCGCCTCGCGCGTGCGGCCGCGGCGGAAAGGAAGGAAGAAGTGAAGGAAGAGGCGCCTGCGGCGCAGGCCTGATCACTTCTTCTTGAAGGCGAAGGGATCCGCCCAGCAGGGGCAGGGCTCTTCGAAGAACCGGCGGTCGGGGAAGCGCACCGCCGTCAGCTTCCCGCCCCAGAGGCACCCCGTGTCGATCGCGACGACGTTGGGGCGGTTGATGAGCCCCAGCATCGACCAGTGTCCGAAGCAGATCGTGAGGTCCCCGCACTTCCTCTTCGGGAACTCGAACCACGGCTGAAGCCACGCGGGGGCGTCCGCGACGCCTTCCTTCTGCTCGAAGTCCAGTTCGCCCGTATCCCGGTCGACGAAGCGCATGCGGGTGAAGGCGTTCAGAATCGCGCGCATCCGCGCGGGACCTTCGATCCCTTCCTCCCAGTGGGAGTTTCCGTACATGCCCTGGAGCCACGCGGCCCAGTCCGGGCCCGAGAGCGCGGCGGCGGCCTCGGCGGCGAGCATCCGCGCGCGCTCGATGGGCCAGAGCGGATGAATCCCGGCGTGCACGAACACGACGCCCGCCTCTTCGATCATGAGCGGCTGACGGCGCAGCCAATCGATCAGCTCGTCGCGGTCCGGCGCCGCGAGGATGTCGCTGATCGTGTCGCGTTTGTGGGGCTTTCCGGCCCCGGCCGCGACCGCCAGAAGATGCAGGTCGTGGTTCCCGAGCGTGACGCTCGCGCGCGGGCCCAGATTCTTCACGAACCGGAGCGTTCCCAGCGAATCGGGTCCGCGGTTGACGATGTCCCCCACGAAGATGAGGCGGGCGTCGTCGGGGAACTGCTCGATGAGGCCTTCGAGGCTCTCCAGGCAGCCCTGTACGTCGCCGATGGCGATGAGCGCAGTGTCGGGCATGGTGTTCGATCCGGATGTCGTGCGGCCGCGATGTTGCCGAACGGGCGGCCGACGCGGTAAGCTCCTCGGCGCCTGCGGCGCCGTCGGTGCGGTCCATTGTAAGAGGATTGCACGGAAACGCGCGCGCCGTCACCCAACATTGACCCGGGGACCCGTCGTCCGCCGGGATAGCTGAGGATTCCCATGAAGCCCGTCCGCAAAGTCGTCTTTCCCGTCAACGGTCTCGGCACGCGATTCCTGCCGGCCACCAAGGCCATGCCGAAGGAAATGCTCCCGATCGTCGACAAGCCGCTCATCCAGTACGCCGTGGAGGAGGCGGCCGCCGCGGGGATGACCGAAATGATCTTCGTGACGGGCCGCAACAAGCGAGCGATCGAAGACCACTTCGACGCCTATCCCGAGCTCGAGCGCGAATTGGCCGAAAAGGGCAAGGACGAACTTCTGGAGATCGTCAAGAGCATCGTGCCCCCGGGCGTGAAGTGCATCTACATCCGTCAGCCGAAGGCCCTGGGTCTCGGCCACGCGGTGCTCTGCGCCGAACCCGTCGTCGGCGACGAACCCTTCGCGGTGATGTTGGCGGACGACCTGGTCGACGCGCCTTCCTCCTGCGTGGGTCAGCTCGTCAAGGCGCGCGAAGCGCAGGGCGGCGGCTCCGTCGTCGCCGTGCAGGACGTCGCGCCGGAAGAAACGAAGAAGTACGGCATCGTCAGCGTCGACGACGCCGAAGAGCGCACCGCGCGCATGCGCGGCATGGTCGAAAAGCCCGATCCCGCCGTGGCGCCCTCGCGCCTTGCGGTGATCGGCCGCTACGTCTTCGAACCCGAAATCTTCAAGCACCTCGCCGGTCTTGAAGCGGGCGTCGGGGGTGAAATTCAGCTGACGGACGGCATCTCCGCGTCGCTCGCAGACACGCCCTGCTGGGCGCACCGCTTCGAAGGCACCCGCTTTGACTGCGGGTGCAAGCAGGGGTTCTTGGACGCCACCGTCCACTTCGCCCGCAAGCGGGGCTTCCGGATCAACTGATCCCGCGGACCTTTCGGAGCAGCGCCGTCGTGGAGCGTTCGTGCTCGAACGTCACCGTGACGGTGCGCCCGCCCCAGGTGGCGGCGAGCTTCGCCTCCGGGAGGTCCTCGACGCGGTAGTCGCCGCCCTTCACGTAGATGTCGGGGCGCGCGCGGCGGACCGCTTCCAGAGGGACCTTGTCGGGAAACACCACGACGAGGTCCACGGCTTCCAGAGCCGCCAGCACGGCCGCACGGTCCGCTTCGGCGTTGATCGGGCGGTCGTCGCCTTTTCCGAGCATGCGCACCGAGGCGTCGCTGTTGACCGCGACGACGAGGCTCGCCCCGAGCGAGCGCGCCTGCGCGAGGTAGGTCACGTGACCGCGGTGCAGGATGTCGAAGACGCCGTTCGTGAAGACGACGGGGTGCGGGAGCGCCGCGGCGCGCTCGGCGAGCTCCTCCATCGTGCAGATCTTCGACTCAAATGCCGGGGCGGGAAGGCGCGTGCTCATCGTGTGGCCTTTTCAAACTGAGTGAACCAGGGAGAGGAGACCGCTTCCGCAAGACTGCGGAAGGTCTGCGTCGCGTCCGCGGACGCTTCGGGCGCCGCGCGCCCGTCGGTGCCCAAAAGCACGCGTTCGGGGCAGCCCGCGCGGGCACCTGCGGTGCAGTCGCCCGGCTTGTCCCCGAAGATGACGCTCTTCGTGAGGTCGAGCCCGAGCGTTCGGGCGGCGGTGAGGAGCATCCCCGGCTCGGGCTTCCTGCAGCCGCAGGCCTGCCGGTATTGGGGAAGCGCCTTTTCCGGGTGGTGCGGACAGAAGAAGACGCCCGCGAGCGGCGCTCCGGCGCGTTCGAACTCGGCCTTCATCCAGTCGGTGAGTTTTCCGAACGCGGCTTCGTCGTAGTAGCCGCGCCCGATGCCGGACTGGTTGGTGACGACGACCAACGCGAAGCCCGCGTCGTGAAGGCGCCGGGCGGCGTCGAGCACCCCCGGCACCCACTCGAACGCTTCGATCGTGTGGACGTAGGCGTGATCGATGTTGATCACGCCGTCGCGGTCGAGAAAGGCGGCGCGGCGCATCAGCCTTCCACCGGGTGGGCCTGAAGGAGGTACTGAACGTAGTCGCGCGTGCCTTCCTGCACGGTGCGGAAGGGCACGTCGCAGCCCGCGGCGCGCAGGTTCTCGAGATTCGCCTGCGTGTAGGCCTGGTACTTCCCCTTCAGAGCTTCGGGGAAGGCGATGTACTCGATTTCGCCCTTCGCGACGGCTTCCTCCAGCGTGAGCTCTTCGCGGCCGTCGGCTTCCCTGAGTCTGTTCACCACGGAGAGCGCGACGTCGTTGAAGGGCTGCGCACGGCCCGTGCCGCAGTTGTAGATCCCCGAGACCGGGTTGTCGAGGAAGTGCATCAGGACGTTCGTCACGTCGTCGATGTAGACGAAGTCGCGAAGTTGCGCGCCGTCGGTGTAGCCCAGGCACCCTTCGAAGAGCTTGACGCGCCCTTCGCGGCGGTACTGGAAGTACTGGTGGTAGGCGACGCTCGCCATGCGGCCCTTGTGCTGCTCGTGCGGCCCGTAGACGTTGAAGTAGCGAAGACCCACGACCGGGGCGCGCAGGAAGGGCATCTCACGGCGCAGAACCTGGTCGAAGAGGTACTTCGAGTAGCCGTAGACGTTCAGGGGTCCTTCGCAGCGGAGGTCTTCGACGAACTCCGTCTTCGCGCCGTAGGTGGCGGCCGAGGACGCATAGATGAAGGGGATCCGGAGCTCCTGCGCCCAATGGAAGAGATCGAGCGTGTAGCGGTAGTTGTTCTCCATCATGTAGACGCCGTCCTGCTCCATGGTGTCGGAGCAGGCGCCCTGATGGAAGATCGCCGTGGGCTTCGGGGCGGTCCCGGCGCGCACGCGGGCGATGAAGTCGCGCTTGTCGAAGTAGTCCGAAATGCGGCACTTCGCGAGGTTGATGAACTTCTCGCTCTTTTCGAGGTTGTCGACGGCGATCACGTCGGTGATGCCGCGCGCGTTGAGGGCGAGGACGTTGTTGCAGCCGATGAAGCCGGCGGCGCCGGTGACGAGAATGCTCATGTGAGTGCTTCCATGTGGTGCGCCCTGAGGGGCGCACGGAAATCGAATCAGTTGCCGAAGAGTTCGTCGTAGCTGACGGTGGCCGTGCCGAGCTTGCCGACGACGATGCCGCCCGCCTTGTTGGCGACGGCGACCGCCTCCTCGATGGGGACGCCCGTGGCGAGCGTGGCCGCGAGAACGGCGATCACGGTGTCGCCCGCGCCCGAGACGTCGAAGACTTCGCGGGCCTGCGCGGGAACGGTGATCTGGCCCGAGGCGCTGTAGAGCGTCATGCCTTCTTCGCTGCGGGTGAGGAGCAGGTGCTCAAGCCCGAGCGACGTGCGCAGGTTCTGCGCGCGCTCGGTCAGGTCCGCTTCGTCGCGCCAGCGGCCGACCACCTCGCGGAGTTCCGAGCGGTTGGGCGTGATCACCGTGGCGCCCGCATAGCGCGCGTAGTCGTCGCCCTTCGGGTCGACCAGAATCGGGATTTTTCGGGCGCGCGCGGCCTCGATCATCTTCGTGATGTGCGAGAGCCCGCCCTTGCCGTAGTCGGAGAGAACGAGCACGTCGGTCTCGTCGAGCAGGCGCCCGAAGGCGCCGAGGTGCTTCAGGAGCACCTCTTCGGCGGGCCAGGTCTCGAAGTCGCAGCGCACCATCTGCTGCTGACGGGCGACCACGCGCAGCTTCACCGTCGTCGCGTGACCCGGATCGAACTGGAGTTCGGGGCGGATCCCCGATTCGCGCAACAGCTTGTCGATCGTGCGGCCGGGCTCGTCGTCGCCCACCACGGAAAGAAGCGTCGAGGCGGCGCCCACGCCCGCGATGTTGAGGGCGACGTTCGCGGCGCCCCCGAGGCGCTCTTCGGTACGGTTGACGCGCACGACGGGAACGGGAGCTTCCGGGGAGATGCGCTCGGCGTCGCCGAACCAGTAGCGGTCGAGCATGGCGTCGCCCGTCACGAGAACGCGGGCGCGCGAAAGTGTGGATTTGTCCATAGGGCCTTGGGCTGCCCGGAGACTTCGCTTCGACCGCGGCTTCGTGCGCGGGAGCGGCTCGGGGCGGGTTGGCGTTGTTGATGGGTTGCCCGAATTGTACCAACCGGCCCGGGGCGCGGCGCCCCGGCGCGGAGCGCCCGGCCTCAGCGGAAAGGACCGAGGTGTACGCGGAT
>NZ_JH605003.1:47902-48341 GCF_000250875.1 Sutterella parvirubra YIT 11816 | reverse complement strand
CTGTGGGTGCGTCTGCGGGGAAGCGCGGTGCGCGGGAACCCGCGGCGCTCCGAGGCGGGCTCTCCGCCGGACGA
The DNA here is from genome assembly GCF_000250875.1 of Sutterella parvirubra YIT 11816. Lineage (GTDB taxonomy): Bacteria > Pseudomonadota > Gammaproteobacteria > Burkholderiales > Burkholderiaceae_F > Sutterella > Sutterella parvirubra. The sequence continues at coordinate 48,267 of NZ_JH605003.1, read as the reverse complement.
CTTCCGCCCGCACGTGCGCGCACGTGTGAGAGGTGCGGGAGCAAGACGGTAAAATAACAAGATTCTTCCCGGCGCCCGCGCGTCATCCGAACCCGAGGAAAACCCATTCATGCAGGTCGATCCTTCCATCTTCAAAGCCTATGACATCCGCGGCATCGTCGGCGTGACGCTCACCGAAGAGACCGCGCGCGCCGTCGGGCGCGTGCTGGGGTCGATGGCGCTCGAGGCGGGGGTCGACACCTTCGCCGTCGGCCGCGACGGCCGCCTGAGCGGCCCGGCCCTTGCCCGCGCCCTCATGGAAGGCGTCGCCGATACGGGGATCCGCGTCGTCGACGTCGGCGCCGTGCCCACGCCCGCGCTCTACT
>NZ_JH605003.1:44969-47892 GCF_000250875.1 Sutterella parvirubra YIT 11816 | reverse complement strand
GCGCACTACCTCAAGTGCGGCACCGGCGTCGCCGTGACGGGTTCGCACAATCCGCCCGAATGGAACGGCCTCAAGATGATGGTCGCGGGCGTGACGCTCTCGGGCGCGGACATTCAGCGCGTGCGCGAACGCGTCGAGCGCGAGGAGTGGACGATCGCCGAGGAGCCCGGTCTGATCGACGAGTGCGACGTCATTCCGGCCTACGTCGAGAAGGCCGTCGCCGGCGTCAGGGGCGGCGTGCGCCACCGCATCGTGGTCGACGCGGGGAACGGCATCGCCGGCCCCACCGCGATGAAGATGATGGAGCGCCTTCCCGTGGATGCCGTGCCGCTCTACTGCGACGTCGACGGCACGTTCCCGAACCACCATCCCGATCCCTCGAAGCCCAAGAACCTCGAAGCGCTCATCGAGCGCGTCATGAGCGAAGGCGCCGCCTACGGGATCGCGTTCGACGGCGACGGCGACCGCATCGGCGTCGTCACCGACACGGGCGCCGTCATCTACCCCGACCGCCTGCTCATGCTCTACGCGCAGGACATCCTGCGCACGCACCGCGGGGCGCAGATCGTCTACGACGTGAAGTGCTCGCGGCGTTTGGTCGACTGGGTGCGCGAACACGGCGGCATTCCCGTGATCAGCGCGACGGGGCACTCGCTCGTGAAGGCGAAGCTGCGCCTCACCAATGCGCCCTTGGCGGGCGAAATGTCCGGCCACGTCTTCTTCAACGACGAGCGCTGGCTCGGGTTCGACGACGGGCTCTACGCCGCGGTGCGTTTGATTGAAATCCTCGCGCGCACGGACGACCCCTCGAAGGTTCTGATGGACCTCCCGTCGGCCGTCAACACGCCCGAACTCCAGATTCCGATGAAGGAGGGCGAACACCACGCCTTCATCAAGCGCTTCTGCGAAGAGGCCGAATTCCCGGACGCCGAAGCGGTGATCCGCGTCGACGGCCTGCGCGTCGAATGGAAGGACGGCTTCGCCTTGGCCCGCGCCTCCAACACGACCCCGGTCGTCGTGCTCCGCTTCGAGGGGGACACCCCGGAAGCGTTGGCGCGCGTGCGCACGGTCTTCGAAGCGGAAATGCGCCGCGTCGAACCCAATCTCGCCGAGCCGCGCTGAGTCTGTTGAGGAGACCCTCATGAGTTCGATCGCCGATCTGATGCATCCGCTCCTTCGCGAGAGCGCCCCGGGCGGGGTGGAGGCGAAGGCCTGCGGGATCCGTCTCGACATCTCGCGCCAGCGCATGACGCTGGACGACTTCCGCCGCCTGGTGGACTTCGCCCAAAAGCGGGGTCTTTTGGACGCGCACCGGCGCATGACGGCGGGCGAACACGTCAACGTCTCCGAAGACCGCGCGGCGCTTCACACGGCGCTTCGCAACTTCTCGCCCGAAGGCGTCATGTACGACGTCGTTCAGCGCGAACGCGCCCGCATGAAGGCCTTTGCGGAACAGATCCGCGACGGGCGCCGCTGCGGCTGCCGCGGCGAGCGCATCACCGACGTGATCAACGTCGGGATCGGGGGTTCGGAAAAGGGCCCGCACGCCGTCTGGCACGCGCTGCGCGCCGCCAACCCCGAGATCCGTCTTCACTTCCTCTCGAGCGTCGACGGCGTGCTCCTGGAGCGCACGCTCGCCTCCTGCCGTCCGCACTCGACCTTGATCGTCGTCTCGTCGAAGAGCTTCACCACGCGTGAGACGCAGGTGAACGCCGCGGCGGCGGACCAGTGGCTCCTCGACCATGGCATCGTCGGCAACGACCGCGCGCGGCACATGGTCGTCGTGAGCGCGAACCCGCAGGCGGCCGAGATGATGTGCCTGCCGGAAGAAAACCTCTTTCACCTCTGGGACTGGGTGGGCGGCCGCTTCTCCGTCTGGGGCGCGGTGGGCCTTCCCATCATGATCGCGTTGGGTTCCGACGCCTTCATGGAGTTTTTGAAGGGCGCGAACGAAATGGACCTCCATTCGCTCACGGCGCCTCTGGCCCAGAATCTCCCCGCGATGCTCGCGTTGACAGCCTACTGGAACGCGACGCGCCTCGAAATCGCCTCCCACTGCCTCATGCCCTACGACGAGCGCCTGCGCGAGTTGGTGCCCTGGCTCCAGCAGTTGGAGATGGAGTCCTTGGGCAAGAACGTTTCGGTCGCCGGGGAACGCATCCCGGGCTGCACCGGGCAGGGCGTTTGGGGCGCGAACGGCAACGAAGCGCAGCACAGCTTCTGTCAGTGGCTCCGTGAAGGGACCGCGCGCACGGCGATCGACCTCGTCTGGAGCGAAATGCCCGGGCACGGCTACGCCGAGCACTACCGCGTGCTCCTTGCGAACGCCCGCGCGCAGGCCGAAGCGCTCGTCACGCGCGACCCGAGGAGCCCCTACTACAACGTCGTCAACACGATCGTGATGGAGGCGGTGACGCCGCGGCGCCTGGGCGCCCTGATGGCGATGTACGAACACAAGACGACGATGCTGGGGACGCTCTTCGGGGTGAATCCCTTCGATCAGCCGGGGGTCGAGCTGGGCAAGCGCCTCTCGCGGCGCGCCGAATCGGGGCGCGACCCCGCGACGATCGTCCGTGAGGAAGCGATGGGAGGCGAACGCCCGTGAAGATCCTCATCGTCAAGTCCTCCTCGATGGGGGACATCATCCACGCGCTCCCCGTCGCGCACGACATCCGCGAGGCGATGCCGGACGCCGAAATCCACTGGGTGGCGGAAGAGAGCTTCCAGGACATCCCGTGGCTGGCGCCCGCCGTCACGAAGGTGCACGTGCAGGCCTTCCGCCGGTGGCGAAAGAGCTGGCTCTCTTCCGCCACGCGCCGTGAAGTCGCGGCCTTCCGCCAGGCGCTCGCCGCCGAGCGCTACGACGTCGTTCTGGACATCCAGGGGCTCCTTCGCAGCGCGCTCGTCTGCCGCTGGACCGGGC
>NZ_JH605003.1:38080-44942 GCF_000250875.1 Sutterella parvirubra YIT 11816 | reverse complement strand
CGCCGCACGGTGCGCGAGCCGATCGCATCGTTTTTCTATTCGCGCCACCTCGACCTTCCCGAAGAGATGGGGGCGGTGCTCCGCTACCGAACTGCTGCGGCCGAAGCTTTGGGCTACCCCCTCCGCGGGGGCGACGCCGTCTTCGGGCTCGACGCCAAGGCGGAACCCGTGCCGGCAATGGCGACCCCGTACGCCGCGATGGCCGTCAACACGAGCCGCGACGAGAAGCTTTGGCCCGAAGCGCACTGGGTGACGCTCTGCCGCGAACTTTTGGCGCGCGGGCTCCCCTCCGTCTTCTACTGGGGGAGCGCCGTCGAAGAGGAGCGCGTGCGGCGGATCGCCGCGCAGGTCGAGGGCGCCGTGGTCGCGCCCCGCGCCCCGCTCGCCGCGGTGGCGGCGGGTTTGAAGGGCGCGAGCCTCACGGTCGGCGTCGACACGGGGCTCTCCCACCTGGCGGCGGCCCTGGGCTGCCCCTCCGTCGGGATCTTCGTTTCCACGCCCCTGGAGACGCTGCGGCTCTTCGGGGACGGCCCCGTCGAGAGCCTGGGCGGCGTCGGCAAGGTGCCGGGCGCGGACGAAGTCCTCGCCGCCGCAGAAAGGGTGCTCGCCCGCGGCAGGGCTTGAGCACGAACCGAACGCATTTTTCGGGAGGGCGTCCCCGGGACGCCTTCCGGTTGAAGGAAAGTTATGAAAATCACACCGGGCATGTACCGCGCCTTCACGATGGTGGCTCTCCCTCTGGCGAGCCTCTACCTGATGTGGCGCTCCCGCAAGCAGCCCGCCTACCGCGACTTCTGGGACGAACGCTTCGCGTGGTCGAGCTATCCCCCGAAGGGCGAAAAGCCCCGCGTGTGGCTCCACGCCGTGAGCGTGGGCGAAACGAACGCGGCGAAGCCGCTTTTGGAAGCCATGCTGAAGGCCTGGCCCGAGTGCGACGTTCTCCTGACGCACATGACGCCCACGGGTCGCGAAGCGGGGCGCGCCTTGGTGGACCTGGCGCCCGAGCGCATCCACCAGTGCTACCTCCCCTACGACGCGCCCTATGCGGTCGAACGGTTCTTCCGCCAGACCCGCCCGACGATGGGTGTCATCATGGAAACCGAAGTGTGGCCCAACGTCATGCGCGAAGCCGCGCGCCTCGGGATCCCGATGGTGCTCGCGAACGCGCGAGAGAGCGAAAAGTCGAAGGCGAAGGCCGAGCAGGTGATCGACGTCATGCGTCCGGCCTTCGCGAGCTTCAGCGCGGTGCTCGCGCAAAGCGACGAGGACGCGGAGCGGCTTGCGAGCTTGGGCGCCCCCAACATCACCGTTTGCGGGAGCATCAAGTTCGATCTGAAGCCCGATGCGAGCCAGCGCGCCGCGGCCCGCGCCTGGAAGAGCGAGGTCACGCGGCCCGTGGCGCTTCTCGCGTCGACCCGCGTCGGCGAAGAGGTGCGCTTTGCGAAGGCGATCGCCGCCCAAAAGGACTTCACGCGCCGTGCGCTGGTTCTCGCGGTGCCGCGCCACCCGCAGCGCTTCGACGAAGCCGCCGCGGCCTTTGAAGCCGAAGGCCTTCGCGTCGTTCGCCGCTCGAAGCTTCGCGACGCCGCGTCGATTCCGGCGGACGCGGACGTGCTTCTGGGCGATTCGATGGGCGAGATGAGCTTTTACTGCGCGTTGGCCGACATGGCCGCGATGGGCGGCTCGTTCGAGCCCTTCGGGAGCCAGAACGTGATCGAGCCCGCCATGGCGGGGACCGCCCTGGTGGTCGGCCCCTCGGTCTTCAATTTCGACAAGATCGTCCGCGACGGCGTCGCGGAAGGCGCGATGCTGCAGGTGGAGACCCCCGAGGCGGCGATCGCGCAGTTCACCCGTTGGCTCGACGACCCCGAAGCGCGCCGCGCCGCGGGCGGGCGCGCCGCTCAGTTTGCGAAGCATTGGTCGGGCGCCACGGCCCGGATGATGACCCTCCTGGAGGAAGTATGGCGGACGGCCAGAAAAAACGAATCCCTCATGTCCTGAGCATCGCCGGGGTCGACCCCTCGGGCGGAGCGGGCGTCCTGGCCGACATCAAGGCGATGTCGGCCTGCGGCGCCTACGCCTGCGGCGTCATCACGGCGCTCACGGCCCAGAACACCAAGGGTGTGACGGGCGTCATGCCCGTCCCGGCCGCGTTCGTCACCGAGCAGCTGAACACGCTCTTTGAGGACGTGCGCATCGACGCGGTGAAGATCGGGATGCTGAACGACTGCGAGGTGATCGAGGCGGTCGCCTCGGCGATCGAACGCTGGAAGCCCCGCTGGGTCGTTCTGGACCCGGTGATGGTCGCGAAAAGCATGGACCGGCTCCTGCGCGAAGATGCCGTCGAGCGCTTGCGCACGCGTCTTCTCCCCCTGGCGAGCGTCATCACGCCCAACATCCCGGAAGCGGGCGAACTCCTCGGCATCCCGACGGGCGCCGTGGCGGAGGACCCGGAAGAGAGCGCCCGGAAGCTCCGTCAACTGATGGGGCGCCGTGAGGGCGCCTGGGTGCTCCTGAAGGGCGGCCACCTCTCGGGCGAGCAGAGTACGGACCTTCTGACCGACGGTCTCGCGACGGCGCGCTTTTCCGAGCCCCGCATCGAAACCGCCAACACCCACGGGACGGGCTGCACGCTCTCCTCCGCCCTGGCCGCGTACCTCGCTTCGACGAACGACATGCTCAACGCCGTGCGTCTTGCGAAGGCCTACATCACCGGGGCGATCCGTCACGCCGACGAGCTCGACGTCGGTTCGGGCCACGGGCCCACGCACCACTTCTTCGCGATGTGGCCGAAAGTGGACGAAGGAGGGGCTTCCGACAAAGCGTAAGAATTTGTAACGGCCGCTTGACGGGAGACTTGCGTCTCGGCACAATTCTGATTCTCAACGGCGCATTAGCTCAGTCGGTTAGAGCAGAGGAATCATAATCCTTGTGTCCGCGGTTCGAGTCCGTGATGCGCCACCAAATTCAACAAAGAAGCCTCGCCGTCCGGCGGGGCTTTTTTGTTATTCTCGTCGCGCCGTCCGGGCCCCTCCGGCCGGTGCGGCACGCCCGCCAACGTTTCCAGTCACCGGACCTAAACCGTGTTTGCTCAGAAACTCTACCTCCGCAGCTTCGGCTGCCAGATGAACGATTACGACTCGTCGCGACTCGCCGACCTCCTGAAGAGCGAGCTCGGCACCGAACGCGTCGACACCCCCGAAGCTTCCGACCTCGTCGTCATCAACACGTGCTCGATTCGCGAAAAGGCGCAGGAGAAGGTCTTCTCGGACCTCGGCCGCCTGCGTGAACTCAAGCGCGAAAACCCCCGTCTCCTGATCGCCGTCGGCGGGTGCGTCGCCAGTCAGGAAGGGGAAGGCATCATCCGCCGTGCCCCGTACGTCGACATCGTCTTCGGGCCGCAGACCCTTCACCGTCTCCCCGACATGATCCGCCGCCGCGTCGAAACCGGCAAAGCGCAGGTCGACGTGAGCTTCCCCGAAATCGAGAAGTTCGACCACCTGCCCAAGCCCGAAGCCAAGGGCGCGACCGCCTTCGTCTCGATCATGGAAGGCTGCTCGAAGTACTGCTCCTACTGCGTGGTGCCCTACACCCGCGGCGAAGAGATCTCGCGCCCGTTGGTGGACGTGCTCCTCGAGGTCGCGCAGCTCGCCGACCAGGGCGTCAAGGAAGTGACGCTTCTGGGGCAGAACGTCAACGCCTACCGCGGCCGCACGCCCGAAGGCGACGAAGCGGACTTCGCGATGCTCTTGGAGTACATCTCGGAAATCGACGCGATCGAGCGCATCCGCTACACGACGAGCCACCCGCGCGAATTCACCGACCGCATCATCGACTGCTACCGGCGTCTCCCGAAGCTCGTCAACCACGTGCACCTTCCGGTGCAGGCGGGCTCCGACCGCGTGCTCGCGGCGATGAAGCGCGGCTACACCGCGCTCGAATACAAGTCGATCATCCGGCGCCTGCGCGCCGCGCGCCCCGGGATCGTCGTCGCGACCGACTTCATCGTGGGCTTCCCCGGCGAAACCGAAGCGGACTTCGAGCAGACGATGAAGCTCCAGGAGGAGATCGGGTTCGATGCGAGCTTCAGCTTCATCTACAGCCCGCGCCCGGGCACCCCGGCCGCGCGTCTTCCCGACGACACGCCCTATCAGGTGAAGCTGGAGCGCCTGCAGCGCCTTCAGGCCGCCAACGACGCCCGCGCGCAGGAAATCAGCCGCGCGATGGTGGGCGGCGTCGAGCGCGTGCTGGTCGTGGGGCCCGCGCGCCGCGGCGAAGGCTTCCTCATGGCGCGCACCGACAACAACCGCATCGTCAATTTCCCCGGGCCCGAAAGCCTCATCAATCAGATGGTCCGGGTGAAAATAACGGAAGCGTTCCCGCATTCGCTGGGCGGCGAGCTCTGCGAAGACGGGGAGTGAATTTCACCCGACGCGAAACCATACGAAGGAAGGGAGAACGTTTTGACGAAGAACTTTGATGGCACCGCTGAGGCGCTCACGTTTTCGAGCGCCGCCGACAACACGACACTCGCGCTCGTGTGCGGGCCTCTGGACGAAAACCTGAGGGAGATGAGTTCGGTTCTGAACGTGGAGATCCGCCGCCGCGGGTCGACCTTCCGTGTGGCGGGCGAAAAGACCGCCGCGGAGCGCGCCGTGCGCGCGATCCGCGGTCTCATCGAAGAGACGGAACGCTCGGCCGAACCCGTGACGAAGGACGCCGTGCAGTGGCGCTTCGTCGCGGAGGACGATCAGTTCCGCGCGGGCGTGACGAACGAGGAGCTCGGCCCGACGGTGGACCTGAAGACCCGCCGCCGCGACCTCCAGGGGCGCACGCCGAACCAGCGCCAGTACCTGCGCGCGATCCTCTCGCACGACATCAGCTTCGGGATCGGCCCTGCGGGGACCGGGAAGACCTATCTTGCGGTCGCCGCCGCGGTCGACGCCTTCGAACGCGGCCAGGTGGAGAGGATCGTCCTGACGCGCCCCGCCGTCGAAGCGGGCGAGCGTCTCGGTTTTCTGCCGGGCGACCTCACGCAGAAGGTGGACCCCTACCTGCGGCCGCTCTACGACGCGCTCTTCGACCTGATGGGGTTTGAAAAGAGCCAGCGCCTCATGGAGCGCCAGTCGATCGAAGTGGCGCCCCTGGCCTACATGCGCGGCCGAACCTTGAACAACGCCTTCGTCATCCTCGACGAAGCGCAGAACACGACGCCCGAGCAGATGAAGATGTTCTTGACGCGCATCGGGTTCGGGTCCCGCGCCGTCATCACGGGTGACGTGACGCAGATCGACCTCCCGAAGGGCGTCAGGAGCGGCCTCAAGCACGCCGCCGACATCCTCGCCGACGTGCGCGGCATCGCCGTCACGCGCTTCACCGCGCGCGACGTCGTGCGCCATCCGTTGGTCGCGCGCATCGTGGAAGCCTATGAACGCGCGGGCGGCGCCGACGCCCAGCGCTGAGCATTCGAAGGAGAACCTACATGACCGAGAACGCGCCCACGCTCACCGTGCACATGCAGCAGCGCTCGAAGTTCCCCGAACTGCCCGACCGCCGCGTCATGCTCCGCTGGATGCGCGCCGCCGTCGAGACCGACGCGGAATTCACCGTGCGCTTCGTCGACCTTGAAGAGGGCCGCGAGCTCAACCACCAGTTCCGCGGCCGCGACTACGCGACGAACGTGCTCACGTTCGACTACGCGCGCGAGCCCGTCGTCATGGCCGACATCGTGATCGCGGTGCCGGTGCTCGTGCGCGAGGCCGAAGAGCAGGGGAAGACCTTCCGCGAGCATCTCGCGCACCTGCTCGTCCACGGCGTCCTTCACGCCCGCGGCTACGACCACCTCGACGAGGAGGAGGCCGAGGAGATGGAGGCGCTCGAGACGAAGATCCTCACCGGGTTGGGGTTTCCCAATCCCTACAGCGATCGGATCGGCATGGTGCACGACTAAACGTGTATCCTGAAAGCTCGAATCCGTTTTCCCGCATCCATGCAGAACAACGAACCTCCCAGTACGAAGCCGAAAGGCTTTTTCGACCGCCTTGCGGCGGCATTCCACGACGACGCGCCCGCCGACCGCGAGGCCGTCCGCGAAACCCTTCGCGAAGCGCTTGAGCGCGGACTGATCGACACCGACACGTGTTCGATGATGGAGGGCGCGCTCACCGTTTCGGAGCTGCGCGCCCACGAACTGATGGTGCCGCGCTCGCAGATCTACGCGATTGACCTCTCAGAGCCTCAAGAGACGTGGCTCTCGATCGTGAACGAATCCGGCCACTCGCGTTTCCCCGCCGTCGACGGCGACCTCGACAACGTGTTGGGGTTGATCCACGCAAAGGATCTTCTGAAGCTCATCACGAAGCCCGACCTCGACGTGAAGACGCTCCTGCGTCCCGCGCGCTTCATTCCCGAGAGCCAGCCGACGAACGTGCTCCTGCGCGACTTCAAGGCGACGCGCTCGCACATGGCGCTCGTGATCGACGAATTCGGGAGCGTCTCGGGCCTCATCACGATTGAGGACGTTCTGGAACAGATCGTCGGCGACATCTCCGACGAATTCGACCGTGAGGACAAGTCCGGGAACATCGTCCCCGACGGGAAGGCCTGGCGCGTGAAGGCGATCACGCCCATTGAGCAGTTCAACGAATACTTCGGCGCGGACCTCGAAGACCCCTACTGCGAAACGATCGGGGGTCTCGTCACGGACCGCTTCGAGCACGTGCCCCGCGCGGACGAAGTGCTCGAAGAAAAGAACTTCCGCATCCGGATCCTGCGCGCCGACGAGCGCCAGGTTCAGACGCTTCTCGTGGAGAGAATTGGATGAATGCGCGGCGCGCCGCCCTGAAGCTCGCCGCCGGCGCCG
>NZ_JH605003.1:30049-38032 GCF_000250875.1 Sutterella parvirubra YIT 11816 | reverse complement strand
GCGGCCTCCTTCGGCGGCGTTCTTCCCGCACCCGTGCGCGCGCTCCTCGCGCTGCTTCTTTGGACCGCGCTTCTCTTCTCCGCTTCCCGCCTCAAGCCGCTTTCCGCCTTCGCACTCGTCTGGGCGTTCGGACTCGGTTGGTTCGCGCCGGGACTCGCCTGGACGTCGGAGAGCATGATCGCGCACGGACACGTCCCCGTGTCGCTCGCCTATGCGGGCGTGGCGCTTCTGGGCCTCATCTGCGGCTTCTTCCCCGCGCTCGCCGCAGGGCTCGCCAGCCGCTTCACGGAGGGTCCCGCGAGGGCGATCCTCGCCGCGTCCCTGATCGGCCTTCTCGAATGGGTCCGGGGCTCGGGGCTCGTCGACTTCGGTTGGCTGACGCCCGCCTACGCGCTCCTCGACACCCCCTGGGCGGGCTTTGCGCCGGTGTTCGGCGCCGAAGGGGTCGGGATCGGCTTTCTTCTCACCGCAGGGCTTGTCGCCGCCGGTTTGGGCTGGCTCTTCTCCTTCGGGCACAAGCATTCCGTGCGGGGAGCGGCCTCCTTCGCTGCGGCGCTCCTCACGGTGCTCGCGGGCTGGGGCCTCACGGTCGTCCCCTGGTACGAGCCCGCGTCGCCGGTCCCCTACCGCATGATCCAGGCGAACCAACCCGTCGCCGACCTCTTCACCCGGGTCGACCCGGTCTCGAGAATCGAAGAGGTCCGCGCGCTTCTGCGCGGCGTCGAACCGGTGCGGCCGGGCGTGCCCGTCTTGACGCCCGAAGGGGTGCTTCCCACCGCCTGGGACCGGCTTCCCGAAGCGGCGCGTGAGGCCTGGGTGGGGCTCCTCGCGGAGGCCGCCGCCCCGGTCCTTCATACGAATTTCCGCCCGACCCCTGCGGGTTGGGCCAACAGCGCCTTCTGGCAGACCCCCGACGGCGGCCTCGTCATCAACGACAAGCGCAAGCTCGTGCCCTTCGGCGAGTACGTTCCGGCGGGGTTCCGCTGGTTCACGGATCTCCTCGGCATCCCGATGGCGGATTTGGCGGAAGGCGCCGCGGATCAGCCCAACCCCGAATGGGCGGGGCGGACCTACGGCCTTCTCATCTGCTACGAAAACCTCGACGGCACGGTCCTTCGCGACCTCGCCGCGGCGCGCGTGCCGGACGTCTTCCTCATCACGTCGAACCTCGGATGGTTCGGCCCCGCCGTGCAGGGCCAGCACCTCGACATGACCCGCATGCGGGCCTTGGAAGCCGCGCGTCCGATCCTCTCCGTCAACATGAACGGCATGAGCGCCGCGGTCGACGCTTCGGGCCGTGTGCTTGCGGCGCTCCCCACGGGGACGACCGGCGTCCTCCAGGGTACGGTGCCGGGCGCCGCAGGCGCGCCGACCCCGTACCTCCGTTGGGGCATCCTCCCCATCCTCATCCTCACGGTACTCACGGCCGGGATCGCCCTCGTTCTCGGGCGGCCGCGCCGCTGAGACGGCCGCGCCGTCGGGTCTATAATTCAAAATCTTTCTGCTTCGACGCCGCGGGTGCCGAAGCACCCGATTTTTCAATCACTTGGCGCCCGCCTCCCGCGCGGCGTGACTTAAGCATGATCACCTTTCAGGAAGTCATCCTGCGCCTGCAGGAGTATTGGAACCGTCAGGGCTGCGCTCTCCTGCAGCCGATCGACTTGGAAGTCGGCGCGGGCACCTCGCACACCGCCACGTTCCTGCGCGCTTTGGGGCCGGAACCCTGGCGCGCCGCGTACGTTCAGCCTTCGCGCCGTCCGAAGGACGCGCGCTACGGCGAAAATCCGAACCGTCTGCACCAGCACCACCAGTACCAGGTCGTCCTGAAGCCGTCGCCCGTCAACATCGTCGACCTCTATCTCGGGTCGCTGCGCGCGCTCGGGATCGACACTGAAGTGAACGACATCCGCTTCGTTGAGGACAACTGGGAGAACCCGACGCTGGGCGCCTGGGGTCTCGGCTGGGAAGTCTGGATGAACGGCATGGAAGTGACGCAGTTCACGTACTTCCAGCAGGTGGGCGGCCTGGAGTGCAAGCCGATCACGGGCGAAATCACGTACGGGCTCGAACGCCTGACGATGTACCTGCAGCACTGCGACAACGTCTTCGACCTCGTCTACACGACGTGGACCGACCCCGACGGCAACGAGCGCAAGCTCACCTACGGCGACGTCTTCCACCAGAACGAAGTCGAACAGTCGCACTTCAACTTCGAAGCGAGCGACCCGGTCAAGCTCCTCGCGCAGTTCGACCTCTTCGAGAGCGAAGCGAAGCGCCTGATGGACCTGAACCTCGCGCTCCCGGCCTACGAAATGGTTCTGAAGGCCGGCCACACCTTCAACCTGCTCGATGCCCGAGGCGCCATCTCCGTGACGGAACGCGCCGCGTACATCGCGCGCATCCGCAACATTTCGCGCTCGGTGGCCCAGAGCTACTACGACGCGCGCGAACGTCTCGGCTTCCCGATGCTCAAGAAGCAGGGCGAATGAGATCGAGGAGGACGAAAACAAAATGACGAATCTGCTCGTTGAACTTCAGACCGAAGAACTCCCGCCGAAGGCTCTGGAGAAGCTCTCCAAGGCCTTCGCCGACGGCGTGGCGAAGAGCCTCGCCGCGCAGCACTTCACGACGGCCGAGAGCCGCGTGACCGCCTTCGGCGCCCCGCGCCGCCTCGCCGTCCACGTGACGGACGTTTTGGCGGAAAGCCCCGAAGAACCCTTCACGCAGAAGCTCGTGCCCGAGCGCGTCGGCATCGACGCCGAAGGCCGCGCCACGCCGGCCTTGACGAAGAAGATGGCCTCGCTCGGCATCGCCTGCGACGTCGCCGACCTGAAGCGCGTCGACGACGGCAAGAACGTTCAGCTCGTCTTCGAAGGCGTCCGTCCGGGCGTCGCGTTGGCGGCCGGTCTTCAGACCGCGCTCGACGACGCCGTGCGCGCGCTCCCGATTCCGAAGGTGATGACCTATCAGCTGGCCGACGGCGTGACGACCGTTGCGTTCGTGCGCCCGGTGAAGCACCTCACGGCGCTCTTCGGCGCCGACGTCGTCCCCGTCAAGCTCTTCGGGCTCGACGCCGGCCGCGTCACGATGGGCCACCGCTTCCTCTCGCAGGGCGAAGTCTCGATCGCGGACGCCGACGCCTACGCCGAAACGATGCGCGCCGCGCACGTGATCCCGGCCTTCGACGAACGCCGCGAACTGATCCGCGAGCTTCTCACGAACCGCGCCCGCGAAGCCGGCGCCGAAGTGATCCTCCCCGAGGACCTTCTCGCTGAAGTCACCGCGCTCACGGAATGGCCGGTCGTCTACGAAAGCTGCTTCGAAGAGGAGTTCCTCTCGGTTCCCGAAGAGTGCCTCATCCTCACGATGCAGCTCAACCAGAAGTACTTCCCGATGCGCGACGCCTCGGGCCGTCTGATGAACCGCTTCCTCCTCGTCTCTCAGCTCGAAGCCAAGGACGGCGGCGAAGCGATCCGCACCGGCAACGCCCGCGTCGTGCGCGCGCGTCTGGCCGACGCGAAGTTCTTCTACGACCAGGACCGCCAGCAGACGCTGGAGAGCCGCGTCGAAGGCCTCTGCCACGTCGTCTACCACAATAAGCTCGGCACCCAGGCCGAACGCATGGGGCGCGTGCGCCAAATGGCCGGTCTCTTCGCCGACCTGATCGGCGCCGACCGCGCCCACGCCGAACGCGCCGCGATGCTCGCGAAGGCCGACCTGCGCACCCTGATGGTGGGCGAATTCCCCGAACTTCAGGGCATCATGGGCGAGTACTACGCGAAGAACGACGGCGAACCCGCCGACGTTTCGCTCGCGATCCGCGAACACTATCAGCCGCGCTACGCGGGCGACGCGCTCCCCTCGACGCCGGTGAGCCTTGCGGTCGCCTTGGCCGACAAGATGGAAACGCTGACGGGCCTCTTCGGGATCGGCCAGATGCCGACGGGTGAAAAGGATCCGTTCGCGCTCCGCCGTCACGCGTTGGGCGTGCTGCGCATGCTCATGGAAAAGGGCCTCAAGGTGAGCCTGCGCGCCCTCGTCGACGCCGCCTGGGAAGCCGAAAAGGGTGTGGCCGGCGTCGCCAACCGCCGCGAAGAGCTCCTCGGCTTCTTCGGCGACCGTCTGCGCGTCATGCTCCGCGATGCGGGCTACAGCGCGCAGGAAGTCGACGCGGTGCTCGCCGTTCCCGTCGAAACGCTCGACGAACTCCCGCGCCGCCTCGCCGCCGTGCGCGCCTTCATGGCGCTCCCGGAAGCGCAGGCGCTCTCCGCCGCCAACAAGCGCATCGGCAACATCCTCAAGAAGATCGAAGGCGACCGCCCGACGAAGGTCGACGAGGCGCTTCTCGCCGAAGCCGCCGAAAAGGCGCTCTTCGCGGAATTGGCCGCGCTCGAACCCAAGGTTCAGGCGCTCTTCGCCGAAGGCCGCTACGAAGAGATGCTCGTTTCGCTCGCGGCGCTGCGTGCCCCGGTCGACGCCTTCTTCGAAGCCGTCATGGTCAACGCCGAAGACGCGGCGCTGCGCGCCAACCGTCAGGCGCTCCTCGGCCGCCTCTACGACGTGATGAACCGCGTCGCGGACATCGCCCGACTCGCGCAGTAAAAAGCGCACCCGTCGCGGGCACGTTCCAACGTGCCCCTTGACGGATGAGAAAGCCCGGTCACATTGCCTTTTCGAGGGCGGTGCGCCGGGCTTTTCTCCTTTAAAATTCAGTCGCTTTTTCCTTGGGAACCCCCGCCATGTCCACGCTTCGCGGATTCGTCTTCTACCTCGCGCTCGCGGCCACGATCATCGTGCTCACGGTGCTCCTGCTCGCGACGAAGCCCTTCCTGTCGCTCGACCGCCGCTACGAGTCGATCTGCCGCCCCTGGGCCGAGACCGTGCTTTGGCTCCTGCGCGTCATCTGCGGGATCCGGCTGGAGACGCAGGGCATGGAGAACATGCCGGCGGAGGGCGGCTTCGTCGTTCTCTCGAAGCACCAGTCGGCGATGGATCCGTTTCTTCTCACCGCCGTCCTGAAGCGCCCGGCCTGCTACCTCTACAAGAAGAGCCTCCACTGGATTCCCTGCCTCGGCTGGGCGATCTGGTCGATGGACATGCTCGCGATCGACCGCGCCAAGGGCCGCAGCGCCTTTCAGAGCTTCATGAAGAAGGGCCCCGAGGTGCTCGCGCGCGGCTGGTGGATCTGCCTCTTCCCCGAAGGGACGCGCGTGCCGCCGGGCGAGCGCGTCCCCTACAAGACGGGCGGCGCGCGCTTTGCGTGCGCCACCGGCACGCCCATTCTCCCGATCGCGCACAACGCGGGCCACTGCTGGCCCAAGAACAGCGTCGCGAAGAACCCGGGCGTCGTGCGCGTCTCGGTGGGGCCCGTGATTGAAACCGCCGGGCGCGACCCGCATGAGGTCTCGCGCGAGGTCGAAGCCTGGATCGAAAACGAAACGGCGAGGCTCGACCGATGCTGAAGGAAGGCCTCCGCACGATGGTGTTCCCCGAGGGGTCCGTCACGTTCAACCTGAAGTTGAACGGCCGTCGCCGCTACTCGCACACGCTCTACCTCCTGGACGGGGGCTCCGCCATGATCGAGTCGCCCCGGGGCTCCAGCCTGGAGCAGCTCCGCAAGGTCGCGAACCGTTGGCGCGAATCGATCAACAGGCACGCCCGCGAGGCGGCGGAGGCCGCCAAGGCCGCGGGACATGCGCCCGGGCCGGAAGCGTCCGACGTTCCGGCGCGGCTCCGCATCCTGGGGGAACTCATTCCCCTGAAGACCGGCGTCGCCGGCGCGTCCTTCCGCACCGCGGCGCTGAAGGACGGCGCCGTCGTCACGTCGGCCGAGGCGCCCGACGAGATCAAGGCGGCCCTCAAAACCTACTACCGCGCGCGCCTGGAAGAAGAGGTGGTGAAGCGCCTCGCGCACTTCCGCCCGCTCGTCTGGCGCCCCTGGACGGCGATCTCCTACGGGAGCGCGAAGCACTGCTGGGGCCGCTGCAACGCGCGCGGGCACATCCGCTTTTCCCTGACGCTCCTGATGCTCCGCCCGAAGGAGATCGACTACATCGTCGCGCATGAGCTCGCGCATCTGCGGCACCTGAACCACGAGCCCGTCTTCTGGGCGGAGGTCGGACGATTGATGCCCGACTGGTTCGAGCAGAAGACGTCGATCGAAAGGACGAAGCTGGGCGCGCCCTGGTTCATGAGCTGAGCGCCTGATATGAAAAGCCCCCGCACGGCAGGACCGTCGGGGGCTTTTGAATGGGGGCGCGGGCCGTCAGGCCTTCTTCGCCGCGGCGGCGTTCGCGAGCGCCACGAAGGCGTTGACGTCGAGCGCCTCGGCGCGAAGCGTCGGATCGATCCCGGCGGCGCGGATCTCGTCCTCCGTGAGGAAGGCGGAGACGGCGTTGCGTAGCGTCTTCCTGCGCTGCTGGAAGGCGGCCGCGACGATCTCGCCGAAGACTTCGAGGTCGACCTCGGGGAGGGACTCCACCGGACGCGGAATCATGCGCACGATCGAGGACGTCACCTTCGGAGGCGGCACGAAGGCGCCCGGCGGCACGTCGAAGAGCTTGTGCATGACGTAGCGGTACTGAAGCATCACGGAGAGCCGCCCGTAGGTCTTGCTCCCGGGCTCGGCCGTCATGCGGTCGACGACTTCCTTCTGCAGCATGAAGTGCTGGTCGATCACGCGGTGCGCGCCCTTCATCAGCGCGAAGAGCAGCGGCGAGGAGATGTTGTAGGGGAGGTTCCCGATGATCCGGAGGCGCTTCCCTTCCAGAACCGTCGCCCAGTCGAGCGTGAGCGCGTCGGCTTCGATGAGCGTCAGCGCTTCGGGTGCGAACTGCGTGCGCAGAAAGGCGGCGAGGTCGCGGTCGATCTCGACCGCGGTCTCGTGACCCGCGCAGGCGATGATCTCGCGCGTCAGGGCCGCCTGCCCCGGTCCGATCTCAATGATCGCGTCTTCGGGCTTGGCGTCGATCGAGCGGACGATGCGGCCGATCCAGTGCTGATCGTGGAGGAAGTTCTGTCCGAAACGTTTGCGGGCGCGGTGCCCTTCAAGCCATTCTTGCTTCACGGTTTTTGCTGAGGGTTTGGGCGAGTTCCAGGGCGGCCGTCATGCTGCGGTGGTCGGCGACGCCGCGCCCGGCGATGTCGAGCGCCGTGCCGTGGTCGACCGAGGTGCGCACGTAGGGAAGCCCCAGCGTGACGTTGACGCCCTCGACGAACCCGACGTGCTTCAGAACCGGAAGGCCCTGGTCGTGGTACATCGCGAGGACGGCGTCGTAGGACGCTTCGCGCCCGGGAATGAAAAGGGTGTCGGCGGGGAAGGGCCCCTCGATCGAGCACTCGGGGTGCTTCGCTCGGGCGCGCAGGATCGCGGGCGTGATCACCTCGATTTCCTCCATGCCGAGTTCGCCCGATTCGCCCGCGTGCGGGTTGAGGCCCGCGACGGCGAGGCGCGGGTGCGCGAAGCCGTACTCACGGCGAAGCGCCGTGAGGAGGATGTCGAGAATGTCGTCCAAGCGCTCGGGCGTGATCGCCGGAGCGATCTGCGAGACCGGGAGGTGCGTCGTCGCGAGCGCCACCTTGAGCGCGTCCTGACGCGGGGTGGAGACGAGCATCATGACGACGCGCTTCACGCCCGCCTTCTGTTGGAAGAATTCGGTGTGGCCGGAGAAGTGGCTCCCCGGACCGCAGAGCACGCTCTTCTGCACGGGGCCGGTGACGATCGCGCGGTAGCGCCCCGACGCGGCGCCTTCGTGCGCGAGCGTGAGCATCTCAAGGACCGCGGGTGCGTTCCGGCGGTCGAGCACCCCCGGGACGGGCGCTGCGGCGAGCGGCACGTGCCGGAAGGAGACGTGCGCGGGCGCGGGGCCCAAACCCAGCGCCTCCGCGGTCTTTTCGAGTTGCGTCCGGTCGCCGATCAGCTCCACGCGCGCACGGGTCTCCCAGGCCGCCCGGACGGCGACTTCGGGACCAATCCCCGCGGGC
>NZ_JH605003.1:25529-30004 GCF_000250875.1 Sutterella parvirubra YIT 11816 | reverse complement strand
CCGCTCATCATTCGGCGTCGTTGAGGCGCACGTCGACGTAGGCTTCGTCGCGGAGCTCACGCTGCCAGGTGGCGGTCGCTTCGGCGAGCTTCTTCTGGCGGAGCGCCTGACGCGCCGCGATGCGCATGCGCTGCGGGTTGCCTTCGGTGTCGGTGCGGCGGTCGACCACCTGGATGAGGTGGTAGCCGTAGTTGGTCTTGATCGGCTCGGAGACTTCGCCCTTCTTCAACTTCTTCATCGCGGCTTCGAATTCGGGCACGGTGTCCCCGTCCTGGAGCCACCCGAGGTCGCCGCCGCGGGTGGCGGTGGCGTCGACGGAATTGAGGCGGGCCATCGTGGCGAAGTCGGCTTCGCCGGCTTCGATGCGGGCCTTGATTTCGGAGAGGCGGCGCAGCACGTCGGCTTCCGGCGTGATGTCCGAGACGAACATCAGGATGTGGCGGGCGTGGGTCTGCTCGACCGGGCCCCCGGCCAGCTTCGCGGTGGCGCCGTTGCGCTCGCCTTCGAGCTTCACGACGTGCCAGGCGCGCTGCGAGCGCGTCACGTAGACGTTGCCGGCCTTGAGGTCGTTTTCCATCGCCTTCCAGAAGACTTCCGGCATGTCCAACTTCGTGCGCCAGCCGAGGTCGCCCCCGGAGAGCGCGTCGTCGGCGCGCGAGAAGGCGGCGACGAGCGAGGAGAATTCCTCGCCGTTCCTGGCGCGCTGCGCGATGTCTTCGGCGGTCTTGCGCACCGCGTCGTCTTCGTCGGGCGTGTTGATCGGCAGCAGGATGTGCGCGACGTGGTATTCGGTCGTTTCGTCCCCGGTGAAGCCCGCCTGTTCGGCGAGGTAGGCGTCGATTTCGCTGTCCAAAACGACGATCTTTTCGTCGACCTCACGCTCGCGCAGGCGCTGCGTCGTGATTTCGTCGCGGATCTCTTCGCGGAACGAATTGAAGGCGACGCCGTCCGCGGCGAGGCGGCTGCGCAGCTCCTCGACGGTGAGGTTGTTCTGGCGGGCGATCTGTTCGATCGAGGCGTTCACCATTTGGTCGTCGATGCGGATCCCGGTCTGACGGGCGTGCTGCATGATGGCGCGCTCGGTGATGAGGCGCTCCAGAACCTGCTGGCGGAGCTGCTCCATCGGGGGAAGTTCGATCTGCGCGCGGCGCAGATTGATCGCGACCGTGTGGACGCGCTGCTGGAGTTCGGTCTCGGTGATCACCTCGTTGTTCACGACGGCGACGATGCGGTCGAGGTCGGCCTGAAGCGGCGCGGCGGCCGCGGGTTCGACGCCCCCGGCGGGCGGCTGATCCATGACGGAAGCCGCCTGAGCGGCAGCGGCGCCGAGCGTCGCGAGAACGAGGGCGAGTGTCTTGAACTTATTCATAGTAGTCGTAAGGATCGGACATCCCGGGGATGGAGTCACGCGTTTGATAAGCCTTGATGCTGCGGCGAAGTTCCGAGAGCGGACTGACGCCAATGCTACCCAAACCGGTCAGCTCCAGTTGTAAGAAGAAGTTGGTCTCGTCTTCGTTGGAACTCGTGGTGTAGCGCTGGGCGGCGATGCGCATCGTCCAGCAGTCGTGGTGGTACTCGAACCCGCCGATCATTTCGATCGGCTTGTCCTGATAGAGCGAGTAGTTGTAGCGGAAGAGGCCGTAGAGACGGTCCGTGAGCGGCCACTGCATCGCGAAGTCGATCTGCTTGATGCGGTCCTCGGTCGCCACCGCCGTCTTGTTGTAGCGGTAGTAGAGCGCCATGCTCGACATCGGACGCGGCTGCCAGCGGATGCCGGCGTTGATCTTCTGGAGTTCGCTCTGAGAAGACGAGTACTGCGCCGTGGTCGAGACCGTCACCGCTCGGGTGAGGCGCGCGCCGACGCTCGCCAAAAGGTCGCTTCGGCTGTCGTGCGTGCGGGTCCCCAGCGTGTCCTGACCGTCGAAGTAGTCGCGCTCCGTGGTCGTGTTGAGGAAGTCGACGCGCTGGTCGCCGAAGTAGTGGCGCTGGCCGAGCCCCGCGCGGAAGATTTCAAGCCCCGAGGCCTTGTCGATGTAGCGGGTCGAGATCGCGGTCGTCACCTGGTTGGCTTCCGACACGCGGTCGTAGCCCGCGTAGACGTTCTCGGTGAAGAGCGTCGCGAAGTTCAGGTCGGCGATCGACGTGTCGAAGATCGGAATGTCCGACTGGTCGCGGTAGGGCGAGTAGGCGTAGAAGATGCGCGGCTCGACCGTCTGGAAGGCGTCGCGGCCGAACCAGCTCGAATCACGCTCGAAGATCAACCCCGTGTCGAGGCTGAAGATGGGCGAGACGCGGCTCGGGTTGTTGTCCTTGTAGTAGACGTAGGCGTCGCTGCCGGTGCCCTGCAGGTTGCGGCCGCGGTGCTGGAGGTCGTACCAGGTGCCGATGAGGCGCCCCTTCGGAATCACGAACCAGCCCGCGCCCCTCATCGGGTAGCTCACCGTCTGGTCGACGACGAAGCGCGACCCGTCCATCATGTCCGGGTGCGTGAAGCGCGTCGCTTCGATGACGCTCGTGAGCTCAAAGCCTTGGACGTCGCCGTAGTAGCCCGACGCGACGAACTGCGGTTCGCGCTCAAAGGGCTTCACGATCTTGCGGCCGTCCAGATCCTCGGGGTCGATCGCGAGCGTCTGGTTCTTGTTGACGCGCAGCGCCGTCGACCAGTGCGTGTCGGTCCACGTGAGCGCGTAGTCCTGCGGCAGAACCGCTTCGGACGATTCGCGGATGTCGCCCGCGAAGTCCGAGATGTAGTCGTCGTCCGAGACGCGGTTGTAGTCGACCGTGAAGCCGAGCTGGTCGCGCTGGTACTTCCCTTGGACGCGCGTGCCCCAGCGGGTGTCGCCGTACTCGCGGTCGTCGTTCAGGTAGTTGAAGGACGCCGATCCCTCAAAGTTGGGGAGCATCAGGCGCGCTTCGTTGCCGATCATCAGCCCGCGCTTCGTCATGTACCGGGGCGTGATCGTCCAGTCGTAGTTGGGCGCGAGGTTGAAGTAGTACGGAATCGAGATGTCGACGCCTCGGGTCGAGCTCATCGCGTAGGTGGGCGTGAGGAACCCCGAGCGGCGTTCCGAGCTGATCGGGAACGAGAACCAGGGGGAGCCGAAGATCGGCACGCCCTGGAAGTGAAGCGTCGCCCCGCGGCCCGAGGCCGAACGGTCGTACTCGTCGATTTCGAGGTCGTTCATGCGGATGAACCAGGCCTCGTCCTCGCGCTTGCAGGTCGTCACCTTGACGTCTTCAAAGGTCGTGCGGTCCCCGGAGAGGAAGCGCACGTTCCTCGCGCAGCCGCGCAGATTGCGGGGCGCGTACTCCCACGTCGCGTCCTCCATCGAGCCCGAGCGGCTCGTGATGCGGAACTTCATCGAGGGACCCGAGAAGCTCGCGCCCTGGCGCGTGATCTTGGCGTTGCCCTTCGCGGTCACTTCGTCCGTGCTCTGCACGTAGGTGATCTCGTCCGCGGTGAGCACCGTGCCGCCGCGGCGGATTTCCGCGTCGCCGATCAGATGGAGTTCGTCTTCGGGGTTGCCTTCGATGCGTTCGGCGCTCACGAAGCTCGCGCTGTCGTTCGCGTCGGTGCGCGCTTGGTCCATATCGAGCCTGGTGGCCGAGTCGAGGCGGACGCGGACGTTGTCGGAGGCTTGGGCGGCGCCGCTCATGGCGGCGGTGGCGAGCGCGACGCAGGCGGCGATGACGCGGACGGGCGGTAGGGTCATGGTGAAGCGGACTCCGGGAGGAGCCGATAAAATGGGCGGCGATGAAATTGCCAAATTATAAGGCGGCCGCCCGCAGGGACGGCCGCCTTGCGCCACCTATTGAAGAAGGAGTTGTCCTCATGGCGAACCGCGACGAGATGCTGGAGCAGTGGCTCCGACAGACCGCCCCCCGATACGGCCTCCGCGCGGAGGCGCTCGCCCCGGCGAGCAGTGACGCGGGCTTTCGCCGGTACTTTCGCGTGCCCTCCGAATCGGGCCGCTCCTTCATCGTGATGGACGCGCCTCCCGAGCACGAAAACACCCCGCAGTACCTCAAGGTCTGCGCGCTCATGCGCGAGGCGGGGCTGAACGTCCCCGAAGTCTTCGAAGCGGACCTCGACGCGGGGTTCGCCCTCATTTCGGACCTCGGGAATCAGACGTACCTCGACGTGCTGAACGAAGAGAACGCCGCGAAGCTGATGGACGCCGCGACGACCGCGCTCGTGACGTGGCAGAAGGCCTCCCGCCCGGGCGTTCTCCCCGAGTACGACCGCGCCGTTCTGGAGCGCGAGCTCGAACTCTTCCCCGAGTGGTACGTGAAGCGCCACCGCGGCGTCGAGTGGGACGAGACGGAGCGGAAGTGGTGGGCGATGACGAAGGAATTCATCCTGAAGAACAATCTGCGCGAAGCGCAGGTGTTCGTCCACCGCGACTTCATGCCCCGGAACCTCATGGTCTCCGACCCGATGCCGGGCGTGATCGACTTCCAGGACGCGCTCTACG
>NZ_JH605003.1:8137-25514 GCF_000250875.1 Sutterella parvirubra YIT 11816 | reverse complement strand
GCGAGCCTTCTGCGCGACGCCTTCGTGAGCTGGGGCGAGAGCTTCGTCCTCGACACGACGATCCGCTACTGGGAAAAGGCACGCCGCGCCGGGATCCCCGTGCCGGAGGATTTCGGCGTCTTCTACCGCGACGTCGAATTCATGGGCGTGCAGCGCCACCTCAAGGTCCTCGGGATCTTCGCGCGCATCAACTACCGCGACGGCAAGCCCAAGTACCTCGCCGACACGCCGCGCTTCATCGACTACGTGCGCAAGACCTCGCAGCGCTACAGCGAGCTCTCGCCCCTCATGCACCTGATCGAACGGCTCGAAGGCCCGACGATCAAGGTGGGCTACACGTTCTGACGCCGATGCGCGCCATGGTCTTCTGTGCGGGTGCGGGGAGCCGCCTGCGCCCGTTGACGAGGCTTCTGCCGAAGCCTCTCGTCGCCGTCGGGAGGCTCCCGATGGCGGTGCGCGTTCTGCTTGCGCTTCGCCGCGCCGGGATCCGCGAAGCGGTGCTGAACCTCGCGCACGGCGCCGACGCCGTGCCCGCCGCGCTCGGTACGGGTGAGGCGCTCGGCATGCGGCTCTTCTACAGCCGTGAAGGGAGCACCGCCGAAGAGGCGCTCGAAACCCGCGGGGGGCTCGTCCGCGCCATGGATCTTCTCACCGACAACGGCCGGTACGAGCACTTCATCGCCGTCGCCGGAGACATTGTTTCGGACTACGACTTCTTCCGCCTGACCGAACGTGCCCGGTGCTGGGAGGCGGACCCCGCGTGCGCGCCCGCCGCGCACCTCGTGCTCGTACCCAACCCCGCCTACCACCCGCAGGGCGACATGGCGCTCGCTCCGGAGGGCGCCGTCTCGCGGGAGGGCGCCGGAGAGCGACTCACGTTCGCGTCCATCGGTCTCTACCGGGCCGACGCCTTCGCGGGCCTTCCCGATGGGCGCTCGCCCTTGTTCCCGTGGCTCTGGGAGAAGCGCCTGACCGGCGAAAAATTCGTCGGCCCCTGGGCGAACGTGGGCGACCCCGCGGAATTGACCGCGGCGCGCTCGCGCTGGACGGGGGACGCCGGGGACGCGGCGCGTTTGGGCGTCGGCCCCGACGAATGGACGAACCTTCTGCGCACCTACGGAGCCCGCGGATGATCAAGCTCGGTTCCCACATTATTGAGAACCCCGTGATGCTCGCCCCGATGGCGGGGATGAGCGACCTGCCCTTTCGAGAGATCTGCCGCGCCGAGGGCGCAGGCTACGCGGTCGGCGAAATGACGGCGAGCAAGCCGGAACTGCGCGAAAGCCGCAAGAGCTCCACCCGTTGGGCGGACGAGCGCGAGTCCGGAATCCGCGTCGTGCAGATTCTCGGGGCCGATCCCGCCCACATGGCGGACGCCGCGCGCTACGCCGCGGACGGGGGCGCGCACGTCGTCGACATCAACATGGGCTGCCCCGCGAAGAAGGTGCTGAACGCCGCCTGCGGGAGCGCCCTGATGCGGGACGAACCCCTGGTTGGCCGGATTTTGGATGCGGTCGTCAACGCGGTTTCGGTGCCCGTCACGCTCAAGATCCGCACGGGCTGGAGCCGTGAGATGAAGAACGCGCTCACGATCGCGAAGATGGCCGAAGCCGCGGGGATCGCGATGCTCGTCATCCACGGGCGCACGCGAGAAGACGGTTTCCGGGGGCAAGCCGAGTACGACACGATCCGTGAGGTGAAGGCCGCGGTCTCGATTCCGGTCGTCGCCAACGGCGACATCGACGGCCCCGGGAAAGCCCTTGATGTGATGCGGATGACGGGTGCCGACGGCGTGATGATCGGCCGCGCAACCTATGGGAATCCTTGGGTGATGGGCGCAGTGGCGGCGGCGCTCGGAACCGGCCCCGCCTGGACCGAGCCCGATCTCGTGCGCCGGCGCGCGACGGTGCTCCGTCACATGGCGCTTCATTTCGATTACTATGGCGGGCAACGCGGCGCGGTGACGATCCGCAAGCATCTCGCGCACTACCTGCGCGCCGTTCCCGGGTCCGAGCTTTTCCTCCCCGAGATCCTCGCCGAGCGTGATCCCGACCGCCAGACCGACCTCGTGCGCCGCGCGTTCGACGCCGCACCCGATTCCTCATCATGAACGAATTCCCGGACGACACGCCGGTTGATCCTTCCCTGATCGACCTTCCCGAAACGGCCTTCAACACCAAGGACTACGAATTGGACGCCGTGGTGG
Source organism: Sutterella parvirubra YIT 11816 (assembly GCF_000250875.1). Classification (GTDB taxonomy): domain Bacteria; phylum Pseudomonadota; class Gammaproteobacteria; order Burkholderiales; family Burkholderiaceae_F; genus Sutterella; species Sutterella parvirubra. Next base: position 23,308 of record NZ_JH605003.1, on the reverse strand, counting down.
TCGCCAAGCTCGACCGTTATTTCGAGCAGCTCGAAGGACGCCATCCCCACCCCCTCTATGAGCTCGTCATCCACGCCGTGGAACGCCCGCTCCTGCTCTACGCCATGGGGATGTGCCAGAACAACCAGTGTGCCGCCGCCAAGCTTTTGGGCATCAACCGAAACACGCTCCGAAAGAAGCTCACCCGACACGGGCTTTTTCTCTGAGCGCGCTTTCAACTTTTAGGAAATTGGAACCATGCGCAAGCAAGCACTCATCAGCGTCTCCGACAAGACCGGCGTCGTCGACTTCGCCCGTGCCTTGGCCGGACTCGGCTACCACATCCTCTCGACGGGCGGCACCGCGAAGCTCCTCGAAAAGGAAGGCGTCGCCTGCCAGGAAGTGGCCGACTACACGGGCTTCCCGGAGATGCTCGACGGCCGCGTCAAGACCCTGAACCCCAAGATCCACGCGGGCATCCTCGCGCGCCGTCCGGTCGCCGAACACATGGCCGCGCTCGAAGCCCATGCGATCGACCCGATCGACCTCGTGGTCGTCAACCTCTATCCGTTTGAGCAGACCGTCGCCAAGCCCGACTGCACGTTCGAAGACGCCGTCGAGAACATCGACATCGGCGGCCCGACGATGATCCGCGCCGCGGCGAAGAACCACGAATCCGTCGCGGTCGTCGTCGACCCCGCGGACTACGACGCGGTCCTCGCCGAAATCCGCGCCGAGGGCGCCGTCACCCCCGCGACGCGCCTCGCGCTCGCGAAGAAGGTGTTCGCGCACACCGCCCGCTATGACGGCATGATCGCGAACTACCTCACGAGCCTCACGCCCGAAGGCGAACGCGGCCTCTTCCCCGAAACCTTCAACCGCCAGTGGGTGAAGGTCCAGGACATGCGCTACGGCGAAAATCCGCACCAACAGGCGGCCTTCTACCGTGAAGTGAACGTCGCGCCGGGGCTTTTGGCCGGGTACGAGCAGCTCCAGGGGAAGGAACTGAGCTACAACAACATCGCCGACAGCGACGCGGCCTGGGAATGCTGCCGCTCGTTTGCGGAACCCTGCTGCGTCATCATCAAGCACGCGAACCCCTGCGGCGTCGCGATCGGCGCGGACGTCGCCGAAGCCTACGCCAAGGCCTTCCAGACGGACAGCAAGAGTGCCTTCGGCGGCATCATCGCCTTCAACCGCGAAGTCTCCGGCGCCTGCGCCGAAATGGTCGCGAAGCAGTTCGCCGAAGTGATCATCGCCCCGGCCTTCTCGGCTGAAGCCCTCGCCGTCTTCGGCGCGAAGAAGAACCTGCGCCTCTTGACGGTCGCTTTGGGCGGCGCTCAGAACGACTTCGACTTCAAGCGCGTGGGCGGCGGTCTTCTTGTTCAGACGCCGGACAACCAGCTCTGCGGCGCCGATGCGCTCCGCTGCGTCACGGAAAAGCAGCCGACGGAAGGTCAGATCCAGGACATGCTCTTCGCGTGGAACGTCGCCCGCTTCGTCAAGTCCAACACGATCGTCTACGTGCGCGACGGCATGACGCTCGGCGTCGGCGCCGGTCAGATGAGCCGCGTCGACAGCGCGCGCATCGCCGCCATCAAGGCTGAGGAAGCCGGTCTCTCGCTCGAAGGCAGCGTCGCCGCCTCGGACGCGTTCTTCCCGTTCCGCGACGGCCTCGACGTCGTGGTCGACGCGGGCGCCTCGGCGGTGATCCAGCCGGGCGGGTCGATCCGCGACGACGAGGTGATCGCCGCCGCGAACGAACGCGGCATCGCCATGGTCTTCACGGGCGAACGTCACTTCCGCCACTAAGCTTCGGCGAATAGTTAAAAAGCGCTTCGGTGCGGGCGGGCTCGTCGGCACGAAGCGCTTTTTTCGCTTATATTGGCTCGTACACCGGGCGTTCCGAGTACGCCCACAGACTTCTTCGGGCCGCACGCTTGGGCGGCCCCGTCCCCCTATTGGGAGTGAGTTTCCGTGACGGATCGCAACGATCTCGGCGGCCGTTGGAGCCGCCGCACCCTCTTGGGCGCCGGCATGTGCGCCGCCGTTCTTCCGACGGCGGCCCTGGCCGACCTGCGCATCGAAATCACCGGCGTCGGCGCCAATCAGACCCCCATCGTCATCTGTCCCTTCATGGGCGGGGAGGATGCGCCCGAGAACGTCGCCGACGTGGTGGGCGCGGACCTGACGCGCTCCGGCTCCTTCCGCGTCATGGCGCCCAAGAGCGTGCCGACGTTGGGCAACGACGAGTCGCTGCGCACCGCGCTCGCGGATGCCGCGGCGGCGGGCGCCGTCGCCCTCGTGGTCGGCACGGCGAACGTGCTCGCGAACGGCACGTGGGACCTGCGCATGTCGGTCTACGAGATCTCGACGGGTGAGGTGGTCGACAGCCACGGCATCGCTGCGCAGCCCGATCAGCTGCGCATGGCCGCGCACCGCTTCGCCGACCGGCTCTACACGCGCTACACCGGCGAAGGTCCGATGTTCGCGTCGCGCCTCGCGTACGTCGCGCAGCTCGGCCGCCGCCACTACGAACTCATCATCACGGAGTGCGACGGCGCGAACCCGCGCACGGCGCTCCGCTCGACCGAACCGATCATTTCGCCCGCGTGGTCGCCCGAGGGCGCGCGCATCGCGTACGTGAGCTTCGAGCACAAGAAGCCCGTCGTCTACGTGCACGAGCTCGCGACGGGCGTGCGCCGCGCCGTGGCGAACTTCCCCGGGAACAATTCCGCGCCGGCCTTTTCGCCCGACGGCCGCCAGCTCGCGATCGCACTCTCGCGCGACGGCCTCACGCAGATCTACCTCATCAACGTCGACGGCGGGAACCTCCGCCGCTTCACGCGCAGCTACGGCATCGACACCGAGCCCACCTTCAGCGCCGACGGCAAGTGGATCTACTTCACGAGCGACCGCGGCGGCACGCCTCAGATCTACCGCCAGCCCGTCGCGGGGGGCGCCGCCGAACGCATCACCTTCGGCTCGAACTACGCGATCAGTCCGGCGGTCTCGCCCGACGGCAAGCGCATCGCGTACGTCTCGCGCCTCGAAGGCCGCTTCCGCCTCGCCGTCATGGACCTCAGCAACGCGCAGGACCTCCTCGTCACGCACACCGAGCGCGACGAATCGCCCGCCTTCGCCCCGAACGGGCGCTTCCTCGTCTACGCGACGGAAGAGAACGGCCGGGGCGTCCTCGGCACCTGCTCGGCGGACGCGCGCCTGACGACGCGCTTGGTCGGCGACGGCGACATCCGCGAGCCCGCCTGGGGCCCGGTGATCTACTGACCCAACACCAAGAGAAGATGAGGCGGGCTCCGCGCCCGCCCGACATTTCGGAGTAAAGCTCATGACCATGCACTGGAAGGCCGCTGCGGCCGCCCTCGCCCTCGCCGGGCTCCTCACGGGTTGCGCGAGCAGCGTCTCGCTCGACGAAGACGCCAAGACCGGCACGTTGGCCGGCGAAGCCGCCCAGACGGAACAGGTCTCGACGAATCCCTTCACGGATCCGGCGAACCCGCTCTCGCAGCGTTCGATCTACTTCGGCTTCGACGCCTACGACGTCGCGCCCGAATACGTGCCCTACATCGAGGCGCACGCCAAGTGGCTGATCGAGCACCCCGAAGTGAAGATCGCCATTCAGGGGAACACCGACGAGCGCGGCGGCCGCGAGTACAACCTCGCGCTGGGGCAGAAGCGCTCCGAAGCCGTGAAGCAGCGCCTCGTCCTGATGGGCGTGCCCGCCTCGCGCCTTGAAGCCGTCTCCTTCGGCAAGGAAAAGCCCGTCGCCACGGGCCACACCGAAGAAGCCTGGGCGCAGAACCGCCGCGCCGACCTGGTCTACCCGGCCGAGTACGCGGCGCCCGCGCCGCAGCCCGCCGAAGGCGCGCAGCCCTGACCGCATCCGTGCGCCGCGTGAGGAGTCTCCCGCGGCGCGCATCCCGGAGGATTCATGCTGACCAAGAACCTGACGGCCGCGCGCGTCGCGGCCGCGCTTCTGGCGGCCACGGCCGCCTTTTCCGCCCACGCCTTTGCGGACGACGACGCGCGCCGCGCGATTCTGGAGCTCCGCGAGGAAGTGAAGTCCCTGCGCGCGGACCTCGCGACGACGCGCAACGCGCAGTTCCAGCTGGTGAGCGAAATCAACGCCTTGAAGGAACACAACCGTCACCTGACGGGGGACCTGGAGGAACTGCGCAATCAGCTCGCGGTCGAACAGCGCTCGACCCGCGACCTCTACCAGTCTTTGGACGGGCGCATCGGGGCGTTTGAGCCCGTGACGGTGACGATCAACGGCGAGCAGCATCAGGTCGATCCTGCGGAAAAGGCCGAGTACGACGCCGCGGTGCTCCTCCTGCAGGACAACCAGTTCAAGGACGCGTTGACGAAGTTCGACCGCTTCGCCGCGAAGTGGCCCGAGTCGCCCTACCGCCAGGAGGCGCTCTTTTGGGAGGGGACCTGCGCCTTCGCGCTGGAGCGCTACAAGGACGCCATCGACTCCCAGAACCGGCTTTTGAAGGACTACCCGAAGGGCGTGCGCGCCCCCGACGCGATGCTTTTGGTCGGGAGCTCCCAGGCGGCCGCGGGCAACGTCAAGGCCGCCACGGCCACCTTCAACAAGGTTCTCAAGACTTACCCCGAGAGCGACGCTGCCGCCGCGGCAAAGTCGCGTCTTTCGGACATGAAGGCGGGCGCGAAGTCCGGGAAATAGCGGAAGTAGGCCGAACGGCTGAGACAAAAGGCCGCTGACAGGCTGTTACAATGCTTCCCGATGGGCGCGACGGTCACGGCCGCCGCGCCTTTTTCATAGACCCTTGAGCGCCCCTGCGGGGTGGCCTTGGGAATGAAACCGACTTCGAGAAGAAGGAACCATGTCGAACCAAAATCAGTGTGTCCGCGGGGCGGACGTTCTCGTCAATGCGCATCTCAACCGCGGCGTCGGCTTTTCGGCCGAAGCCCGCGACCGTCTCGGTCTCCGCGGACTCCTCCCGCCCGCCGTCTCTTCGGCGGAAAACCAGGTCGCGCGTGCCCTCGCGCTGATCGACAGCCGTCCGGACCCGCTCGGCAAGTACCTCGAACTTGACGCCATCCGCGCTGCCGACGAAAACCTCTTCTTCAAGCTCCTCATCGAGCACACCGACCGCTTCATGCCGATCGTCTACACCCCGACCGTGGGTGAGGTCTGCCAGAAGTTCAGCCACATCTACCGCTTCCCGCGCGGGCTCTTCGTCTCCTACGAAGACCGCGGCCGCGTCGAGGAGCTCGTCGCCAACTGCCCGCAGGAAGAAGTCGACGTGATCGTCGTCACCGACGGTCAGCGCATCCTGGGCCTGGGCGACCTCGGCATGAATGGCATGGGCATCCCGATGGGGAAGCTCTCGCTCTACACGGCCTGTGCCGGGATCGATCCCGCCCGCACGCTCCCCGTCACGATCGACGTGGGCACGAACACCGAGGCGTATCTCAACGACCCGCTCTACCTCGGCCTTCGCCGTGAACGCGTCACGGGCGACGAATACTTCGCGCTCGTCGACGAATTCATCCAGGCCGCGCGCCGCCGTTGGCCGAAGGTCCTCATCCAGTTCGAAGACTTCGGCAACCACAACGCGTTCGAACTCCTGCGCCGCTACCAGGACAAGATCCTCTGCTTCAACGACGACATCCAGGGTACGGCCGCCGTCGCTCTGACGGGCGTCTACAGCGCCGTGCGCGTGACGAAGAAGCCCCTCGCTGAGCAGACCTTCCTCTTCCTCGGCGCGGGCGAAGCCGCGACCGGCATCGCGAACCTCATCGTCGACGCGTTGGTCGACGAAGGGATGGACCGCGCCGAAGCCCTCAAGCACTGCTGCCTCTTCGACTCGAAGGGGCTCGTGACGGCCGCCCGCACGGGTCTCGCCGAGAACAAGCAGCCCTTCGCGCACGAACTCCCCGAGTGCCGCACGTTCCTTGAAGCCGTGCGCGCCGTGCGCCCGACCGGGATCGTCGGCGTCGCCGCCCAGCCCAAGGCCTTCGACGCCGCGGTGCTCCGCGAAATGGCCGCGATCAACGAGCGCCCGATCATCTTCGCGCTCTCGAACCCGACCTCGCGCGCCGAGTGCGACGCCGAAACCGCCTACCGTGAAACGGACGGCCGCGCGCTCTTCGCGTCGGGCTCGCCCTTCGCGCCCGTCGAACTGAACGGCCGCACGTTCGTGCCCCGTCAGGGCAACAACAGCTACGTGTTCCCGGGGCTGGGGTTGGGCGCCGTCTTCGCGCAGGCCGAATGGATGCCGACCGGCATGTTCCTCGCCGCCGCGCGCACGCTCGCCGAAACGGTCTCGGAAGAAGACCTCGAACGCGGCTCGCTCTATCCGTCGCTCTCCGAAGTGCGCGACGTGTCGATGAAGATCGGCGTCGCGATCGCCGAGTACGCCTACGAGCACGGCCTCGCCCGCAACGAACGTCCCGCGGACCTCGAAGCGGCCGTCAAGGCCTTCATGTACATGCCCGAATAATCGGCGCCGGTACGGGGCTCCTCTGGATGGGGAGCCCGCCCCGAAGCGAAACGCCCGACAGCCTCTCCGGCCGCCGGGCGTTTTGTTCTTGGCGGGAAGGGGCCCCCGAGGCCCCTTCCGTGATCAATGGTTGAGAAGGGGTCAGTGACGGCCGTGGGACGCAGCGCGGGCGCGGTCCTTCTCGTCCAATTCGGCCAGGACCGTGTTGACGCGGGCCAGGGCGAACTCCATGTTCGGGACGAGGTTGGGGCCGAGCGCTTGGGCGATGCCCGTGCGCTGAAGCTGCTTCAACGGGTGCCCCGAGGGGCCCGCGATGATGAGCTCGTGGTTGTGGCGGTGGAGCGCACGCACGAAGGTCTCGATCTGGTCCATCGCCGAATTGTCGATGTTGATGAGTTCCTCCATGTCGAGGATGACGACGCGGGAGGACCCCGCACGGGTGATGCGGGTCGGGTCGGTGACGGGTTCGAGTTTCGAGACAGAGCCGAAGAAGAGCGCGCCCTTGATGTGCCAGGCTTCGACCGTGTCGGGCACGTTGAAGGGCAGGGTCGCGGGCTCGACCACCGTGATGTTGTTCATGCGCATGAGGAAGAAGACGCAGGCGACGACCAAGCCCACTTCGACGGCGACGGTGAGATCGAACACCACCGTGAGGAAGAAGGTGACCAAAAGCGTCGCCTTGTAGGAGAGCGTCATCTGGCGAAGGCGCACGAATTCGCGCCAGTTCCCCATGTTCCAGGCGACGAAGACGAGGATCGCGGCGAGGGCCGAGAGCGGGATGTTGCTCGCCAGGGGCGCCGCGGCGAGGATCACCACGAGAAGCGTCACGGCGTGGACCATGCCGGCGACGGGCGAGGCCGCCCCCGACTTGATGTTCGTCACCGTACGCGCGATGGTGCCCGTCGCGGGAATGCCGCCGAAGAAGGGCACGATCATGTTGGCGACGCCCTGGCCCATCAGTTCCTGGTTGGGGTCGTGGCGGTCGTCCGTCATCGTGTCGGAGACGCGCGCGCAGAGGAGGCTCTCGATCGAGCCCAGAACGGCGAGCGTCAGCATCGGGCCGAAGAGCTGCTTCGCGGTGTCCCACTCAAAGGTCGGGAACGTGAGCGAGGGAAGTTCCTGCGGGATGCCGCCGAACTTCGTGCCGATCGTCTCGACGGGAAGACCGAAGAGCGAGACGGCGGCGGTCGAGATGACGAGGACGACGACGGTGCCGGGCAGGTGCGCGAGCCACTTCTTCCACTGCGGACCGCTCATGCTGTAGCCATTGGGCCAGAACTTCACGATCAGAAAGCTCACGAGGGCGATCGCGACCGCCCAGGGGTTGACCGTCCCGATGTGGGTGAAGACCGCGGAGATCATCCCGAAGAAGTCCGCGGGCATCTTCTCGACGGTGAGGCCGAGGAAGTCCTTCACCTGCTGCAAGCCGATCATCACGGCGATGCCGTTCGTGAAGCCGATCACGATCGAGACCGGGATGAAGCGGATGAGGCCGCCCAGCTTGAAGAGCCCCATCAGAAAGAGGATGAAGCCCGAGCCCAAGGTCGCCAACATCAGGTTCGAGAGCCCGTACTGCGCGATGATCCCGTAGATGATGACGACGAAGGCGCCCGCGGGGCCGCCGATCTGCACGCGGCAGCCGCCCAGAAGCGAAATGATGAAGCCCGCGATGATCGCGGTGTAGAGCCCCGCTTCGGGCGGGACGCCCGAGGCGATGCCGAAGGCCATCGCCAGCGGAAGCGCCACCATGCCGACCGTGAGGCCGGCGGAAACGTCGCGCGAGAGCATGCGCGTGTTGTACGTCTTCAGCGACTGCAGAAAAACGGGGGAGAAGCGTGCGAGCGGCATGTGCGTCAGGAACTCGCTCACCTGCGTCTTGAAACTCATTTGGACAAACTCGGGTCAGGGCGGGGAAAGCGTCTCGACGGGCGGGAATTTGCCAATCGAAACCAAATAAACAAACTATTGTAGAAAAAAGGCGCCATCCTTTCGGACGACGCCTTTGTTGTGCGACAAACCCTAGGGCTTTTGCCTATGCGGCGCGGCCCCGGGGCGTCTCAAAGGGGCCTCAGCGGATGCGCATGCCGGGCTGCGCGCCGGCGTGGGGCTCCAGAAGGAAGAGGCCGAGCGACTTGTCTTCGGCGTCGCTCGCCGCGAGCACCATGCCTTCGGAGACGCCGAAACGCATCTTGCGCGGGGCGAGGTTCGCGATCACGACCGTGTGGCGGCCGATGAGATCCGCGGGCTTGTAGGCGCTCTTGATCCCGGAGAAGACGTTGCGGGTGCGGCCTTCGCCGAGGTCGAGCGTCAGCTGCAGGAGCTTCGTCGAACCATCGACCTCCTTGCAGTCGACGATCTTCGCGATGCGCAGGTCGATCTTCGAGAAGTCGTCGATCGTGCATTCGGGGGCGATCGCTTCGCCGCCGGGAAGCTTCGCGTCGGGGGCGGGTTCTTCGGCGGCCGCTTCGGCGACGCCGGGGAGGAGTTGGTCGAGCTGCTTTTCCATGTCAACGCGCTGCATGAGGTGTTGGTAGGCACGGATGGGGTTGGCGGAGCTGAGCGGGGTGTTGACGTCGTTCCAGGTCATCGGGGCGATGTTGAGGAACGCTTCGACGCGCTCGGCGGTGGCGGGAAGCACGGGCTTCAGGTAGAGGGAAAGGAGGCGGAAGCCTTCGAGCGCGATCGAGGAGACGCGCTGGAGTTCCGCGGCCTTCGCCGGGTCCTTGCCGAGTTCCCAGGGCTTTTCGCGGTCGACGAATTCGTTGATCACGTCGGCCGCTTCCATGACGGCGCGCATGGCGCGGGCGAATTCGCGCTGCTCGTAGAGCGCCTTCACGGCTTCACCCTTGGCGCGGATCGTCTCGAGGATCGGATCCTTCATCGCCGCGTCGTCGATGCGGCCTTCGAAGCGCTTCACGATGAAGCCCGCGGCGCGCGAGGCGATGTTGACGTACTTGCCGATCAGGTCGGAGTTGATGCGCTGCGCGAAGTCGAGCTTCGTAAAGTCGACGTCTTCGACGCGGGCGTTCATCTTCGCGGCGAGGAAGTAGCGGAGCCACTCGGGGTTCATGCCGAGCTCGAGGTAGCGAAGGGGCGAAATCCCCGTGCCGCGGCTCTTCGACATCTTTTCGCCGTTGACCGTCATGAAGCCGTGGGCGTTCACGTGGTCGGGCGTGCGGAAGGGCTTCCCGGCGAAGTGGAGCATCGCGGGCCAGAAGAGCGTGTGGAAGTAGATGATGTCCTTGCCGATGAAGTGGATCTGCTCGGTGTTGCCGGCGAGAAGCTCTTCTTCGAAGTTGAGGCCCTTCTTGTTGCAGTAGCTCTTGAAGGCGGCGAGGTACCCGATCGGGGCGTCGAGCCACACGTAGAAGTACTTGCCCGGGGCGTCCGGAATCGCGATCCCGAAGTAGGGTTCGTCGCGGGAGATGTCCCAGTCGGCGAGACCGCCCTCAACGCCCAGCCATTCGTTGTCCTTGGCGAGCACTTCGTCCTGAACGGTGGGGGCGCCGTCCGCACCCTTGCCGCTCGTCCAGGCGCGCAGGAACTCCACGCACTTGGGATCCGACAGACGGAAGAAGTAGTGGGTGGACTTCTTCAAGACCGGCGTCGTGCCGGAAAGGGTCGAATAGGGGTTCACGACCTCCGTCGGGCTGTAGACCGCCGAGCACTTTTCGCAGTTGTCGCCGTACTGGTCCGGCGCGCCGCAGCGCGGGCACGTGCCCTTGATGAAGCGGTCCGCGAGGAACATGCCCTTCGCGTTGTCGTAGAACTGCTCGATTTCCTTCGTGTAGATGAGGCCTTCGGCGACGAGGCGCTTGTAGATCTCCTGGGAGAGCTCGTGGTTCTCGGGGGAATCCGTGCTGCTCCATTCGTCAAACGAGATGTGGAAGCCGTCGAGGTACTGACGGCGGCCCGCGGCGATCTCCGCGACGAACTCCTGCGGCGTCACGCCGCGCTTCTGCGCGGCGATCATGATCGGGGCGCCGTGGACGTCGTCCGCGCCCATGAAGTGGACGCGGTTGCCGGACATGCGTTCGTGCCGCACCCAGATGTCGGCCTGGATGTACTCCATGATGTGGCCCATGTGGAAGACGCCGTTCGCATAGGGAAGCGCGGTGGTCACGAAAAGATTGCGCTGACTCATTTGGATAGAGATCTCGTTGGTGAAGACGGGGCCCCAACGGCCGGGCAGATGAGCCCGGCGCGGGCGAACCGCCGGAATAAGGGTATGAACGCGATAGTGTAACAAAGCGCGGTGCGCGCGAGCCCGGCGCCGCGGGCTTCGGCGGGTCCTTCGGGAAAGTGCGGACACGCGTCGACACATGTCGCGTGAGACGGGGAAAACCTTGGGCGCTCCGGGCGGGTCCGGCGCTTGGGGGTGGCTTAGAATGCACGGATCTTTTCTTTACCGAACCGGATGGAGCAGCAACTCATGATCACCGCCGAAACGCTTCGCGCGGCCCTCGCGGGTCTCCAGGACCCCGTGATGGAGGTCGACTACGTTTCCTCGAACATGCTGAAGAGCCTGGAGGTCGCCGACAACGGCGACGTCACGGTCTCGATCGAGCTCGGCTATCCGGCGCGTCACCGCGCGCAGGCCGTGGGCGAGCGCGTGGGCGAATGCCTCAAGGCCGCGGGTGCGGCGCACGTGACGGTGAACGTCACGCAGAACATCATCGCGCACAAGGTCCAGGGGACCCTCCGCGTGATGCGCGGCGTCAAGAACATCATCGCGGTGAGCTCCGGCAAGGGCGGCGTCGGCAAGTCGACGGTCTCCGCGAACCTCGCGCTCGCGCTCGCGTACGAAGGCGCCAACGTGGGCGTCCTGGACGCCGACGTCTACGGCCCCTCGCAGCCGACGATGCTGGGCGTCAAGGGCCAGCCCGTCTCGCTCGACGGCCAGACGATGGAACCGCTCCTCGGCCACGGCCTTCAGGTGAATTCCGTCGGCTTCATGGTCGACGAGGACGAACCGATGATCTGGCGCGGTCCGCTCGCCGCGGGCGCCCTGGAGCAGCTTTTGAACCAGACCAACTGGAAGGACCTCGACTACCTCGTCGTCGACATGCCCCCGGGCACGGGCGACATTCAGCTGACGCTCTCGCAGTCGGTGCCGATCACGGGCGCGGTCGTCGTGACGACCCCGCAGGACATCGCGCTGATCGACGCGAAGAAGGGCCTGCGCATGTTCGAAAAGGTCAACGTTCCCGTCCTGGGCGTCGTCGAAAACATGTCGGTCTTCATCTGCCCCAAGTGCGGCGAAGCGCACCACATCTTCGGCGAAGGCGGTGCGGAGCGCATGAGCGAACAGTACGGCGTGCCCGTGCTCGGGCACCTGCCCCTTTCCGCCCGCATCCGTGAAGAGGCCGACGGCGGCTGCCCCACGGTGGTGAAGGACCCGGAAAGCCGCGAAGCGCAGATGTACCGCGAGCTCGCCATGAAGGTGGCGGGTTCGGTCGCGAAGCTCGCGAAGGACTACACGGCGCGCATGCCGCAGATCAAGGTGGTGAAGGACTGAGTCCGAAGCCCCGACTGAAAAGAGAAAAGCCCGCGGAACCGACTCCGGCCCGCGGGCTTTTCGGCGGCTTCGCCCATCAGGGGCATGCCGCCCGGACCCGCGTGCACGATCGCCTTCGCTTCGAAGGCGGCGTGGAGGGGATCCTCGGCGTTCGCGACGAAGCCGGAGACGTCGAGGTCGTCCGCGCTCCCGAGACGCTCCGCCATGCGGCGGGCGCCCGCTTCAAAAGTCGTCCGGTGGGCGTTGGGGGTTACGCGCTCGGTCGTCATGTTGTGGGCTCCTGTCAAATGTGCGAAATGAGAATCATTCGCGAAAGAAAGCACGACGATACGTGGCGGGACAAGGCTTGGGAAGGTGCGGTACGCCGGTTTTCTAGGAAAGTGCCGGAACTGACCGTTGCTTGACTTTTCTTGGGGTTTCCACGGAAATCGGGGATGACTGGGCATGTCGGCGTCGCGCGGGAAAAGATGCCGTCACGCAAATGCGGGATGAGTTTCGTTGGTGAAATTTATGGAACACCGGTACCTCATAGAAAAACGCGAAAACGAGGCGCACAAAAAAGCCGCACCCCCTCGGGATGCGGCTTTTTCGAGTCCAATCAGGCCGAATGGGCTGACCGGATCCGCTTAATCGTCTTCGAAGTTCGGCGTTTCGACGCCAAGAACCTTGTGGAGCTTCGGCGACGTGGTCGTGTACTGCAGGAAGACGCGCTTTTCCGGGAAGACGTAGTCGCAGGCGGCGAAGGCCGCCAACGCGCACTCGTGGAAGCCCGAGAGGATGAGCTTCTTCTTGCCCGGGTACGTGTTGATGTCGCCCACGGCGAAGATGCCGGGGATGTTCGATTCAAAGCGCGCCGTGTCGACGACGATCTGCTTGCGCTCGAGGTTGAGGCCCCAGTGCTCGATCGGCCCGAGCTTCGGCTGCAGGCCGAAGAAGACGAGGAGATGGTCGAGCGGGATGCGGCGCGTCACGCCGTCGGCGCCCGCGACCAGCACTTCGGTGAGCTTGCCGTCGGCTTCGTTGAAGCCCGTGACCTGGCCCACTTCGAACTGCATTTCCCAGTTCTCGCACAGTTCCTTCATCTTCGCGACCGAGGCGGCCTGCGCGCGGAAGCCGTCGCGGCGGTGCACGAGGACGACGCTTTCGGCCTTGCCGACCAGGTTGAGCGTCCAGTCGAGCGCGGAGTCGCCGCCGCCCAGAATGACGACGTTCTTCCCTTCAAAGACCGAGGGGTCCTTGCAGCTGTAGTGAAGCTGCGTGCCTTCGAACTTTTCGATGCCCTTGACGCGCAGCGGACGGGCCTGGAAGGAGCCCACGCCCGCGGCGATGATCACGACCTTGCAGTGGAAGCGCGTGCCGGCGCTCGTCGCCACGCGGAACATGCCGTCTTCCTGCTTTTCGACTTCGGTCACTTCCTGACCGAGGTGGAAGACCGGCCCGAACGGGTGGATCTGCTTCAGAAGGTTTTCCGTGAGTTCGTACGAGGAGTAGACCGGAACGGCGGGGATGTCGTAGATGGGCTTCGTCGGATAGAGCTCCATGCACTGGCCGCCCACGTTGCGCAGCGAGTCGACGACGTGCGCCTTGATTTCGAGAAGGCCGAGCTCGAACACCTGGAAGAGCCCGACGGGGCCGGCGCCGACGATGACGGCATCGGTTTCGATCACGTCGTCGGTCGGTTCGGCAAGGGTAAGGTAGTCTTCAATAGCCATGACTCAAAGGGCCCGGCGGCCGTGAGGCCCGCGCCGGGCGGATGATTCCGTTCGGGGGTGTGAGAAAAAGAAAGGGATCTGCCGCCCGAGGCGCAGACCGGTGCGCGTATTGTCGCATGGACGGCCCCGTCGTTGAGGCCGTTCGGGAGGCGATTTCACCGGTCCTTCTTCGCCTGCGCGACCGCTTCGCGCAGTTCGCGAAGCCGCGCGTCGATGACGCTCATCGTGTAGAAGTCGCCGTCGTTCGCCTTCTGCGCGAGCGAATACTGGTAGACCGCCGCCTCGTCGGCGCCGAGGAGCGCGTACATCTCGCCCGTGTGCTGGTACTGAAGGCTCTTTTTCCCGAGCTTCTCGTAGGAGCGCGCGAGGATCGCGTGGTAGTCGGGGTCGGTGTCGGGCAGCGCGGTGCCGTTCCTCAGGAACCGGATCAGTTCCTCATGGCGGTCGAGCTCGTAGAGGAGGTCGACATAGTTTTCCGCCATCATCGGCGAGAGCGGGAAGCGGTCGACGGCGCTGCGCGCGTCGGCGAGGATCTTCTCGCGGGTGGACTTCGACGTGGTCGCCTCAAAGCGGGCGCGGAGCAGATTCCTCGTCAAGGACGCGCTCGTCATCCCGCAGGCGGTGCTCGCTTCGGCGTGCCGGAGCGCCGTGGGGAAGTCTTTGAGCCGCGAGGCGACGACCGAGAGGCCGTACTCGAGCGCGCAGGCGTTCTTGCCCGTCGCATCTTTGCGTTCGTCCTGGAGCACCTTCTGGAGCTTCATGAGCGCGTCGTGCGACGTCGCCTGGAGCACCCGTGCGCGGACCTGCATCAGACGGAATTCGTCCGAGTCCTGGTGCATGCGCGTCGGAAGGTTTCTCGTGCGGTTGTCCATGTCTGCCATGCGCTCGACCGTGAGCGGGTGGGTGGAGAGGTAGGCGGGCGCCGCGGACTCGTAGAAGCGGTTGCTGGACTGCAGCCGCGAGAAGAAGCCTTCCATCCCCTTCGGGTCGAACCCCGCCGCGTAGAGCGTCTGAAGACCCACGCGGTCAGCCTCGCGTTCGGCGTCCTGTGAGTAGTTCAGCTGCGACTGGATCATCGCCGCCTGGGAGCCCATCGCGATCGCCGCGGCGGCGTGCCCGCCGGAATTCCCGCCCGCACGCGCGGCGAGAATCGCCAGGAGCACGCTCCCCAGCGTGATCGCGAGGTTCGACTTCTGCCCTTCGATCATGCGCGCGATGTGGCGCTGCGTGACGTGGCCGATTTCGTGCCCCATGACGCCCGCCAATTCGCTCTCGTTTCTCGCCGCGATGATCGTCCCCGTGTGCACGGCGATGAAGCCGCCCGGAAGCGCGAAGGCGTTCAGCGTCTCGTCCCGGATCGGGAAGAAAAAGAAGTTGTACGTGTGGGTGTTCGCGCGGCTCACGAGCGTGTAGCCGAGACGGTTCAGGTACTCGGAGAGTTCCGGGTCCGAGAGGTGCGTCGGGTCGG
>NZ_JH605003.1:0-8082 GCF_000250875.1 Sutterella parvirubra YIT 11816 | reverse complement strand
GTCGGGTCGGCGCGCACCTGCGTCATCAGCTGCGCGCCGAGCTTCTGCTCCTCCAGGGGCGAGAGCGCCGAAGAGCCCGCCGTCCCGAGGCTCGGGAGATTGAGGTCGAGCGTGTCCGCGGCCGTCGCCGCGACCGGCGTGAGCGCCGTGCTGATGGCGGCGCAGAGAGCGATGATGGCTTGGGCTGTTTTCACGGTCGCGAGGCGCAGTCCGCGAGGGATTGCGGTATTGTTGGGAGGTTTGACGCCCGAGGGCGTCGGTCCCCAATTATCCCGCGTCCTCCCGGACGCTAGGTTACCCGCAACAGCTAAAAGGTTACGAAAGATATGGGAGAGCTCACCCATTTTGACGACAAGGGCGAGGCGCACATGGTCGACGTCGGCGCCAAGAACGAAACCCACCGCCGGGCGACCGCCGAAGGCGTGATCACGATGCTTCCGGCGACCTTCGAACTCGTCGCCTCGGGGACCGCCAAAAAGGGCGACGTGATCGGGATCGCCCGCGTGGCGGCGATCATGGCCTCGAAGCGCACGGCGGACCTGGTGCCGCTCTGCCATCCGATCTCGCTCACGCACGTCTCGGTCGACTTCGAGTTGGATCGGGAGACCTCTTCGGTGCGCTGCCGCGCGACCTGCGAATGCCGCGGGCAGACCGGGGTGGAGATGGAGGCGCTCACCGCGGTCCAGGTGGGCCTTCTCACCGTCTACGACATGTGCAAGGCGGTCGACCGCGGCATGGTGATCGGGAACGTCCGCCTTCTGGAGAAGGCGGGCGGGAAGTCCGGACACTGGGTCCGGGAATAATCAGTTGAAGCGCTCCTGAAGGATCCCGAGGCAGGTCGCCTCATAGACGGCCTCGCCGCGGGAGTGCACCTGGAGCTTGCGGTAGATCTTCTTGATGTGCGCCGTCACCGTGTGGGGCGAAATCGAGAGGATCTGCGCGATGTCCGCGAAGCTGATGCCCTTGGCGAGTAGCGAGAGGATCTCGGTTTCGCGCTGCGAGAGGTCGTTCGCCTCCGTCGGGCGGCGGCGCGTCTGGCGCATGTTGAGGCTTCGCGTCTGAATCGCGCGCAGCACGTTGCGCGCCACCACCGGCGAGACGGGCGAGCCGCCCCCGCGAAGGAGCCGGATGCTCGTTTCGAGGTCTTCCTGGTCGCCCTTCAGAAGGTAGCCCATGGCGCCCGCCAGAATCGCGCGCATCACGGTCGAGTCCGACGTGTTCGTCGTGTAGACGAGGATGTCGGTGTCTTCCTGGAGGCGGCGCACGCGGGCGACGACCGGCGTCACGTCCACGCCCGAGAGCACGACGTCGGTGACGAGCAGGTCGACCTTCGGGCCGCCGGGCTGCGTCAGATCCTCCTCCATCTTGGCGCGCGTGGACGCGTAGCCGGCGATGCGGATGTCGGGGTCGGCACCGAGCCGGTCGACGATGCGGAGGGCTTCGGCCTCGGTGTCGGCCGTCACATAGACGCGGATCGTTTTCGATTGGGTCATGGCGTGGTGGAACGTTGTCGGAAAGGAGAAGGCGGCGGGAGAACCTCCCACCGCCTGGCACCGTCATCTTAGCACGGGCATACCGCAAAAGCGCTATGCGGAAAACTCACATGCCGAGGTACGTGAGCACCGCGAAGGCCGCGAAGACGACCGCCGCAATCCTGCGCATCACCGCGGGTTTGAGCTTCTCGGAGAGTTTGTTTCCGATGAAGATCGCGGGGACGTCGGCGATGAGCATCCCGAGCGTCGTGCCGACCGTCACCCAGAAGGCGTCCTGAAAGTGCGCGCCCAAGGCGACCGTCGCCAACTGCGTCTTGTCGCCCATCTCGGCGAGGAAGAAGAGGACGAAGGTCGTCCCGAAAACGCCGAAGCGCCCGACCGTGCGGTCGCAGCTCGCCTCGTCGATTTCGTCCGGAATCAGCATCCAGACGGCCATGGCGGCGAAGCTCGCCGTCAGAACCCAGCGGAGGACGTTGGGGGTGAGCCATTCGGCGATCGAGGCGCCCAGAAGGCTCGCCAACCCGTGGTTCAGAACCGTGGCGGCGAGAATCCCGAGGATGATCGGAACCGGGCGGTGAAAGCGCGCGGCAAGGCAGAGCGCGAGGAGCTGCGTCTTGTCGCCGATCTCGGCGGCGACGACCGCGAAGGTCGAGGGGGAAAGAATTTCAAGCATGGGGTCGAAAGCTGGGCGGCGGACATGAAAAACGGCGGCGTACGTACGGGTCCGCCGCGCCGATCCCGGGTTCCTGTCCCATGGAGGCGCCAAACCGCACGTCACGCCGCCGCAGGTCTTGTCCGGCCGTCGGGCGCCTTCACGCCCGGGCGCCGCGCCATGAGGGGAAATCTCAAGTCTGTTGACGCGGTCTTTGGTGGACTACTCCCCCGCGGAGGGGATGCGAGCCGCATTATAAATGCCCGCCGTCGCAAAAGCGATGACGGGCATCCGAAATTTCTATCGGACCGCCCGGGGCGCCGGGCGGCCGAAACCGCGAACCTTAGTAGGCGTTGCGGATGATCAAGAGCGGGACGTCGCCCGTCGCGGCGATGCGCGTGGCGGTCGAACCCATCACGGCGGCCTTGAAGCGGCCGTAGCCGTGCGAACCCATGACGATGAGGTCGAGCTTCTTCTTCTTCGCGAACGCGGCGATTTCGTCGCCGGGGTTGCCGACCAGGCAGACTTCATGCGTCTTGATGGCGGCCTTCGAGAAGAGCGGACGGAGCGGATCGACCGCTTCGTTGAATTCGTCCTTCTGGAGTTCGAGCACTTCTTCTTCCGAGAGCGACGGGAGCGCCATGCCGGCCATGTCGGGCATGACGGCGCCGGCGTAGTCGGAGACGACGTTGATCAGGTAGAAGGTCGCGCCCGTGCCGAAGAGCGAGATGTGGCGCAGCGCATAGCGGACCGCCGCGCGGCCGTACTTCGAGCCGTCCACCGCGATGCCGACGCGCAGGGCATCGGTTTCCGGCGGAACCTTGTCGCGGAGCATCAGAACGGGGCAGCGCGACTGCGCGAGCACGCCGTTCGAGACCGAACCGAAGAAGAGGCCCTTCAAGGCGCTCTGACCGCGCGAACCCATGACGATCAGGTCGGCGTTGAGGCGTTCGGCTTCCTTCGAAATCGATTCGGCGGCGTCGCCGACGACGAAGGATTCGGTCGCCTGGGCGCCGGCGCCCTGCAGAAGTCGGCGGGCGGGTTCAAAGACCTTTTCGGCTTCGTCTTCGTAGTAGCGCGTGAGCGCGTCCTGACCCACGAGGCGGCAGGCGCGCGCGGGGAGCGGCTGCTGAACGTTCAGAAGTTCGATGGTAGGATTGCTGCCGATCAGCGTGGTGCGGCCGGCAATGAACTTGAGCGCGTTGGAGCTGTTGTTGCTGCCGTCGACAGGAACGAGAATACGCATGTGACCCCCTTGGTCTCTGAATGTTCGTTTCGGCTCGTCCTTTTTTCGAAGAGGAGCCGCTTTGGGAATCAGGTCTCCGGTTGGTCGAATCGGAAAACCTGTTTTCCGCGTCGTTGATGTCACTCTACTTCTTTTTCGAAGTGGAGGACTTTCGGAAAAGTACCTAGTCGAGGCAAAAATCGAGAAAAAGAATTCTCGAAAACGTGTCGACTGGGGTGCGAATTCGAAAAACTTTGTTTTGACTTTTTCGCTTTTTCTTTACGGAGTACGCTGGGAATGAGCGTGACGAGTGACCCCCGCCGATTGGGTGGTGTGGCAAGACTTTACGGCGAAGACGGCGCCGCGCGACTGGCGCGTGCGCATGTCGTCGTGGCGGGCGCCGGCGGCGTCGGCAGCTGGGCGATGGAGGCGCTGGCTCGGTCCGGCATCGGTCGTCTCACTTTGATTGACGGCGACGTGAGCGCGCTGTCGAATACGAACCGTCAGCTTCATGCGATGGACGGGAACTACGGCCGCGGGAAGGTGGCGTTGATGCGCGAGCGCATCGGGCTCATCAATCCGGACTGCCGGGTGGAGTTGATTGAATCCTTCATCACGCCGGAGAACGCGGAGGAGATTCTTCCCGCGGACGCCGACTTCGTGATGGACTGCATCGACGACCTTCGCGGGAAGACCGCCCTGGTCGCCGCCGCGAGGCGAAAGGGCCTCAAGGTCGTCACGTCGGGCGGCGCGGGCGGCAAGCGCCACCCCGAACGCCTTGTCGTCGAGGACCTCGCGCGCGTCAAGGGCGATCCGCTTCTGGCGAAACTCCGCACGAACCTGCGCAAGTTCCACGGCTTCCCCGCGGGGAACGCCTCGGGGCGCTCCGTCAAATTCGGCATTCCCGTCGTCGCGAGCGACGAGCCCGTCCGTCAGCCTTCCGCCGCCAACAACCAGGCGGCGGGCCAACCCGAAGGGGCGAGGATCGGGTTCGGCTCCGGCGTCGTCGTCACCGGGACCGCGGGCCTCATGTTGGCTTCGCTTGTGATCAATGCGATTGCGGGTGAACGCGAAGATTGAACTTCATCTTTTTGGGCGCGCCGAACGCGCCTAAAATAGTGTGAAGCGGCGGGCGAACCGGACCCGCCCGCCGAAAAAAGGAAGCCACATGTACAAACGCATTCTTGTTCCGACCGACGGCTCGGAGCGCTCGGTGAAGGCCGTGGAAGGGGCCGCCCGCTTCGCGAAGCCGCTCGGCGCGCACCTCGTCGTCATGACCGTGGTCGAACCCTATTCCTACACCAACCTCGCCGAATACCGCCCGGAATCGATCGAACAGTACGATGAGCGCGTGACGGGCGAAGCCGAGGAGCGCCTCGCCGCCGCGAAGGAATTCGCCGAAGACCTGGGCGTCGACTGCGACACCGTGCTGGTCAAGAGCTTCTCGCCCGCGGACGCCATCATCGAGCAGTGCGACAAGCACGACTGCGACCTCGTCTTCATGGCGAGCCACGGCCGCAAGGGGATCGCCGCGGTGCTCCTCGGGTCCGAGACCCAGAAGGTGCTCACCCACTCGAAGATCCCGGTGATGGTCTACCGCTGATATAGAATGAGCGCCTTTCAGGCTCAAACACACACTGGAGACTCTCCGATGACTGAGGAAACGAGCGAGCTCGACAACGTCGGCGCCGAAATGGACGCCGCGAACCTCTATTCCGAGGAAGTGGTGACGGACCGCAAGGTGGGCGTCATCCGCATCCTCACGCCGATCGACGCCAACGGTCAGCGGGATCCCTCCCGTGCGCCGATCTTCACGGGCGAAACGCAGATCATGACCCAGATGGGCCCGCTGCCGATCTCCTTTGAGATCCCCGCCGCGAACGTCGCCGAAGCCGTCGCCGGCTACAGCGCCGCCGCGCGCGAGGGCCTGCGCAAGACGGTCGAACGCATCCGCGAACTCCAGCGCGAGGCCGCGAGCCAGATCGTCACGCCCGGCATGCCGGGCTTCCAGGCTCCGCCGGCCGCCCCGCAGGGCGGCGGCATCGTGATGCCCTGATTTTCAGGACCCGCACAAGCCACGCAGAGCGCGCCGCCCCCACGAATGTCGTTCCGGGCGGCGCCTTTTCTTTATCCGACTCCGGTACCCGAATGCACGATCAAGAGAAGCCCTTTGACCGCGCCGAGATGGCCGAGCACACCGTCAAGCTGATGCGAGACGGCGGGGGCTTGAACGCCGTCGTCACGCTCGTCGAGAAGGACGGCGTCCGATGGACCGTGAAGGACTTCAGCACCCGCGGCTGGTTTTCGCGCACCATCGTGGGGCCGCTCCTGCTGCGCCGCGAAGCGGCGGTGCTCGCGCGCCTCAAAGGCATCGACGGCATCGCGGGCGAAGCCTTCTTCGTCGACCGTCAGGCGTTGGCGATCCGGTTTTTGGAGGGCTCGGGGCTCGTGCGCAAAAAGGGCGTGAACCGTTCGCCCGTGGATCTCGCCTACATGGAGCGCCTCGAAGCCTTGGTCGATGAGATGCACGCGCGCGGCGTCGCGCACCTCGACCTTCGCGGCACGGGTAACTTCATCATCCGCCCGGACGGCACGCCCGGCCTGATCGACTTCCAGTCCGCCGTCATCACGCGGTACTTCCCGGGGTGGCTGCGCCGGATGCTCGAACACATCGACGATTCGGGCGTTCTCAAAAAGTGGAACCAGTTCCTCCCCGAGCAGATGGGCGAAGCGCGCCGCGCCGCGCTCCAGCGCTTTGAGGAGGGCCGCATGCGCTACTTCGGCTGGTACATGAAGCTTCGGCGCAAGAAGTACCGCCGCGGACGCTGAGCGTCTAAGACTTTTCACTTAAAATCAGGCCACTTCATTTCCCGTCGCGGCGCCTCCCACACGGAGCGCCGCGCGCTTTTCGTTACGCCGCCCTCCGGCGGCGCCTCGAACTCACCTAAGAGCAATGGCACAGTACGTTTTCACGATGAACCGCGTGGGCAAGATCGTTCCGCCCAAGCGTCAGATTCTCAAGGACATTTCGCTTTCGTTCTTCCCGGGCGCCAAGATCGGCGTGCTGGGTCTGAACGGTGCGGGGAAGTCCACGCTCCTTCGCATCATGGCGGGCGTGGATCAGGAGCACGAAGGCGAAGCCGTGCCGATGCCCGGCATCAACATCGGCTACTTCCCGCAGGAGCCGCAGTTGAACCCCGAGCACACCGTCCGCGAAGCGGTCGAAGAGGGCATGGGTGAGGTGATGCAGGCGCAGGCGAAGCTGGACGCCGTCTACGCGGCCTACGCCGAACCCGATGCGGACTTCGACGCGCTCGCCGCCGAACAGGCGCGCCTCGAAGCGATCATCGCCGCCGCGGGCACCAACGCCGAAACCCAGATGGAAATCGCCGCGGACGCGCTCCGTCTGCCGTCCTGGGACGCGAAGATCGGTCACCTCTCGGGCGGCGAAAAGCGCCGCGTCGCGCTCTGCCGTCTGCTCCTCTCGCGCCCGGACATGCTCCTGCTCGACGAACCCACGAACCACCTCGACGCGGAATCGGTCGAGTGGCTGGAGCAGTTCCTCCACCGCTTCCCCGGCACGGTCGTCGCCGTGACCCACGACCGCTACTTCCTCGACAACGCGGCCGAGTGGATCCTCGAACTCGACCGCGGCGAAGGCATTCCCTGGAAGGGCAACTACTCCTCCTGGCTCGACCAGAAGGAAAAGCGCCTGGAAATCGAAAAGCGCCAGGAAGACGCCCGCATGAAGGCGATCCGCCACGAACTCGAATGGGTCCGCCAGAACCCGAAGGGCCGTCAGGCGAAGTCGAAGGCGCGTCTCGCGCGCTTCGAAGAGCTCTCGAGCGTCGAATACCAGCAGCGCAACGAAACGAACGAAATCTTCATTCCCGTGGCGGAACGCCTCGGGAACAACGTGATCGAGTTCAAGAACGTCTCGAAGGGCTTCGGCGACCGTCTTCTGATCGAAGACCTCTCCTTCACGATCCCGCCCGGCGCCATCGTCGGCGTGATCGGCCCGAACGGCGCCGGCAAGTCGACGCTCTTCAAGATGATCACGGGGAAGGAGCAGCCAGACAGCGGTGAGATCAACATCGGGCCGACGGTGCGCATCGCCGCCGTCGACCAGATGCGCGATTCGCTCCCGAACGACAAGACCGCCTTCGAGGCGATCTCCGAAGGGAACGACATCCTCACCGTCGGGAAGTTCCAGATGTCGAGCCGTGCGTACCTCGGCCGCTTCAACTTCAAGGGGGGCGACCAGCAGAAACTGGTCGGCACGCTCTCGGGCGGCGAACGCGGCCGTCTGCACCTCGCGAAGACGCTTCTCGCGGGCGGCAACGTCCTGCTTCTCGACGAACCCTCGAACGACCTCGACGTCGAAACGCTCCGCGCGCTCGAAGAGGCGCTCCTCGAGTTCGCCGGCTGCGCCCTCGTCACCTCGCACGACCGCTGGTTCCTCGACCGAATCGCCACCCACATCCTCGCCTTCGAGGGTGACTCCAAGGTGGTCTTCTTCGACGGCAACTACAACGAGTACGAAGCCGACAAGCGCCGCCGTCTGGGCGAAGAGGCCTGCCAGCCGAAGCGCCTGCGCTTCAAGCCGCTGAAGCACTGACGCCCGGCACGACGCCGAAAGTGAAGGGACCGATGGGGCGGCCGACGCCGACCGCGGTCCCTTTTTCATAGAAAACGCGCGAGGAAACTTGCGA
>NZ_JH605002.1:13494-15010 GCF_000250875.1 Sutterella parvirubra YIT 11816 | reverse complement strand
TGTGAAGGCCGTCAAGAAAGGCGTCACCTTTCAAGGCCGCGTAGCCGTCCGTGCTCGCGGAAGCTTCGTGTTGCAGACGCCCGACGGCAAGGTTGACGGCATTCATTGGCGTCATTGCCGTCTGATTTCACGCAACGACGGATATGGGTACGCGTGGCTTCGCCCCGCGCTTCATTCCTCCTCCGTCTGAAGACGGAGGTTCCCTGAGGTATTTCTATGGACAAGTTCACCGAACTCAAGATCGACGTCAAGACCGAAGGCACGGGCCGCGCCGCCCAGAAGGGCGACACCGTCGCGGTGCACTACACGGGCCGCCTCACCGACGGCACCGTTTTCGATTCGAGCTACGACCGCGGCGAGCCGATCGAATTCCCGGTGGGCGTCGGCATGGTGATCCCGGGCTGGGACCAGTCGCTCCTCGGCATGCGCGAAGGCACCGCCGCGCGTCTCTCGATCCCGTCCGATCTGGGCTACGGCCCCTACGGCGCCGCGGGCGTGATTCCGCCCCACGCCGATCTGATCTTCGACATCGAGTTGGTCAAGGTCGGTTGATTCAGAGCACCCGCACGCCGAGACGCGCGAGCAGCGTCGCCGTCTCGGCGACGGGAAGCCCCATGATCCCGGTGAAGCTTCCCTCGATGCGGGAAACGAAGATCCCGGCCAAGCCCTGGATGCCGTACCCGCCCGCCTTGTCGAAGGGTTCGCCCGTCGCGACGTAGGCGGCGATCTCGTCCTCCGTCAACTCGCGGAAGTGGACGAGCGAGCGCTGCACGACCGAGGTCATGTCCTCGGGCCCCGTCCCCACGACGACCGCCGTGCGCACGTCGTGCGCAACGCCCGAGAGCGCCCGCAGAAAGGCCTTCGCCTCTTCGGCGTCCTTGGGCTTCCCGTAGATCGTTTCGCCCAAGCTCACCGTCGTGTCGGCTGCGATCAACGGGACGCCCTTTTCAAACCCCGGCATCACCGTCACGCGCATCCAGCCCTCGCGCCACTTCGTTTCGGCCGTGCGGCGGACGTAGTCCTCGGGGTGTTCGCCCGGGCGGACCTCTTCGTCCCCTTCAAAGTAGCCGCGCGTGTGGGCGTTCCCCGCCGCGACGGTGACCTTGAGCCCGAGGCTCGTCAGAAGTTCCAAACGCCGCGGGCTCTTGCTCGCGAGATAGACGTGCTCAGCCATGGTGTGTCAGGCCCGGTGGTAGGGATGGTTCGCGTAGATCGACCACGCGCGGTAGATCTGCTCGGCCAACAACACGCGGCAGAGCGCGTGCGGGAGCGTCATCGCGGAGAGCCGGATCGTCGTGCGGGCGCGGGCCTTCACGTCGGGCGAAAGCCCGTCCGGGCCCCCGATCACGAAGACGACGCGCTCACCCTCACGGCCCCAACCCGCCAGGGCCTTCGCGAAGGCCTGCGTGTCGAGGTCCGCCCCGTGCTCGTCGAGCACCACGACGAAGTCGTCGGGCTCGATCGCGGCGAGGATGCGTTCGGCTTCGGCCGCCATCAGCTTCGCGGGCGTCTGACC
>NZ_JH605002.1:0-13469 GCF_000250875.1 Sutterella parvirubra YIT 11816 | reverse complement strand
GGCCGCCATCAGCTTCGCGGGCGTCTGACCCGCGCGCGGCTCCGTGCGGATTTCCTTCAACTCCACCTGGAAGCCGCGGGGAAAGCGCGCGAGGTAGCCTTTGGTCGCCTGATCGGCCCAGTCGGCGATGTGCTGACCGACCGCGATGATGCGGATCCGCATCAGTGATGCTCGCGGTGGGGCATCAGGTGCGTTTCTTCGCCCGGCTCATGCGCCTGCACGGCCTGCATGAAGACTTCGCGGCCGCCCCAGATCTCTTCGAGGTTGTAGTACTCGCGCACGGCCGGCTGCAGGCAGTGGCAGACGACCGCGCCGCAGTCGACGAGAACCCATTCGCCCGTGTCCTGGCCTTCCATGCCGATCACGTCGCCCCCGGCCTGCTTGACGCTGCTCGAAACCGAGAAGGCGAGCGCGCGGGTCTGGCGGTTCGAGGTACCCGAGGCGATGACGACGCGTTCGAACTGGTCGGTGAGCTTTTCGGTGTTGAAGACCTTGATGTCCTTGGCCTTCACGTCTTCGAGGGCCTCGACGACGAGGCGGGTGAGTTCTTCGGTATTCATGACAATGTCCCTGGGGCGGCACCCACGGAGCGCCGCCCGGTTTGATGAGCTTTTTTGTGTGTTCGGTTCAGGCGCGGTGCGCGCCGTAGAGGCCGTGCCTCAGAATGTGTTCGGCCGTATCGGGCGAGATCCACCCCTCGATGCGGCGCATCGCCTCGGCGAAGGGGAGCTCGCGCACGAGCTTGCGGATCACCTCGCTTCTCGCGTCGGTGGGCGGCATCTCGAAGCGGCAGACGCCGCCTGCGGGCGTTTCGGTGAGCTTCTCCGGCGCGGTTTCACGCCCGCGGAAGGCTTCCAGCACGGCCCCGTCGGCTTCGCCCGTGGCGCCGTTTCGCGCCACGTGCGCGATGTGCGCGAGCGCCGGAATCTCCTCCCAGTCCTTCCAGGTATGGAAGTTCGCCCACTGATCGTCGCCGATGATGAGCACGAGCGGCATCGCGGGGCCGACGGCTTCGCGCATCGCGCGCAGCGTATCGACCGTGTAGGTGGGTCCGGTGCGCTCCAGCTCGCAGGTGTTCACGGTGAAGCGGGGTTCATATTCTACCCCAAGACGAAGCATGGCCAACCTGTGGATCCCCGGCGTCACCTCGGCCTTCTGCCAGGGGTCTCCGGCCGGGACGAAGTCGATCCGGGCGAGCCCGAAGGCGGAGAGCGCCGCGTGCGCCGCACGCAGATGCCCCGCATGGATGGGGTCGAACGTCCCGCCCAAAATTCCGATGCCGCGAACCGTCATGGCGAAATCCTCCTTACGGATTCTTCACGAGCGAGATGAAGGCGCGCTCGGCGCGCCCCTCGTCGTCGAACCGCACGGCAAGCCAGTTGAGCTCCAGCTCCTGGAGGTTGCGTGCGTTTCGCAGGAACCGCTGCGAGAACCAGTAGTGCCAGCCGTCTTCGGCGACGTGCGAAGGCGCGCCGACGAACTCCCACACGTCCTTCTTCGTCATCCCGAGCCCGATCTTCCCCAAGCGGATGGGGAGGTGCTCGGGAGCGAGCCTGCGGCAGACCCTCGGGGCTTCTCCGCCCGGCACGCCCTCATCGGGTTCGTCTCCCCAGAAGAGCTGCACTTCGCTCACGCGCACCGTGTCGCTGGCGATGAGCCACGCGAGCACGGGGCGCCCGTCCTCGGTCCCCGAGAGGCACATGATGTCGCGCGCGAAGACGCCGCGGCCTTCGCGAAGCCGCGTGCCGTTCGTGAGCACCGCCGCCTCCTCCAAGGTCGTCACGTCGAGGCGCACGACGGGTTTGCCGAGCCTCACGAAGTCCGCCGGGGGCTCTTCCAACGTCGCGGGCGCTTCGAGAAGGCTCCCCGGATAGGCCATCGGCAGAGGCGGCTCCGCGAGGAGCTCGCCCGCATAGCCGAGCCCGAGCGCGGCGGCGAGGCCGGCGACCGATCGTTGAAGGCTAAGTAGACCCGAAAGACCCATAAGCGGCGGTTCCGAAAGAATTGCTGTTCGTAGGAGAACCTTAGCAAAGAACGGCGCGTCCGACGAGGGGGGCTTCTCAAAATCGCGCCTGCGGGCAACAAGCGGCAACGTTTTCGGCGTCCGGCGCGCACGAAAAAGCCCCGCGGGGCTTCCATCCCTGCGGGGCCTTGGGTGCCGGTCGGCCGGACGCCTCAGAGACGTCCTCAGCGGTTCACCGCGCGGTAGCCGATGTCGCGGCGCATCTGCATGCCGTCGAACGCGACTTCATCCGCGGCGGCGTAGGCCGCCTTCTGGGCCTTGGCGACGGATTCGCCCAAGCCCACGACGCAGAGCACGCGCCCGCCCGAGACGACGGGGCGCCCTTCGGCGTCGAGCTTCGTCCCCGCGTGGAAGACCTTCTGCTCGGGCGTGTCCTTCGGGAGCGAGGTGATGACGGCGCCCTTTTCGGGCTTCGCCGGATAGCCGCGGGCGGCGCAGACGACGCCCAAGGCCGTGCGGCGGTCCCATTCGGCCTCGATCTGGTCGAGTTCGCCCGCGATCGCCTTCTCGACGATCACCGAGAAGTCGCTCTTCAGACGCACCATGATCGGCTGCGTTTCCGGGTCGCCCATGCGGCAGTTGAATTCGAGCGTGCGCACGACGGGGGAGCCGTCGGCGGCCTTCGAAATCATGAGGCCCGCGTAGAGGAAGCCCGTGTAGCGGATGCCGTCCGCCGCCATCCCCGCGACGGTCGGGCGGATGATTTCGCGCATGACCTTGCCGTGGATTTCGGGCGTGACGACGGGCGCAGGCGAGTAGGCGCCCATGCCGCCGGTGTTGGGACCCTGGTCGGCGTCCAAAAGACGCTTGTGGTCCTGCGAGGTCGCCATCGGGAGGATGTGCTCGCCGTCGACCATGACGATGAAGGAGGCTTCTTCGCCGTCGAGGAAGTCTTCGATGACGACGCGCGCGCCCGCGTTACCGAACTCGTGCCCGGCCAGCATCATGTCGATCGCGGCGTGGGCTTCGTCTTCGGTCATCGCGACGACGACGCCCTTCCCGGCGGCGAGGCCGTCCGCCTTGATGACGATCGGCGCGCCCTTCTTCGCGACGTAGGCGTGGGCGGCTTCGGCGTCGGTGAAGCTCTCGTAGTCGGCGGTCGGGATGCCGTGGCGCTTCATGAAGGCCTTGGCGAAGTCCTTCGAGCTCTCGAGCTGCGCGGCGGCCTGCGTCGGCCCGAAGATCGCGAGACCGGCTTCGCGGAAGCGGTCGACGATGCCCGCGGCGAGCGGCGCCTCGGGGCCGACCAGCGTGAAGGCGACGTCGTGCTCGCGCACGAACGTGATCAGCTCGCCGATGTCGGTGAGCGGAACGTTTTCAAGACCGGGTTCGAGGGCCGTGCCGGCGTTGCCCGGGGCGACGTAGACCTTGCGGACGCGGTCGCTCTGAAGAAGACGCCAGGCGAGTGCGTGTTCGCGGCCGCCGCTGCCAACCACAAGAAGATTCATGGGAAACCTTTGGGGGTAATCGGGACGGGGACGCAGGCCCCTTCGACCCGTAGATGAGAAGAACGGGAGCCGGTGGGCTCCCGTCGATGCCGGACCGTCTTCGGTCCAATCAGACTTCGGTCATTCCTCGTCTTCGTCGTCGAAGACCGCCGAAGTGTAGACCTGCTGAACGTCGTCGAGGTCTTCGAGCGCGTCGATGAGCTTGCGCATCTTCACCGCGTCGGCGCCTTCCAACTTCGTTTCGTTCAGAGGCTTGTAGGTGATTTCGGAGAGGGCGGGCGTCATACCGGCGGCTTCGAAGGCCTTCGAGACGGCGTCGAACTGTTCGGGTTCGCACGTCACTTCGATCGAGCCGTCTTCCGGATCCGTCACGACGTCGTCGGCGCCGGCTTCGAGCGCCACTTCCATCACGGCGTCTTCCGTCGCGGTGCCCGGGGCGAAGAAGAATTCGCCGGCGTGCTTGAACATGAAGGAAACGCTGCCTTCGGTGCCGAGGTTGCCGCCGTGCTTCGAGAGCGCGTGGCGGACGTCGGCGACGGTGCGCACGCGGTTGTCCGTCGTGCAGTCGATGATGATGGCGGCGCCGCCGAGGCCGTAGCCTTCGTAGCGGATTTCCTCGTAGGAGACGCCTTCCAACTGGCCGGTGCCCTTCAGAATCGCGTTTTGGATCGTGTCCTTCGGGACGTTGCCGCCGCGGGCCTTCACGAGCGCGAGGCGCAGACGGGAATTCGTATCCGGATCGCCCCCGCCCATGCGCGCGGCGACGATGATTTCACGAACCAGCTTCGTCCAGAGATTCGAGCGCTTGGCGTCCTGACGGCCCTTGCGATGCTGGATGTTGGCCCACTTGGAATGACCGGCCATGATGCTTCCTTCGAGTGTGTGAGATACGGGCGGCGGAACGTGCGCCGCGGACTGATGGGGCGGACACGCTTCCACGCGGAGGGCCGACCCCGGAAAAGGACTGCGTATTCTAAACGATCGCGCCGGCTCCGTTGCGGAGCCGGCACGCGGAAAACCTTTCGCGCGAAGGCTTCGGAGAGCCTCCGCGCAGGGTCGGTCGGTTACTTCGCGAGAAGCGCCGTCACGGCGTTCGCCCAGACCTCAAGGCCCGTGTCGAGCGCCTTTTCGTCGACGTCGAACTTCGCCGTGTGGTGGCCCGACGGACGGTCGGCACCCAGGACGAAGAACGCGGCCTTGCCGCCCTTGGCCTGCACGCGGCGGGCGATGATCGTCGCATCTTCGGAGCCGCCGAAGTTCATCGGGTCGTCGCGGACCGTGACGCCCTTGACGGCGCCGGCGGCCTTGCGGAGCACTTCGACCATTTCTTCGTCGTTGATGAGGTCGACGGCTTCGCCCATCTTCTCGATCTTGTATTCGCAGCCCTGGGCGATCGCGCAGCCCTTGATGATGTCGACGGCGCGCTCGTACATGTAGGTGTTGATTTCGGCCGTTTCGCCGCGCACTTCCATCTTCATGACGGCCTTGCTCGGGATGACGTTGCGGCCTTCGCCGGCGGTGAGCTGGCCGACGTTGATGCGGCTCATGCCGCTGCCGTGACGCGGGATGCCGAGGAGCTGCACGAAGGCATTGCAGGCCGCGGCCATCGCGTTCTTGCCGGCATTGGGTTCGACGCCGGCGTGGGCGGGCGCACCCTGGTAGGTGACGTCCAGCTTCGTCGTGCAGAGGAAGCCGTAGGGCTTGATCGAGACTTCGCCCGACTTGCACATCATCGCGATGTGGGCGGCGAGGAAGAAGTCCGCATCGTCGGCGATGCCGGAGGCGGCCATGCCGGCCGCGCCGCGCACGCCTTCTTCGGCGGGCTGGAAGAGGAACTTGATGCGGCCCTTCATCTCGTCCTTGTGGTCGGCGAACCAGTGCGCGAGCGCGAGGCCCGTCGACATGTGGGCGTCGTGGCCGCAGGCGTGCATGAAGCCCGGGCGTTCGCTCACGAAGCCTTCCTTCGCGGGCTTGTGGTCGGGTTCATGCGATTCCTGAACGGGGATGCAGTCGATGTCGAAGCGGACGGCGAGCGTGGGGCCGGGGCGGCCGGTGTCCATGACGGCGCAGCAGCCCGTGAAGCCTTCCATTTCGTCGAGCATCGCCTGGGAGACGCCGTTCTCAAGGGCGTACTGCTGCGCGGCCTCGACGAGCTTCGGATTGCGGCCGAGGCAGCTTTCCGGATCGATCACCTTCGTGCCCGTGAGCACTTCGTAGCCGTAGCCGCGGAGGGTTTCGATGAGATAGGCGGTCGTGCGGAATTCGCACCAGCCTTCTTCAGGCATCGTGTGCAGATGACGGCGGACGTTGATCAGTTGGTCGTGATAGGCGCAGATATCGGACATGGCGCTTGACTCCTCAATATTTGGGTCCTTTGTCGGACGGGAACGGTCAGGATCCCGCCCCGGGATCTTCAGATTATTGGCATTGCCGAACTACTCCGCACTCGGAATTACCCTGAGAAGGGGACTTATGCCGGGATCCTCCGGCGCAAAGGCCTCCCATTCCTTTATCTACGGTCAAAGTCCGGTTTTTCAGGGTAGCCCGGTCAGCCAAATGTTCTATAGCATAGGGGGTATTACTGTTACCGGAGGATTACCCCACAGGGGATATTTCTCCGGCGTCCGCGGCCGGGTTGACCAACCCGCCGCGTTTTCACGCACCCCGACCCTTGGAGAACACCGAAATGACGTCCTGCCGTGAAGAAAGCCTTGCCTACGTCGGAAAACTCTTCGACGACGTTCGTGCCATGTCTCAGGACGGTCCGGGCGTCACGCGGCAGGGCTTCGGCCCGGTGGAAACGGCGGTGTTGGAGCGCCTCACGGAAGAAGGCGTCCGCCTGGGTCTTGAAATCCGCAAGGACGACGCGGGCGGCGTCTGGATGACGCTCCCCGGCCGCAACCGCGCGCTTCCCGCCTTCGTCGCGGGGAGCCACGCCGACAGCGTCCCGCAGGGCGGGAACTTCGATGGGCTTGCCGGCATCGTCGCCGCGATTGAAACCGCCCGCCGCATCAAGCACGACGGCATCGAGTTGGAGCGCGACTTCACGGTCCTGATGATGCGCTGCGAAGAGAGCTCGTTCTTCGGGAAGGCCTACGCGGGCTCGCTCGGGATGATGGGGCGCTTGAAGGAAAGCGACCTGGAACTGAAGCACCGCACCGCGGGGACGACCCTGGGCGACGCGATCCGCAGCTGCGGCCTTCGCCCCGAACGCCTGACGACGGGCACCCCCGTCATCGACCCGAAGCGCATCGCCGCCTTCGTGGAACTTCACATCGAACAGGGCCCGACCCTCGACAGCGACCCGAAGGTGCGCACCGGCATCGTCACGGGCATCCGCGGCAACATCCGCCACAAGGCCGTGAAGGTCGTGGGCGAAACGGCCCACTCCGGCGCCGTCGACAAGTGCTACCGCCACGACGCGCTCCTCGCGGCCTGCCGCCTGATGAGCCGCATGGACGACCTCTGGGACGAACGCCTCGCCGCGGGCGACGACCTCGTCTTCACCTCGGGCGTCTTCCGCACGGGCGAGAACGCCGCCATCTCGGTGATTCCGGGCGAAGTGACCTTCACGATCGACATCCGGAGCCTTGACGACGCGACGCTGGAGCGCTTCCACAACATGCTTCTTGAAGAAGCCCGCAAGATCGGCGAGGCGCGCGGCGTCGAATTCATCTTCGACAAGCCGCTTCTCACCGCGCCCGCCCGCGTGAACGGTCCCCTTTCCGACAAACTCGCCGAAGCCGCCGAACGAGCCGGTCTCCCCGTCCGACGCCTGGCGTCGGGCGCCGGTCACGACGCCGCCATGCTCGGCAACTGCGGCATCCCGACCGCCATGATCTTCGTGGCGAACCAGAACGGCTCGCACAATCCGCACGAAGCGATGAAGTTGGAAGACTTCGTCGCCGGCGTGGACGTGCTTGAAGCCGCCGTCAAGGATTTCGACCGCAATCGACACGCCTGACCTTCAAAACAAGAAGAACAACCATGATTGAACGAAAGAAGCCGAACGTCTTCATTCTTGACGACGTTCCTTTGTTCCGAAAGGCGATCAACGACGTGCTGGCCGCCTCCGACGAATTCACCGTGTTGGGGGCCACCGGCGACGAGCAGGTGGGACTTTCGCTCGCGACCCTTCAGCCTGACATCGCCCTCGTCAACCTGGAATCGACCGCCTTCGACCCGATCGGCGTGCTCGATGAAATCAAGCGCCGCTCGCCCGCCTGCCGCATCGTCATGCTGATGAATTCGGCGCAGAGCGCGACGACGCTCCTGAAAGCCATCCAGCACGAGGCGAACGGCTACCTGCTGCGCTCGATCGAGATCGACGAATTCCTCGCCCAGATGCGGAACGTCGCCGCGGGCGGCATGGCCGCCTCGGAGAAGATCACTTCGGCGCTCGCGGACCAACTCCGTTCCACGAGCACGTCGGGCGTCATGGACCAGAACGTCACGCAGCTTCTCACGCGCCGCGAATACCAGATCCTGCGATGCCTTGCGTCGGGCCTCGTCAACACCGAGATCGCCGAGGCGCTCCGCATCTCGGAAGGCACCGTCAAGGTCCACGTCAAGCACCTCCTCAAGAAGCTCCGAGTGCGCTCGCGCCTTGAAGCGGCCATCTGGGGCGCGGAGCGCGGCCACCGCCTCTCGCCCAAGGAAATGCGCGACGGCATGCAGTGAGTCTTCCGGGCTCTTTCGTCTTCCACCGGTTCGGCTTCGGCCGAGCCGGTTTTTTATTGGCCGCGCCTTCGAGCCCAAACGGGTTTGACAGTTCAGGACCCTTCATCGCCTTCGGTTTCCTTCAGCCGCAAGCCTTCCGGAGGACGAACCCTTTTTCTGAAATGTAGCGCCCGCAGACATAGTGACCGCGTCGGCGGGTCCGACCGAGTTTGACAGCTCAAGGCCCTTCGGCGCCATCGATTCCCTTCAGCCGCAAGCCTTCCGGAGGACGAACCCTTTTTCTGAAATGTAGCGCCCGCAGACATGGTGACCGGGTCGGCGCGCCCGACCGGATTTGACAGTTCAGGACCCGTCGGCACCTCCGGTTCCCTTCAACCGCAGGCTTTCCGGAGGACGAAGGCTTTTTCCGGAATGTAGCGCCCGCAGACATGGTGACCGCACCTCCACCGCCATGCCCGCGGGGAGGACGACCGACCTGCACGGCTAAGTAAAAAAGCCCCGCGCAGGGCTGCGCGGGGCTTTCTCTTGGTCCGGTTGGTGCGCCCGAGGAGGCGCACCTCTCCTTTTGTCCTCTAAAGCTTTTATTTTTAGATGTACCCGTAGGCCAGACCGAGGAAGTAACCCACGATCGAGGCGGTGATGACGCCGATGAGGCCCGGGAGAATGAAGGAGTGGTTGATCACGAAGCGGCCGATGTGGGTCGTGCCGGAACGGTCAAACTGCAGAGCGGCCAGGTCGGACGGGTAGGTCGGCAGGATGTAGTAGCCGTAGCAAGCCGAGCTGAACGCAACCACGAGGCCCGGAGGCGTGCCGATGGCGAGCGCCACAGGAACGATCGTCGCAACGGCGGCGGCCTGAGAGTTCACGAGCTTCGAGACGAGGAGCAGCACGATGGCGTAGGTCCACGGCGCTTCACGCACCCACTCGGTCAGAACAGCCTTCAGGTTGTTCAAGTGAGCGGCGAACATCGTGTCGGCCATCCAAGCCACACCGTAGACCGCCACGATGGCGACCATACCAGCGTTGAAGACGGCGGTCTTGGCAACGGCGGAGGCGCGGGTCTTGCAGAATATGATCATCAGGGCGCCGGCGCTGAGCATGAACATCTGGATGGCGAGCGTCATGGAGAGCTTCTTGCCGCCGACGGCCGGACGCAGATCCGGGAACATGCCGAGCGCAGCGACGACCGCAACGGTCGCGAGGAAGATCCAAAGGGAGGCCCACTGTTCGGGACGGAACTTGACGCCGATGAGCGTGGTCGTTTCACCGTAGACGTACTTCTTCTGTTCCGGATCCGAGATCAGCTTCTGGAACTCTTCATCCTTGTCGAGGTCCTTGCCGCGGAAGACCGAGTAGGTCGCTTCCGCGAAGAGGCCGACGATGGCGGACGGGATCACGATCGCGAAGAGCTGCGTGAAGCCGAAGGCGTGGCCGCCGACTTCATAGCCGTCCAGGAGGGCGATCATCGACACGGCGGCCACGGCGGCCGGCGAGCAGATCACGCCCATCTGAGCAGCAATCGTCGAAGCGGCCATCGGGCGTTCCGGACGGATGCCGTTCTTGATGGCGACGTCGTAAATAATCGGGAGCATCGTGTACACCACGTGGCCCGTACCGCAGAGAACGGTCAGGAACCAGCAGAGGTACGGAGCCAGGTAGCAGACCGCACGGGGATGGCGGCGAAGCGCCTTTTCAGCGATCTGAAGGAGGCAGTCCAACCCGCCCGCAGCCTGCAGGGTCGCAGACGCGCAGACGACGGCCAGAATCGTCAGGATGACGTCGACCGGGGGCTTGCCCGGGGCAACCCCGAAGCCAAAGATCAGCACGATGAGGCCGATACCGCCGATGAGGCCCAGGCCCATACCGCCCTTGCGGGCACCGTAGAACAGTGCCGCCAAAACGACGATCAGCTGAATCCAAAAGTCAAATCCGAGAGTCATGTCTTTTCTCGCATGTGGATAGAGGACGCCCGAATTGTCCTCCCGTACCACCCTAAACGGGGTAGTTATTCCGCGGGAGTTTGATCGAGTACAAATTTTTACGGATGGCAACCCTTGATTTAAGATATACACCCTAAGGGTTATCTTGATCTCCCTTAGGGGTATTCCGCAGGTACCGTTATTTCACGGCGAAAACTATCGTTTCGATGGGCTCGACAAGAGGCTTGTTTTCCGCGGCCACGGGCGTAGAATGATTGACCGACGGCATGTCGGACGACGCTGCGGATCGATCGGCCCCACTCTTCCGGTCTACCACTTACGGACAGTTCGCGCCGCCTGATTGCTTCCTTCGCAGTAGCTCTGCGGAGGACGACCCATAGGAGAAAAACACCCATGACCACGGTGATCAAGCAGAACGACCTCATCGAGAGCGTCGCCGCTGCCTTCCAGTACATCAGCTACTACCATCCCGCCGACTTCCTCCGTCACATGGCCGCGGCCTATGCCCGCGAGGAAAGCCCCGCCGCGAAGGATGCGATCGGCCAGATTCTCGAAAACTCCCGCCTCTGCCAGATCGGCCACCGTCCGATCTGCCAGGACACCGGTCTTGCCGTCGTCTTCGTGAAGGTCGGCATGGACGTCCGTTGGGAAGGCTTCACGGGCTCGGTTGAGGACGCCATCAACGAAGGCGTGCGCCGTGCCTACACCTGCCCCGAAAACGTCCTGCGCTTCTCCGCGGTGAACCCGCCGGAATTCGCCCGCAAGAACACGAAGGACAACACCCCCGCCATCATCCATTGGCAGGTCGTCCCGGGCGACAAGGTCGAGATCACGGTCGCCGCGAAGGGCGGCGGCTCGGAAAACAAGTCCAAGCTCGCCATGCTCGTCCCGTCGGACAGCATCGTCGACTGGGTGCTCGAACAGATTCCGCACATGGGCGCCGGCTGGTGCCCGCCCGGGATCCTCGGCATCGGCATCGGCGGTACCGCTGAAAAGGCCGCGCTTCTCGCGAAGGAATCGCTCAACGAACCCCTCGACATGCTCGACCTTCTCGCCCGCGGTCCGCAGACCGACGAAGAGAAGCTCCGCGTGGAGATCTACAACCGCGTCAACGCGCTCGGCATCGGCGCGCAGGGCCTGGGCGGCCTCACGACCGTCCTCGACGTCAAGGTCAAGATGTACGCGACCCACGCCGCTTCGAAGCCCGTTTGCATGATCCCGAACTGCGCCGCCACGCGCCATGCGCACTTCGTGCTCGACGGTTCCGGCCCGGTCTACCTCGACCCGCCGAAGCTCGAAGACTTCCCCGAATTCGACTGGAAGCCCGACGTCGAAAAGAGCAAGCGCGTCAATCTCGACACCCTCACGAAGGAAGAAATCCTCTCGTGGAAGCCGGGCGACACGCTCCTGCTTTCGGGCAAGCTCCTCACGGGCCGCGACGCCGCGCACAAGCGCATCAACGAAATGGTCGCCAAGGGCGAACCGCTCCCCGTCGACTTCCACAACCGCGCCATCTACTACGTCGGCCCGGTTGACCCGGTCGCGAGCAAGGGCGAAGTGGTCGGCCCCGCCGGCCCGACGACCTCGACCCGCATGGACAAGTTCGTCGACATGATGCTCTCCGAACCCGTCGGCCTCGGCCTGATGGTCGGCAAGGGCGACCGCGGCCCCGTCGCCCGCGAAGCGATCAAGAAGCACCAGTCCGCCTACCTGATCGCCGTCGGCGGCGCCGCCTACCTCGTCGCCAAGTCGATCAAGCAGAGCCGCGTGCTCGCCTTCGGCGACCTCGGCATGGAAGCCATCTACGAGTTCGAAGTGGAAGACATGCCCGTCACGGTGGCGGTCGACCACACCGGCGACTCGATCCACATCAACGCCCCGAAGTTCTGGGCTGCGAAGATCGCGGAAAAGAAGGGCTGCTGCGGCTGCTGATTTTCTGACGGACCTCACGGTCCGGCATGATCGATGAGAGGACCCGCTCCGGCAACGGAGCGGGTTTCTTTTCGCCCGTCCTTCGCCCTTCCGGTCCTCGGGTTTCCCGGTGTGCCGCATAAACCTGAGCGGAGGTCCTGATGCTTACAATACGTAACACCCCTTTGCGGGGCGTACGGGAAGCAGTACTTTCGGGCATTGTTTGTCGGCGCCCTCTTCGCCATACTTTGAAGCGTTTGTATCAATGGGAAGTGCGCCCGTCCCCCTCCCGCCATGAGGGCGCCGCTTCCCCAAAAGAAGAAAAGCACATCATGGACCGACGCAAGCTGATCGCCCTCGCGGGCGCCGCCAGTGCCCTCCTCGCCCTGACGGGCTGCCAAAAGGAGGCGCGCGCCCCCACCCCCGCGAAGCCTCTCCCCGTCACCACCCACGTCGCGCACGCCACGAACGAGCCGCACTGGATCGAGATTCTCGGACAGGCCGAAGGCGGCCGCGAAGTCGAAGTCCGCGCCCAGGTGAGCGGCCTTCTTCAGTCGATCGAATACCAGGAGGGCGACCTCGTCGAAGCGGGCGACGTGCTCTTTCGCATCGATCCGCAGAGCTTCCGCGCAAAGTATGAAGCCGCCCGCGCGCAGCGCGAGGAAGCGGCCTCGAACCTGGAGCAGGCCGAGCGTGAGCTGAAGCGCAACGACGCGCTATTGAAGTCCGGCGCCGTCGCCCAGAAGACCTACGACGATGCGCTCTCGCTCAGAAACCAGATGCGCCATGCGCTCGCCACCGCGAAGGCGAACGAGCACGACGCGAAGATCAACCTCGACTGGACCGAAGTCCGCGCCCCGGCGACGGGCTACGCGGAACGCGCGCAGGTCAACCCCGGCGCCCTCATCACGAGCGCGACGACGCTTCTCACCACCGTCACCCAGCACGACGACGTGCGGGTCACTTTCGCGCCGTCCGACCGCGACCTCGCGGGCGCGACCGTCACGACCGCGAACCCCGTGCGGCTCTTCAGGAAGGACGGCACCGAACTCCAGGCGAAGCTCGACTACGTCGCGCAGTCGATCACCGCTGATCTAGGGTCCCGCACGATGCGCGCCCGCGTCCAGGAAGGCGCGGCGCTCCTTCCCGGCGAATTCGTCAAGGTGCGTCTGCAAACCTTCGTCGAGGAAGGCGTCTTCCGCGTCCCGCAGAAGGCCGTGCTCCAGCGCCCGGACGGCACCTACGCGCTCTACCTCGTGCGCGACGGCAAGGCCCGCGCGCAGACCGTGACGGTCGGGCTTTGGGAAGGGGCCGACTGGATCATCCGCTCGGGGCTCCGTGAGGGCGACGTCGTCATCACGAACCAACTCGTGCGTCTTCGCGACGGCGCGGCGGTGACGACGGAGGACGAAGCCGCCAATGCTGACGCCTCCCAGGCGGACGCCGGCTGAGGAGCGCGTACGTCAT
>NZ_JH605001.1 GCF_000250875.1 Sutterella parvirubra YIT 11816 | reverse complement strand
GCGCCCTCTCGTGAGGATGCGGCCTTCTTTGTCTCTCGAACCGGCCAGCCCCCGTTCGGAGGCCGGTCGGCAGAGTGTTGAAGCTTTTGAGCTTCGTCCGATCAGAACGCCGGAACGACGGAGCCCTGGAACTTGTCTTCGAGGAACTTCTTCACTTCGGGGCTCGTCAGCACGGCCTTCAGCTTCTGGAGGTCTTCGCGGTTCGATTCACCCGCACGGATCGCGACGATGTTCGCGTAGGGCGAATCCTTCGATTCGATCGCGATCGCGTCCTTCGTCGGGTTGAGGTTGGCGCCCAAGGCGAAGTTGGAGTTGATCACCGCGGCGGCGACGTCGTCCAAAGCACGCGGCAGCTGCGCGGCTTCGATTTCAAGGAAGGAGAGCTTCTTCGGATTCTCGACGATGTCGTTCGGCGTCGCGAGGATGCCCGCGTCGGCCTTCAGCTTGATGAGGCCGGCCGTTTCGAGGACCTTCAGCGCACGGCCGCCGTTCGTCGGGTCGTTCGGGATCGCGATCTTCGCGCCTTCGGCGAGGTCCTCAACCTTCTTCACCGACTTCGAGTAGACGCCCATCGGTTCGATGTGCACCGCGACGAGGCTCTCCAGCTTCAGGCCGCGGCTCTCGGCGAATTCGTCGAGGTAGGGCTTGTGCTGGAAGAAGTTCGCGTCGAGTTCCTTGTCGGCCAAGGAGAGGTTCGGCTGAACGTAGTCGCTGAATTCGACGACCTTCACTTCGATGCCCTGGTTCTTCAAGGTCGGGGCGACGAAGTTCACGATGTCGGCGTGCGGCACGGGCGAGACGCCGATCGTGAGGACCGCGGCCTTGGGGGCCGCGCCCGCGGCAGGCGCTTCGGGAGCCTTGTCCTGGCAGCCGGCGAGCGAAAGGGCGAGACCGGCGGCGACGGCGACGGAAGAGAAGAGACGGGTGAATTTCATTTGGGTGCTCTCGATTTTGTAGGTGATTCTTCTTGACGGATGTCGGGGCGCTCGAAGGGACGTTCCCGCCTCAAGCCGCTCTTGGCCGACATCGGAGCGCAGCGTTCCCGGGTGCGGTCGTTTGAAAGCGGGGGAGACCTCCTCAAGATCTCCCGGTCCTCCTCTCTCGGGAAGACGGGCCGGATAGGACCGGCAGACGCGCACCGCGGTTCGATGATGAACCTGGACGTCCACGACCCCGCGGGGTGGACGTGGGGTGAAGTTTAGCGGGCGGCCTTCCGCCCGTGGGGACGCGAATCCTCAAAGCGTCCGGAAAGTTCGGCCGGAGTTGAGGTATTACCGGGCGCATAGGAGAAATCTCGCACCTCAAGACCTTCCGGAGAAGCCCGGAGAAGCCGTCCGGATCTACCGAGCCTGTGGGGGCGTCGGCGCCCGGCGGCCGCCCTGGACCCACACCTCCCCGACCGGACGGCCGGACGCTCCGCCCTTCCCGGCTTCCGCCCGCCGCCGACACCCTCCGAAAATAAGATCTGTGGCGTTTCGTTCACACCGAGCAAAGGATCAAAAGATCAAGATTTCGGCCGTTTTTGGGGTTTTTCGGACCTCAAGACGCCGGCAACCACCGGGCCT
Organism: Sutterella parvirubra YIT 11816; assembly: GCF_000250875.1. Lineage (GTDB taxonomy): Bacteria > Pseudomonadota > Gammaproteobacteria > Burkholderiales > Burkholderiaceae_F > Sutterella > Sutterella parvirubra. The sequence goes on along the minus strand of NZ_JH605001.1, from coordinate 1,355 downwards.
CTCAGGCAAAGCGGACCACTCCGGATCAAAAGATCATAAACGGAGTACTTTCGAACTGATCGAGACGTCGATTTTTCGGAATCGACTCAGAGATTGATCTTTTCGAATTAGGATGATCTCACCACGCGGACGAAGGGACGCAAGCCCGGACGGACGTAGAGAGAAGCGTCCGGCGACCATCCCAACACCCGCCCAAACACCCTCTTCCCGTACGCCCGACGCGAAGGAAGAGCCCGCAAAGAGACATTGAAGAAACCGACACGACGCCGAGGAAGACCGCCATGACCACGAAGACGCAGGACCGCCTGAAGAAGAACCCGCACCGGGATGCGGCCCACCTCCCGGCGCTCGACATGGGCATCCGCGACATCCCGCTCTCGCGGGCCTTCGCGAACGTGAAGCCCGATCCGGCGCGCCGGTGCCTAACCGAAGTCGTCCATCTGGGCATCGAAAACTGGCCCAAGTCCGCGGTCGGGCTCTCGCGCCTCACCGGCCTTCCGCGCGCCGTGTCGGCGGAAATCATGACGGGTGAGACCCAGCGCGAAAGGATGTTGGCGTCGCTCATCTTCTTCGAGAGCCTCTTCGAGCAGGCGGGCGTACACCATCCGGACGCCGAGAAGGCGCGCCGTCTGGTCGTGAGGACGCTCCCCGATCCGGTGCTGCGCCGCCATGCGAAGACCGCCATGGACAAGAAGATCGGGAAGCTCTTCCCGGACCTCGCCGCCGCGGCCGCGCCGGTGCTGGCGTGCCAACGCCTCAAGGCCCAGCAGCCGAGGGCGGGGGCCGACATGGCTACCGCCGCGTGATCGGCAGGAAACCGGGTAGCAGACATCAGTGGTTCAGGAGGACCACCATGCACATTCGTTTTGAAGGAGGAAGGGCGGCCGTCGCCCGCTCAAGACGTTGGTGAACGCAAGGCTTCGTTCCTGAGCGCCGCGTGCGCTCAGAGACAGAGGCCCCGCTGAGCATGGTGTCCGGTCTGCGCGCACGTCGAACGTGCGAATCGAAACGGGGACAGCTTCAAGTGCAGGAACGAAGACTGCGAAGCAGCTTTCGATGCGGACCAGGTCGCGGCGTTCAACCTGCTCCGGCGGGCACATGACACCCGATTCGACGGCTTTCTGACGAAGGAGTCCGTCTACAAGCTCGAGCGTGGGGACTACGAGGTCTGGTGCCGCGATCACGACTTGCCGATTCGCCCTGATCCGAAGCTCGTCAAACGGGAGGCGAAGCCGGGCAGGAAGGTTCTGAGGGGGAAGAAGGCTTCTCCGGAAGAGCTCGCGGAACTGCTGAGTTGGGCGGATAACCGCGGTCGACGACACGCCTGAACACAAACGTAGTTGAGATGAGGCCGA
>NZ_JH605000.1:43957-48016 GCF_000250875.1 Sutterella parvirubra YIT 11816 | reverse complement strand
GAGGGAAGGCGGGGCGCCGATCGGCAGCCCGCCCTCTCTCAGATCAATCCTTCAGCGGTTCTCAGTGCGCGGCTTCCTTCGCCGCCCCGAGGTCGCTCTCCCAAAGCCCCTTCGGCAAAGGGAAGGCGACGTTCTCTTCAACACCCTCCAGGGTCTTCACGTCGATCGAGCCCGTATGGTCTTCAAGCCACGCGAGCACGCCCTGAACGAGCGACTCGGGGGCGGACGCCCCGGCGGTGATGCCGATGCGCGAAACGCCTTCCAGCCACGCCGGATCCATGTGCTCGGCCGAATCCACCAGATAGGCGCGCGTCCCTTCGCGCTCGGCGACCTCGCGCAGGCGGTTGGAGTTGGAGCTCGTCGCCGACCCGATCACGAGCACGATGTCGACTTCAGCTTGAGCGAGCTTCTTCACCGCCTCCTGGCGGTTCTGCGTCGCGTAGCAGATGTCCTGGCGCTTGGGCTCATGAATGCCGGGGAATCGGGCGCGCAGCGCCTCGATCATCTCCCGGCTGTCGTCCGCGCTGATCGTGGTTTGGGTCACGTAGGCGAGCGTCTCGCCCGCGGCGTCGGGCAAGGTCGCCACGTCGGCGGACGTCTCCACCAAACGGATCCCGTCCTTCACCTGGCCCATCGTGCCTTCGACTTCCGGGTGCCCGGCGTGGCCGATCATGATGATGGTCTTGCCGGCTTCCCGCATGTTCCCCACCTCGCGGTGCACCTTGGTGACGAGGGGGCAGGTCGCATCGAACACCCGGAAGCCCCGGCGCGTGGCTTCCTCTTCCACCGCACGCGGCACGCCGTGGGCGGAGAAGACGAGGGTCGCGCCGTCGGGGACCTCGGCCAAGTCGTCCACGAACACCGCCCCGCGGGCGCGGAGATCGTCGACCACCGTGCGGTTGTGCACGATTTCATGGCGCACGTAGATCGGTGCGCCGTAGATCGCGAGCGCACGCTCGACGATGGCGATCGCACGGGTGACGCCGGCGCAGAACCCACGGGGTTGGGCGAGCAAAACCTGCATGAAAGGACCTCTTTGGGAAGAAAATTTTCACAAGCATAAAAGATTTTTGAGTTTTCGTCCCCCACGCCCCCTCAAAACAGGTACAATGCGCTTCCACGTTGACCGGCCTCGGGTGCTTTTGTCGTCTCCCGCCTGTACGGACACCGCGGGCGGAAGAGTGCTTCCGCTTCTCTGGGAGCCCCCACGGGACGGCCTCAACGTCGGAATTCACAAACTTCAAGGAAGGCGCCAACGCGAGCATCGCCCGTTGGGGCGGCGCGGCGGGTCCTTCTTTTTTCATTACACGGAGTTAGAGATGGCACGAGTGTGTCAAGTCACCGGTAAGGCGCCGATGGTCGGCCATCGAGTCTCGCACGCGAACAACAAGACCAAGCGTCGCTTCATGCCGAACCTTCAGTACCGCCGCTTCTGGGTCGAAAGCGAAAACCGTTGGGTTCGCCTTCGTCTGACGAACGCCGGCCTTCGTACGGTCGACAAGATTGGCATCGATGCGGTTCTCGCGGATCTGCGCGCCCGCGGCGAAATCTAATTAAGGGAGTTTCACCATGGCGAAAGGCGCTCGCGAAAAGATCAAGCTTGAAAGCACGGCCGGTACCGGTCACTTCTACACCACCACGAAGAACAAGAAGACGTCCACCGGCAAGATGGAAATCTCGAAGTTCGATCCGGTGGCCCGCAAGCACGTGATCTACAAGGAAACGAAGCTCAAGTAAGAGCCTCGGTTCCCGAGACGGAAAAAGCCCGACGACCTCCAGCAGGTTTCGGGCTTTTTCTTCGTCCGGAGATTGTGAAGAAGCCGGAGGTCCCGTCGGGGAATCTCCGGCTTCGTCGCGTTCGGAGGGGTTCAGGACGGGAAAGTCCTCAGAGCGTCTCCAAGGGCCAGCGCGGCCGCACGCGGAAGGCGCTCTCGCGCTTCAAGGCTTCGCGCTCCGCTTCGCTCATGCTCTCCAAACGCGCCAGGCCCGCGGCCGCGATCATCGCGCCGTTGTCGGTGCAGAGCCGCATCGGCGGGAAGAAGATTTCGCCGCGGCGGCGACGGACTGCGTCGGTGAGGCGCGCGCGCAGCTGCTTGTTGGCGGAGACGCCGCCCGCGACGACGACGCGCTCCAGCTTCGTCTCCTTCATCGCGCGGATGAGTTTGGCGGCGAGGACGTCGGTCACGGCGTCGACGAACCCGCGCGCCAGGTTCGCGCGCCAGGTTTCGTCCTCGGGGTTTTCGGCGGACTGCACGGCGGTCAAGACCGACGTCTTCAACCCCGAGAAGCTCATCATGAGGTTGGGGCTGTGAATCATCGGACGGGCGAGCTCAATCGCGCCCGACGCACCCTTTTCGGCCAAGGCCGAGACGTGGGGGCCGCCGGGGTAGGGAAGGCCCAAGAGCTGCGCCGTCTTGTCGAAGGCTTCGCCCGCGGCGTCGTCCAAGGTTTCGCCCAGAAGCTTGTACGACCCGAAGCGCTCGACCTTGAGGATCTGCGTGTGCCCGCCCGAGACGAGAAGCGCGAGGAAGGGGAATTCGGGCGCGGGGTCCGAGAGCTTGGCGGCCAAAAGGTGACCTTCCAAGTGGTGCACCCCGAGAACGGGGATCTCCAGGGCCCAGCCGATCGCGTGCGCGACGGCGTTCCCGACCAAAAGAGCGCCGGCCAACCCCGGCCCTTCCGTCACGGCGACTGCGTCCAGTTCCGAGCGCGAGCGCCCGGCCTTCGCCATCACGTCGTCGACCAACGCGACGGCGCGGCGGATGTGGTCGCGCGAGGCGAGCTCCGGCACCACCCCGCCGTAGGCGCGGTGCATGTCGATCTGGGTGTGGAGCGCGTCGGCGATGAGGCCGGTTTCCGACGAAATCAGGGCGACGCCGGTTTCGTCGCAGGAGGATTCAATACCAAGTACGAGCATAGTGACGGCATTGTAATCGGGCGCCGTCCCACGGGGCCCGAAGAATCCGGTTTTCGGCGCGGGTGCCGCGCGCGGGCGGCCCCGGTCGCCCGCCGCACTTCCAAAGTCCGTCCGTCACCCGCCGCCCGTCCGAAGGTCGCGATCGTGCAGGAATCGGGCGGTTTCGTGCGAGGGGGAGGCCGCGCCCCCGCGGTATAGTTCCGGTCAGACCACAACGCCAACACCGACAACCCCACACTCAAGATCTGTCATGAGCGTTCAATTCGACGATGCCCGCGAAGCGAGGATCGGCATTCCCGAAGCCGTCTTCTGCGCTTCGAAGCCCGAAGCCGACCTGCGCGCGCTCTTCACGCGCTTCGCCGCGCCCGAAACGGCGCCCATCCTCTTCACGCGCGTCGCGCCCGACCGCTGGGCCTGCTGCCCGGAAGAGCTCCGCCCCTCGTACGACTACGATCCCGTCTCCCGGACTGCGTGGAACAAGACGCGCGGGAAGCGCCCCACCGGGCGCGTCGCGCTCGTCTCCGCCGGAACCGCCGACGGGGCGGTGATCGGCGAAGCCGCCAGGACCATCGAATACTTGGGCTGGACCGCCGTCCGGTTCGAGGACTGCGGCGTCGCCGGCCTCTGGCGCATCCAGAAGGCGATCGCCGACATCAACGCCTGCGACGTCGTGATCTGCGCGGCGGGGTTGGATGCGGCGCTGGCGAGCGTCCTCGGGGGCCTCACCGACCGGCCCATCTTCGCCGTGCCCACGTCGGTCGGCTACGGCGTGGCGGCGGGCGGCGAAACGGCGCTTCGCTCCATGCTCGCCTCCTGCGCCCCCGGCGTCGCCGTCATGAACATCGACAACGGCTACGGCGCCGCATGCGCCGCCGCGAGGGTGCTCCGCGCCTTGGGTCACTGACCTGATCGACCCGACCCGTCCGAGTACGACCACGACCAAAGACCAAGACCACGAAAGACCACCAACGACCATGCCCCAAGAACTCTTCATCCTCACCGCCCGCATCCACGCCGGCATGAACGCCGAGGTCGTCCTCGGCGGGCTTCTCGCCCTCTCGGGCTTCACGTCGACGCTGGCGACGGGGCTTCTCAGGAAGCTCTTCCCTGATGCGCCCGCCGAGGCGGCGTTGAACCTCACT
>NZ_JH605000.1:43554-43866 GCF_000250875.1 Sutterella parvirubra YIT 11816 | reverse complement strand
GCACGCCCGCCGACATCGAGCGCTTCTACGCCGCCTCGACCCTCTCGCCCGACGCGCGCCGGATCGCCGCGCGCATCTGGTCGGAGGTCTCCCGCGCGGAGGCCGCGGTGCACGGAATGGATCTCTCCGAAGTGCACTTCCACGAGATCGGGCGGCGGGCCAACATCTACGCGGTCGGGATGATCGCGGAGCTTTTCGTCAAGGCTGGGGTTGAGCGCTTCGTCGTGAGCCCGATTCCGCTCGCCGACAACGAAGTCGAATGCGCCCACGGTACGGTGCCGTACCCGGCGCCCGCCTTGGCCGCGATGCTCC
>NZ_JH605000.1:42828-43526 GCF_000250875.1 Sutterella parvirubra YIT 11816 | reverse complement strand
GGGCGTCGCCGTGCGCCCCTACGGCGGCACGGGCGAACCCGTGACGCCGACGGGGTTGGCCGTCTTGAAGGGGCTCGGCGCCGAATTCGGTCCCTGGCCCCGGATGACGGTGGAAGCCCAGGCGAGGGCCTACGCCCGCGCGGTCTTTGAGGGGACCGCCAACGGGACGCTCTTTTGTTGGGGGACGGCGCTGCCTCCCGTGGAGGACGAAGCTTGAACCGAGACGATCTGATGGACGGCGTGAAGGACGTCGTGACGGGCATGGGGGGCGTGACGGGGGCTGAAGTCCCCGGGAACGCAGAGCTCCCGGAAGCCCACGACGCCTCCGACTTCCCCGAACTCCCCGAGGACGCGGAGCTCGCCGCGCGGGACGATCTGGACCGCAAGGGGACGACGCTCCTCGCGTTGATCCGCTCTCGCGTCCCCGCGGATCAGCGGATCGGCATCGCCTATTCGGGCGGCGTCGACAGCCGGTTCGTCGCCTGGGCGGTGCGCCGCGCCGGGTGCGTGCCGGTGCTTCTTCACGTGAGCGGTGCGCACGTGCCGGTGTGGGAGGCGGACGGCGCGAAGCGCTTCGCGGACCGCTTCGGGATGCGCTATCTGGACGCCCGCATGCCCGACGACATGCTCCCGCGCTTTGCGGCCGCAGGGCGCGAGCGCTGCTACGTCTGCAAGAAGGAAATGATGCGGTTGGCGGG
>NZ_JH605000.1:38814-42754 GCF_000250875.1 Sutterella parvirubra YIT 11816 | reverse complement strand
GACCGTCAGGGCTGGCGGCCCGGCGCCCGTGCCGTGCGGGAGGCCGGGATCTTCTCGCCCCTTCTTGAAGCCGACTTTGAGAAGCACGAGATCCGCGAGCTCGCCCGCCGTTGGGGGATGCCGGACGCCGACCAGGCGGCGAGGCCCTGCCTCATGACGCGCTTTCCCTACGGGCGGATCCCGTCCGAAGAGGAGCTGAAGCGCGTCGCCGCCGCGGAGTCCGCGTTGGAGCCCTTGGTTCGTTTGGGGTTGACGTTCCGCGTGCGCATGCTCCCCGAAGGAGCGGTCGTGCACGTGGGGAAGGGCGCCGCGCCCGGGATATTGAAAGAAGCCCGCGTGAGGACGGGTTTGCCCGTCGTTGAAGTCGAGACGCTCTCGGGGTGGTTCGACCGGCCGAAGGAAGAGAAGAAGCCGGACTGAAGAAGTCGGGTGGAGTCAAGAGCGGGGTGCTGAGAGGCGCCCCGCTTGATTTCAGTGCCTCGTCCTTGGTTACACTGACTGCAGCTACAACAACTGTAGCTGCGACTGTTGTGGTCATGATGCTCACGGTGAAGACGACCCGTGTGGAGGACGCATGAAGTTCTACGGACGAACCGAACCACTCGAAGCGGTGCGGCGGGAGCTGCGGTTGTCGGATAAGAGCTCGCGCCTGGTGGTCGTCCAGGGCCGCCGCGGCGTCGGCAAGACGACGCTCATGCTGAAGGTCGCGAAGGAGAGCGGCCGCCCGTGCTCTACTTCTTGGGCTCGCGGAAGTACGCCGAGGCAGAGTTGGCTCAGATCTGGATGGATCAGGTCCGGGAAGTCTTTGGTCTCAATGAGGACGACGGCCCGCGCCGCCTGACGCTCGGGAACGTCGTCCGGTTCGTGATGAGGCTCACGAGAGAGAAGCCCTCCCTGATGATCGTGGACGAGTGCCAAGCGCTCGACGCCGTTGCGCCCGCCTTCTGGGCGGACCTTCAGGGCGTGTGGGATCTGGGGAAGGACGACTCGCGCCTCCTTCTCATGATGGGCGGCTCGGTCACCTCGATCATGCGGCGCATCTTCGACGATGCGGGCGAGCCGCTCTTCGGCCGTCAGGACCTGTCGCTGACGCTCCGGCCCTTCACGCCCGGCGAGATGCGCAGGGTCTTCTTGGAGCTCAACCCGCGCGGGAGCGCCGACGACCTCATTACGTTCCACGCCGTCACCGGGGGCGTTCCGGGCTATGCGGCGTGCTTGGCCGACAGGACGCCGCTCACGCGGGAAGACCTCCTTCGGTGGATCTTTTCGGAAGAAGGTGAAGCCTTCCGCACGGAGGGCGACATGCTCCTCGCAACGGACTTCCGGACCGAATCCTCCGTCTACGAGCGGATTCTTCGGGCGGTGACTTTCGGCGCCGACACGTGGACCTCGATCAGTGAGCGGCTCCAAGGCCAAAACCTCGCGGGCTACATGGACAGGCTCGAGAACCGCTACGGGCTCCTTGCGAAGCGCCCGGCGCTCTTCGCGTCGGGGACGCGGGGACTGCGCTACGGGTTCGCCGACCCGTACTTCCGGTTTTGGTTCCGGTTCGTCGAACCTGCTTTCTGCCGACAACTCGCCGAGCGGGGCATGTGGGATGCCCTGCGTGAGAACTGCCTGCGCTCGTGGGACGCCTTCACGGAAGGGACGCTCGCAGACTGGTTCCGTCAAATCTACGGGGCGGACCCGCGCTGGACGATGACGGACGCTTGGTGGGACCGGCAGGGCGGGAACGCCGTCGACCTCGTTGCGCTCAACGAATGGACGCAGGCGCTCGAGATGGCGGACGTCCGGCGCCTGCCGGAGCGGATCGACCTGAAGGCGCTTGCCCGAAAGGCCGAGGTCTTCCGGAAGGCCTGCGCGCCGCAGTTGCAGGGCTACGGCGAACCGCGCCAGCGGGGACTCACGCTTGAGGACGTCCTCAAGGCCCCCGAAGAACTCTGACCGGCGCGGCCTGCACGAACCCGGACATTGCCGTGACGGCGGGGGGGCGGCAGCTCGCAAACCCCAAAAATCCGCCCCTATCCGCACAAACTCTGCGCCGAGTGTGCGGGCGTTTCCCGAAACACGGCAAAAAATTGGGCTCCGGGCGTTGAAATGAGGGCCGGGCTGTGCGAGAATGCGCCCTTCGCATCCTCGGCATCTTGTCCCGGAACCAGACGCCGAGGGCTTGAAAAACCAAATTTCCGGGTCATCACAATTCCAGGTGTTTTAATGCCCACTATCCGCGTTAAAGAAAACGAACCGTTTGAAGTCGCCCTCCGCCGCTTCAAGCGCACCATCGAAAAGTCCGGCCTCCTGACCGAACTCCGCGCGCGCGAATTCTACGAAAAGCCCACCGCCGAACGTAAGCGCAAGAAGGCCGCCGCCGTCAAGCGCCACTACAAGCGTCTTCGCAGCATGATGCTCCCGAAGAAGCTCTACTAATCGGTCGGTCGATTAGGCAAGTTTCCCGCCCCCGGAAGCGCATTCCGGACGGGGTCGACTGAACCCCATTTCCCACTGACATTCAGCCTCACGAAGGATGGTGATGATTAAGGACAGAATCCGCGAAGATATGAAGGCCGCCATGCGCTCGCATGATGCCGCGCGTCTGAGCACGATTCGTTTGCTCCTTGCCGCGATCAAGCAGCGTGAGATCGACGAGCAGATCGAAGCCGGTGATGAAGACGTGCTTGCCGTGATCGGCAAAATGGTCAAGCAGCGCCGCGACTCGGTCGAGCAGTACCGTTCGGGCGGCCGCGAGGACCTCGCGGCGAACGAACAGGCTGAAATCGACGTGCTTTCGACGTACCTTCCGCAGCAGCTCTCCGACGAGGAAGTGGCCGCGATCGTCGAGGAAGCCGTCGCCGAAGTCGGCATGACCGGCATGGCCGCGATGGGCAAAGTGATGTCCGTCGTGAAGCCGCGCGTCAACGGCCGCGCCGACCTCGGGAAGGTTTCGGCCCTCATCAAGGCGCGTCTGACCGCCTGATGAAGCGCTCGTCGGCTCGCAGCCGGCGGTTTTCATCGGACAAGGGCTCCCCACCTGGAGGCCGCGTCCGAACGCAAAGAAATTGGCGCTCCCATGCATTTGGGGGCGCCTTTTTCTTGAGTCCCCTATTTGGGGAGGCCCGAACAGGGGGCTTGACTTCCATTAACGAACGTCTCCGCCAATCCCTGTACGCTTCTCCTTTTGTCGGAAGCTCCCCTCGAAGAGGGATTCCAAGGCCTTCCGACGAACCGAACCGGTTACCGAACACGCCCCTTTTGCTCCAGCATGATCCCCGCAGGCTTCATCTCCAACCTTCTCGACCGCGCCGACATCGTCGACGTGGTGCAGCGCTACGTGCCGCTCCAGAAGAAGGGCCGCAACTGGATGGCCTGCTGCCCCTTCCACAAGGAGAAGACGCCGAGCTTTGCGGTCAATCCGCAAAAGCAGTTCTACAAGTGCTACGGCTGCGGCAAGGCGGGCGATGCGATCCGCTTCATCATGGAGATGGAGCATCTCGAATTCCCCGAAGCCGTCGAGAAGCTCGCCGGGATCTACGGGATGGACGTCCCGCGGGACCGCTCGCCCCGGGCGGCTGCGGAGCGCGAACGCGCGAAGTCCCTGGCCGACTTCATGAAGGACGCAGCCGACTTCTACACGGCGGAGCTGCGCCAAAGCCAGAAGGGGATCGAATACCTCAAGGCCCGCGGGATCAGCGGGGAGACGGCCGCGCGCTTCGCGCTGGGCGTCTCGCCCGAGGGGTGGCATGGGTTGAAGGCCGTCTTCGGCGACAAGTATGAGAGCGGCGAGCTTCTCACCGCCGGTCTCGTCAACGAAAAGAACGGCCGCCGCTACGACGCCTTCCGCGACCGTTTGATGTTCCCGATCCGGAACGTGAAGGGCCTCGTGATCGGCTTCGGCGCGCGCACGTTCAAAGGCGACGAGCAGCCGAAGTACTTGAACTCCCCC